>PLIR01000338.1 GCA_003139415.1 Myxococcales bacterium | reverse complement strand
TGGGAGGTCGACGGCCGGGCGGCGGTCGACGAACTGCGGGCAACCGGCGCCAAGCTCCCGGACATCGAGCTGCACGAGTCGGTCGGCGCGCTCGTCGTCGATCGGCTCGGACACCTGCCGCGCGCCGGGGATCGCGTCGAGCTCGCCCCCGGCGTCACGGCCGAGGTCACCGGCATCAGCCGCCGGCGCGTCACGCGCGTCCGTGTTCGCGTCAAGAAGGAGGAGGGCGATCCCGCGGGCGGATGACCGCTCCGGACTCCCCCGCGCACGGCGCCATGCGACGTTCGATCGTTTCGTCCTCCCTGGTGCGGGTGCTACTCGTGGTCGTCACGGTCGGCAGCGTGTGGCTCACGGCTGCGCGGCTGCGCGTGTCGACGGACCTCTCGACGCTGGTGCCCTCGTCGTCGGACGCCGGCGCCCTCGCGCGCTGGATGCGGGCCTTCGGCGCCGACGACCCGGCGCTCCTGCTCGTGCGGGGAGACCAGCCTGGGGAGACCGCGCGCGTGGCGCAGAGCCTCGCCGAAGCCCTTCGTCATTCGCCCTCGGTGGCGCGCGTGATGGATCGCGTCCCAGCCCCGGCCGAGCCGCCGGACCCGACGCTGGCGTGGGCCTACGCAGGCCCGCGGGCGCTCGAGCGGCTGGCCGAGGCCGTGACCCCCGCGGGCATGCTCGCGCGCCTCGAGGAGACGCGATCGCTGCTCCTTGCGCCCGGCGGGGACCCGCGCGCCGAGGGGTGGCTCGCGCGCGATCCCTTGCGCCTCTTGCAGATCCCGTGGGCCTCGGGCGTGGAGCTGGCGTCCAACGTGTCGGGGGCTCCCGAGGACGCGTTCGTGGCGGATGGCGGTCGCGCGCGGCTCGTCATCGCTCAGCCGCGCGGCAGCCCGTTCGCGTCGGCGAGCGCGCGGGCCTTCGTGGCGGACGTCGACCGCGCCGAAGCGGCCGCGGGCGCCGCCGCAGGCACGACGATCGAGCTCGCGGGCGGGCACGCGGTCGCCGACGCGACCGAACGCATGCTCCGGCACGACCTCGAGACGAGCGGCACGCTCTCGATATTGCTCGCGTCGGCGGCGTTCGTCGCGACGTTCCGCCGTGCGCGCGCCCTCGTCGCGGTGTTGCCACCGCTCGTCCTCGGAACGCTCTGGACGACGGGGCTGGCCGCGCTGTGGCCCGTCGGGGTGTCCGCGGTGGCCATCGCCTTCGCGGCGGTCGTCGTGGGCGTCGGCGTCGATACGGGGGTGCACGTGTACGCCGCGCTGCTGGCGGCGCGCCGGGAGGGGTTCACGGGTCGGGACGCGGCGCACGAGGCACGGGCACGGATGTGGCGCCCCACGCTCATCGCCGCGGTCTTGGCCGGGATGGCCTTCGCGTCATTGGCCGTCAGCGGCCTACGCGGAATGCAGCAGCTCGGCCTCCTGTGCGGCGCGGGCGAGGTCCTGACCGCTGTGGCCATCGTCCTCTTTACGCCGGAGATCGGCGCGCTGCTCGAGCGGGGTGAGCCACCAGCCTGGCGGCCCGCCCGATGGGTGACGTGGGTCGAGCGGCTCGTCGCGACGCGGCGGCGCGCGTTCTTGGCCCTCGCGATCTGCGCGGCACCGGTGGCGATCGTCGCCCTCGTGGGGTGGCCCGTGCCCGCGGATGCGCTCGTGGCGGTCCGCCCGCGCGGGCTCGCTCCGCTCGTGGCGGGCGAGCACATCCAGCAGCTCTTCGGGCCGGCCGCCGGACTGGGTGTCGAGGACTCGCGCACGCGCGCCCAGTGGGTCGTGCTCAGCATCGACCAAGACGAGTCGGCGGCGAGACGGCGGGCCGATCGCGTCGCCGACGCGCTCAACACGCTGCGCCGCTCCGGGGACATCGACGGGTACGATGCCCTCACGAGCTTCGCGCCGGCCGCGGCGACGCAGCGCGACCGGCTCGCCCTGCGCGACGCGCTGGATCTGCCGTCGCGACGTCCGGCGTTCGAGGACGCGCTCCGCAGCGCTGGCTTCGACGTCGAGGCGTGCGGGCCTGCGCTCGCAGCATTCGCGCACCCGTCCGAAGCGGTCGCGGAGAACCCGACCGGCGACGCGGCCGACTGGCTCCTGGCCCGTCACTTGGCGCGCGACGGCAGCGACGTGCTTGTGGCAACGTACGTGCGCCCGAGGGGCGACGAGCGGGCAGACGCCGCGGCGCGTGCGGCCATCCTTGGCGCCGACCCACACGCGATCGTGACGGGCTTCGACGCCATCGATCGCGCCTTGCGCTCGGCGCTCGCTCGGGACCTCGCCCTCGTCGGCGGCCTGGCGCTCGCCGTTGTTGCGGTAGGCACGCGCCTGGCCCTGCGCCGCGCGTGGCCGGCCTTCGTTGCGCTCGGCACGCTCGCCTGCGAGATGGGCGTGGTCGGCCTTGCGATGCGCGTGCTCGGCGTGCACTGGCACGTGTACGACGCGCTCGTGCTTCCGGTGCTCTTCGGGGTCACGATCGATGAGTCGATGTTCCTGCTGCACGCGGCCCAGGAGTCGACGATGGCCGAAGCGCTGCAGACGCAAGGACCGCTCGTCGCGGCGACCTCGCTCACGACGGCGGCAGGCTTCGCGGCGCTCGTCGCATGCCGGTTCGACGGCCTTCGCGACCTCGGAGAAGTGGGCGTCTTCGGTGTCCTCGCAGGCCTGGTCGCCGCGCTGGTCGTCGTGCCGGCGGCGATGCGCGCCGTCGGAGCGCGACCGTAGCGACCC
>PLIR01000095.1 GCA_003139415.1 Myxococcales bacterium | reverse complement strand
ATCGGCGTGGGCCAGGGCATCGCGATGGTCGTGGAACGCTAGGCCCCGATGCCCACCACAACGGAGCACCCGTACGCGTCGTTCGTTCACCTCGTGCAGAAGCCTGCGCGCTACCTCGGGGGCGAGTTCGGCGCGCGGGTGAAGGACTGGTCGTCGGTCGAGGCGCGAGTCTGCCTCGCCTTCCCCGACGTCTACGACATCGGGATGAGCCACCTCGGCTTCAAGATCCTCTACAAGATCCTGAACGACGACGCCGACACGCTGGCCGNNCGCGCCTACGCGCCCTGGGTGGACATGGAGGCTCAGCTCCGCGCGCGAGGCGTCCCGCTCGTCTCGTGCGAGAGCGCGCGGCCCCTGCGCGATTTCGACGTCGTCGGCTTCTCGCTGCAGTTCGAGCTGACGTACACGAACATCCTGCTCATGCTCGACCTCGGGGGGGTCCCCTTGCGCGCCGACGCTCGCGGCGAGGACGACCCGCTCGTCCTCGCCGGGGGCCCGACCGCGACGCATCCCGAGCCGCTGGCTCCGTTTCTCGACGCCATCGTGATCGGCGACGGCGAAGAGCGCACCCGCGAGGTGGCGCTCGTCTGGACGAAGGGCAAGAAGGCGGGCCTCTCGCGCCTCGAACGGCTCCAGGCGCTCGCCAGGCTCGCCGGCGTGTACGTGCCCTCTCTCTACGCGACCCACGTCGACGCCGACACCGGCTTTACGGTCGTGGATCGCCCGGCGCCGCTCGACGGCAGCGCCCTGCCGATGCCCGTGATGCGGACGCTCGTCGACGACTTGAACCGCTTCCCCTTCCCGGACGACGGACCGATCGGGGGACCGGAGGCCATCTTCGACCGCATGTCGATCGAGATCGCGCGCGGCTGCACGGAGGGGTGCCGTTTCTGCCAGGCGGGGATGATCTATCGCCCGGTGCGCGAGCGCGATCCGCAGCAGATCGTCGACGCTGTCGTCAGTGCCGTGAAAAAGAGCGGGTACGACGAGGCGAGCCTGACGTCGCTCTCGACGGCCGACTACTCCTGCATCGCGCCGCTGGTCAAGAAGGTGGTCGACGCGCTTCCGGCCAAGGTTTCGCTGGGCGTCTCGAGCCTCCGCGCGTACGGGCTCGACGAGAACGTGCTCGATGACGTCGCGCGCGTGCGCGCCACGGGGATCACCTTCGCCCCCGAGGCGGGCACGCAGCGCATGCGCGACGTCATCAACAAGAACGTCACCGAGGAGCAGCTCCTGCAGACGGCCGAGCGCGTCTTCTCGCGCGGTTGGAAGTCGATGAAGCTCTACTTCATGATCGGGCTACCCACCGAGGATGAGACGGACGTGCGCGAGATCCCTCGGGTCGGGGGGCGCGCCCGCGCCATCGGCAAGCGCCTCAAGAAGGAGATGGGCTCGAACGCCGCCCCGAAGGTGACGGTCAGCGTGTCGACGCACGTGCCCAAGCCGCACACGCCGTTCCAGTGGTGCGCCATGGACACCCCGGACAGCGTGCGACAAAAGCAGGGGTGGCTCGAGCAAGAAGCACGCGCCGCCGGCGTGGACCTGAAGGTGCACGACTGCGACACCTCGTGGCTCGAGGGGGTATTCGCCCGGGGGGATCGCTCCCTCGGCCCCGTGCTCGAGCGCGCCTACAACATGGGGGCGCGGTTCGACTCGTGGGAAGACCAGAAGAACATGGCCATCTGGGAGCATGCCTTCCGCGACGAGGGGGTGGAGCCGGCGAAGTACCTCGGCACCATCCCCGTCAGCGCGCGGCTGCCCTGGGACCACATCGACGTCGGCCTCGAAGAGGGGTTTCTCCTTCGCGAGTACCGCAAGGCCGTCAAGAATCGCCTCTCGCTCCCCTGCGGCAAGGTCGCGGGCGCGTTCGTCCATGCGACGAACCTGCAGGATGCCCAGGCCGACGCGCGCAAACTCGTCTGCTACGACTGCGGCGTCGCGTGCGACCTATCCGCGATGCGCGAGCAGCGTCTCGTGTTCCTGCGGACGCTCGGGGCCGAGCAACCGCGCGCGGTCGCGCCGCCGCGTGAAGTGCGCGCGAACGCGCCCCCGCCGCGTGTCGCTCAAGGCGAGGCGCGACGCTACCGCTTCGTCTACGAGAAGCTCGGTCCGGCGGCCTTTCTGTCGCACCTCGACCTGATTCGCGCGATCCCACGCGCCTTCCGGCGGCTGGAGCTGCCGCTCTACTACTCCCAAGGATTTCACCCGAAGCCGGACATGATGTTCGGCCCGGCGCTCTCTCTCGGCGTGGCGAGCGTCGGCGAGGTCGTCGACATGAAGCTCCTCGTCGACGTGGATCCGGGAGCGATTCTCGAGGCGCTGTCCGCCGGAGCGCAGTCGGGCCTGCGCTTCGTCGCCGGTGCGCGGCTCCGCGCAGAGGACGCCGCCGTCTCGCGCGTCATCGACGTCGCGCGCTACGTCGTCGGCATCCCGCGCGGGGCGATCGAGGAGCGCGGCGGGCAGACGTGGATCGAGGAGCGTATCGCGAGCGCCCTTGGCGCCGCCGAGCTTCCTGTCGTGCGCCGGATCGACGGCATCGGAAAGCGCGTCGACGTCCGCGATTTCCTGAAGGTCATGTCCATCGCAGACGAAGAGGGCGCCGAGGTCCTGGCCGCCGCGGGCGTCGTGGGCAATTTGCTGCCGGTCGAGGTCGAGGTGGACGTGCGCGGCTCCGGCGGCGTGAAGATCGCCGAGGTCGTCGAATCGGTGTTCGGGGACGCCGAGTTTCCCAACAGGCCAGTCCGCGCGCTTCTCGGCCGTCGCATCCCCGGCGGCAAGATTGCTTCGCCGCTGGATCTCCCGCTGCTGCGCAAACCGCGCACGCCCACCTTCCCGCTCGAAGACGCGCCCGAGGCCTAGAGCGCGCTCTAGCGCGGCTTGGCGTGCGCGCGGCGGGCGGTCGTGCCGTTGGTCGCGAGCAGGCGCAGGGCCCGGCACACGTCGGCTTCTTTGCACGGGCCGACGTTGCCGCCGTGGAGAGGCCACGCCGAGGACCACGTTCCGTCTTCGGCACGCGCGAGCACCGCGCGGTCACGTACGTCGGGGCCTCGCCACGTGGGGGGTGCATGCAGCAGTGCGGCCTCGCGATCTTGCGGATCGAGCGCCCCGAACGGGAAGCGAATCGTGGGCGCGAGCCCGACGCGCTGGACCGGCGTGCCATCGGGGAGGGCGTAGAGCAGCGTCGTAAGGCGGACGACCCCGGCTTGCGCGTCGTCGTCGAGATACTCCTGCGCGCATCCCTTGCCGAACGTGGTCGTCCCGACGACCGGGCCCCGGCGATACGCAGCGATGGCGCCCGCGATCATCTCCGCCGCGCTGGCCGTATCGCCGTCGACG
>PLIR01000225.1 GCA_003139415.1 Myxococcales bacterium | reverse complement strand
CGCGCGTTTCCAGCTCCCGCCCCTTCGCGAACGGCGCGAGGACATCCCCGACCTTGTCAATCACTTCCTCGAAAAGTTCGCGCGCAAGATGGGTGTGCGCTCCCGAATCCACGACAACGTCATGGAGTCGCTCATGCACTTCGACTACCCGGGAAACATCCGCGAGCTCGAGCACATGATCGAGCAAGCGGTAGCGCTGGTGCAAACGGGCATCATCACCGTCGACGACCTGCTGCCGCCGGCGGGAGGCAATGGACCGATGCTTCCGAACTCGACCGGCCGATCGCTGGCCGACGTCGTGGACTCGGCCGAGCGCGCCGCGATCGAGGGCGCGCTGCGCGAGAGCGATGGCAGCCGCGAGCGCGCTGCTGAGCTCCTCAACATTTCCCCGACGACTCTCTGGCGAAAGATGACCCGCCTTGGGATCACTTTCGAGGGGAAAGGAAACTGACCGGAAGAGGCCGCAAGCCACGGACACCCACGGGGGTTCGTGCGTTCACCTTTGAACCCGGATGTTGCAGCCATGAAACGAACCGGAAGCGGCCAACCTTTTTTGCTGAGAACGCAACGCTATCATTTGGCCTGCTTGGCTCGCTGAGAGGGCCTGCGCGCCAACCGGCACGTAGGTTGCTTAGCGGCGGCGGAGGCACGGAGCGGGCACCACGACGTGGTCTCCCGGCTCCATGCCGAAGTCTTGCTCTGCTGTACCCGTTGCGAGGGGATGCTCGCAGGAAACCCCAGGTGATTCGTGCCGTGTGTACTGGTCGTCGACGAGCAGGATAGCCAGGCGCGGTTGGTCGCCATCGGACTCCGGGTCGAGGGGTTCGACGCAGAGACGGCCACGACGTCGGAGGCCGCTCTGGCCCGGCTCGACGAGCACGCCTTCGACGTGGCCATCCTCGATCTGATGCTCCCCGGGATGAACGGCATCCAGCTCGCGCGTGTCATGCGCGAGCGCCATCCCCGCACGTGCGTGGTGCTGATGAGCGCCTACCATCTGAGCGAGCGTCAGCTTGCCCGAGCCGACTGCGGCGCCACGGGCTTCGTCCCCAAGCCGCTCGATTTGTCGGAGCTGGCGCGCTTTCTCCGGTCCAAGTCGCATGGCACCGACATCTCGGGCGCCTTCGATATGCTGCCGCCCGGCTCCGGGGCGAGGCCCGGCCCGCGCGCACCGGCGGCGTAGCGAGATCGAGCCAACTGGCGTAGCAGTAAGGCGGCCGGCTCGCCCCGATGCGCGGGCGCGGGCCGATCATGCGCGTCGACGCCCTTCACTACGATCTGCCGCCCGAGCTGATCGCTCAACAGCCGGCCCCGTCCCGGGAGCAGGCGCGCCTGATGCTCTTGTCGCCCGAGGGGGGCGAGCCTCGGCATCGCCGAGTGAGCGAGCTTCCCGAGCTGCTCCCCCCCGGTTCGCTCGTCGTCGTCAACGACACACGCGTCATCCCCGCGCGTCTCTCTGGACGCAAGCGCGCGACCGGAGGGCGCGTCGAGTTTTTGCTCGTTCAGAGCCTGGGCGAGCAACAAATCGAGGTCTGCCCTGGCGAGCTGCGGACGGCGGCCACCTGGAGGGCGCTCGGCCGGGCGACGAAGCCGCTGAGGGCGGGCGTGGACGTCGACGTTTGGCGACGGGAGTCCCCCGAGCAAGGGTCCCCGATGCTCGTCGTGCGACTGCTCGAACGGCTGGGCGACGGGACGTTCACGATCGCGCTCTGGACCGACACGCATCACTCGGTCGACCAGGCCCTGCGAGCTTGCGGGCACGTGCCGCTCCCGCCGTACATCAGGCGGCCCGACGGCCCCGAGGACGTCGAGCGGTACCAGACGGTTTACGCCCGCCACGACGGCGCCGTCGCGGCGCCGACGGCCGGCCTGCACCTGACCGAAGCGCTGATCGCGCGCCTCGCAGCCCGCCGATGCCAGATCGCTCGCGTGACGCTCCACGTGGGCCTCGGCACTTTTCAGCCGGTGACCGTCGACGACCTCGATCGGCACCCGATGCACGCCGAACGCTACGTGGTGGGGCAGGCCACGGTCGATGCGGTGGCCAGCGCGCGGGCCGAGGGGGCTCACGTCGTTGCGATCGGGACGACCACGGCGCGCGCCCTGGAGAGCGCCGCGGATCCCGGTCGGGTGGGGCAGCTGCGGCCGAGTGAAGGGGAGACCCGCCTGCTCATCCAGCCCGGACACCCCTGGCGCGTCGTCGACGGCCTGTTCACCAACTTCCACCTGCCCGGATCGACCCTGCTCGCCATGGTGGGCGCCCTGGCCGGCGTCGACCGCGTGCTCGCGGCGTACCGCTTGGCCGTGCGCGAGCAGTACCGATTCTTCTCCTACGGCGACGCCATGCTGCTCTGGAGACGCCCGTGACGCCCCGCACCCCCGGCTTCTCCTTCCGGGTGACCGCGCGCGATGGGCAAGCCCGTCGGGCGGTGCTCGAAACGCCGCACGGCCCTGTCGACACGCCGACCTTCATGCCCGTCGGCACGCAAGGGAGCGTCAAGACGCTGACGCCCGACGAGGTGGCGTCGACCGGCGCACGCATCGTCCTCGGCAACACGTACCACCTGATGCTTCGACCGGGCGCGGACGTCATCGCGCGCCTCGGGGGGCTTCGCGCGTTCACCCGATGGCCGCACTCCATGCTCACCGATTCGGGCGGGTTCCAGGCGTACTCGCTCGCCAACGGCGGCTCCGCGAAGAAGCCGCTCGTCGAGCTCGCCGAGCAAGGCTTCGCCTTCAAATCGCATCTCGACGGGTCGGCCCACACGCTGACGCCCGAGGACGCGGTCCGCGTGCAAGGCCTTCTCGGCGCCGACATCCAGATGCAGCTCGACGTCTGTCCGCCCGGGGACTCGCCCCGATCCGTCGTCGAGCAGGCCGTGGCGCGGACGACGCGATGGGCCAAGCGAGCGATCGCCACCGAGCGGCCGCCCGGTCAGGCGCTCTTCGGCATCGTGCAAGGCGCCTGCTTCGCGGACCTACGGCGAGCGCACGCCGAGGAGCTGGGCGCGCTGCCCTTCGACGGCCTCGCCCTCGGAGGCTTCTCCGTCGGTGAGCCGATCGAGCGCATGCATGCGACGCTCCTCGAGGCCGCGCCCGCGCTCGACCCCGAGCGCCCTCGATACGTCATGGGCATCGGCACCCCGCGCGACCTCGTGCGGGCCATCGAGGCGGGGGCCGACATGTTCGACTGCGTCCTGCCCACCCGAAACGCCCGCAACGGGCAAGCGCTCACGCGTCACGGCCCTCTCGTGATCAAGCAGGCGCGCTTCCGCGACGACGACCGCCCAGTCGACGAGGCGTGCGCCTGCGCTTGCTGCGCTCACGGCTACTCGCGCGCCTACCTGCGTCATCTCTACATGGCCGGCGAGATCCTTTCGCTGCGGCTCCTGTCGCTGCACAATCTGCACTTCTACGGGGAGCTCGTGGGGGGAGCGCGGCTCGCGATCGAGGAGGGCCGCTTCGCCGCGTGGTCGCGGGACGCCCTGGCTGCGGTGGGCCAAGCCGACGTGGGCGAGACGCAGCCCGCCGAAGGCGCAACCCCCCGAGCGCGTGACCCCGAGCCGACCTGATCTGGGGGTCGGGGGCCCCGGAACGTTGTGTACCGTCCTACGCCCGCGATACTGTGGGAAGAGCGAAGATCCCAACATGTCCGACGAGAAGCGGCCGCTCGGGAAGATCCTGCTCCAGCGCAAGCTCGTGTCCCAAGCGGAGCTCGAGGAGGCCCTGCGCGCGCAGAAGCGTTCGGTGACCCCCGTGCCGCTCGCGTCCAAGCTCGTCGACGACGGAACCGTCGACGAGATCGACGCCCTCAAGGCCTTGTCCGAGCAGTACGGCGTGCCTGGCATCGACCTCACGCAGATCGCCATCGTCCTCGACCATCTCGACGTCGTGCCGCGCCAGCTCGCGGAGGTCCATCTCGTCCTTCCCGTGGTGGTCCGCGGGGAGCGCATCGTTTTGGCGATGGCCGACCCACACGAGAAGCGGGTGATCGACGAACTCGAGTTCGTCACGGGAAAGAAGGCCTACCCGTACATCGCCGTGCACTCGACGCTCGCGCGCACGATCGCGGCGGCCTACGACGCGAAGGCGCGCGGCGAGCGCCATTTTCTCGGCCCCCGAGTCCCCGCCGAGACCCTGAGGCAGCTGGGCCTCACCCCATCGACGACGCCCGGGGCTTCTGCGGCCCCAGCGCCCTCGGCGATGCCCGCCCCGCCAGAAGCTGCCGCGCCGCCACCCAGCCGCGCGAAGCCGCCTCCCCTGCCGCGTCCCGCCGCCGGACCGCCGCCGCTCCCCAAGATGCGCCCTCCGGCGCCGCCGGTGGCCCAGCCTCCAGAGCCAGCGGTCGTGATGGAAGACGCCGTGGAGACCTCGTCGCGCACGACGGAGGTCTCGACGAGCGAGTTCGGCGCGATCGATCAGGAAGTCTCGGCCGTCGGCAACCTGCCCGATGATATGCGCCTGCGGGCATCGCAGGCGGCCGACGCCCTCGCGACCGGTGGAGGCAAGGTGGTCCTCGTCGTAGACGACGAGGAGGAGATCCGCTCGCTCGTCGCACGCCTGCTCACGCAGAAGGGCCACCGCGTGCTCGAGGCCGACCGCGGCCTCTTGGCCCTGCGCCTCGTCAAGGAGCACCTGCCCGATCTCATCATCCTGGACGCGATGCTCCCCGAGCTGCACGGCTTCGACATCGCGCGGCGGATCAAGGGAAGCGCCAAGTACGGCCGCATCCCCATCATCATGGTCAGCGCCGTATACCGCGGCGAGCGCGTCGCGCAGGACCTCAAGCAAAACTACGGCGTCGACGAGTTCATCGAGAAGCCGTTCCGCATCGCCGGCCTGCTCGACGCCGTCCAGCGCCTGCTCAGCCGCGGCGAGGGCGAAGCGCCAGAGTCCAAGCGGGACCCCGAGTACCTCTCGGCCGAAGCGGAGAAGGCGCTGTCAAACGGGGTGGCGGCGTACCGCGCCGGACAGATCGACGATGCCATCGAACAGTTAAGGAAAGGCATCGGCATCGATCCACTGTCGTATCGCCTCCATTTTCACCTGGCCCTGCTCTACGGAAAGAAGGGTCTCATCTTCGACGGCATCCAGGAGCTGGAGCGAGCCATCGACCTCAATCCGAGCCACTTTTCGGCGCTCAAGAACCTGGCGGTCCTGTACGAAAAGGCGGGCTTCAAGAACAAGGCCGTCGCGATGTGGGAGCGATGCGCATCCCTGGCCCCCGACGACGCCACGCGCGCCATGGTGAAGAGCCACCTCGACGCACTCATGTGACCGCCCGGGCACCCGGCGGCGACCTCGCGCGAGTGTCGGGCCCATTTGGGGTCTCGCACGAGCAACCATTTCCTTGCTACCTTGGGCCGAGGGCGGGGACGGCGGGCGCGTGAAATTCTTCTGCGAGCAGTGCAAAGCCAAGTACCAGATTGCCGACGAGCGGGTCGCCGGCAAGACGGTCCGGATGAAGTGCCGCAAGTGCGGCCACCTCGTCGAGGTTCGCGCGACGGTGACGGAGTCGAGCGCGAGTTCGAGCGTCCCTCCCACCGCCGGCCCGGTTCAAGAGGTCGGATCGAAGCCCCCGGCCGCCCAGGCCAAGCCGCCGCCCAGGCCTCCGCCCCCACGCCCGAGCGCACTCGCGACGAGCCTCACCGGCGCGAAACCTCCGTCTGCCCGCCCAGACCGCCCGCCGCCAAGCGCGCTCGCCGGCGCCTTCAAGACGAACGTCTCGCACCCTGAAGAGGGTTCATCGCCCTTCGACATGGCGGAGGTCGCTCCCGGCGACGACTGGTATGTCGCGGTGAACGGCGTACCCGTTGGCCCGATCCGCGTCGCCGAGGTGCGGCGCAAGGCGGCCCTCGGCGCAATCACCGAAGACTCTCTCGCGTGGCAAGAGGGGCTCGACGAGTGGCGCCCGGTGAAATCGTTCCCAGAGCTCGCAGCGCAGGTGCGCGAGGCAGCGCTCGGCGGGCGTGCGTCCCTGACGCCGGCGCCCGGCGACGTGCGTCTCAGCGTTCCACCGCCCTCGCGATTGCCACAATCGCGAGGGTCCCCGAGCCTCGCGCCCCAGCGCATCTCGCTACGACCGAACTTCCCCCCCACGTCGCCCGCGCCGCTCGCCCGGAGCAACGTCGTGCCGATCACGTCGCGCCTGGCGACGGCGGAGCGGCTCGACGAGGCGCCGACGGAGATCGGCGCGTACCAGGCGCTCGAAGCCAGACCGATCGCGTCGATGGCGCCCGATCCGTTCGCGGCGCCGGCGGCTGCGATGGCGGCCGCCGCGGCGGCTGCGGGCGCTGCGTCCCCCCCGTCGGCATCGGCCATCGCGGCGCCGGGCGCTGCGCAACCGATCGTTGCCTCGGCGTCGGTCATGCCGCCACCGGCACGGCCGATTCCCTGGATTCCGATCACGCTGGTCGTCATGGGCGCGTCGTTCGGAATCGCGACGGCGGTCATCTTGTTCACGCATCCCGCGGCCACGCCGGTCGCGGCGCCCGTCGCGTCGGTCGCCCCCGCGGCGGCCGCCGCGCCCGTCGCCTCCGTGGCGGCTCCGGCGGTGACGTTCGCCGAGCCGGCGCCGAGCGCTAGCACGGAGACACACGTCGCGTCGGCCGGCGGCCACGCCGCAGCGGGCCCGGCGACAGGCGGCGCGATGGCGCCTCTCGCACCGTTGTCGACGGGGAAGTCGCTCAACCTCGGGGGCCTCGGAGGCCACGGCCCCAGCGTCGACGACATGGAGACCGGCGGTGGCGTGCCCGGGCAGTGCATCAGCGGCTCGCAAGTGCAGCAGGTCATCGCCAACCATCAGGTGGCGATCCGCCGCGCTTGCTGGGAGCGCAACCCCTCAAGCAAGCCGTCCGCCAACGTGAGCGTCACGTTGACGGTCGCCGCGGATGGCTCGGCCCAAAATGTCTCGGCCACGGGCGACGATCCCGCGGTGGCCAAGTGCATCGAGACGGACCTCCACAATTGGCGGTTCCCCGCCATGGGCTGCTCGCAGAAGACGAGCTTCGGCTTCAAGTTCGTCCGCCAGTAGAACATCTCCCCCATGAGCGAGAATCGATGGGTCAGAGCGGGGGCGCTCGCCGCGCTCGCCGCGG
>PLIR01000165.1 GCA_003139415.1 Myxococcales bacterium | reverse complement strand
CCGTCGGTGAGGTTCACCGCGTTCGAGGTCCAAACGACGACGGTGACGGCGAACGGGATGTAGACCCAGCCGGGCAGAATGATCGGATGCTTGGAGAAGGCCAGGAAGGGCACGCCGAGGCTGAACCGGATATCCCACCAGTCGGCGGGCACGTGCTCTCGCGCGAGAAACGAATAGGAGNNAAACGGGCCGGGACGCCGCGCGGGTTCTTCAGCTTGATCTTCAGGTAGTCGTCCAGGTAGCCGATGACGCCGTAGCCGGCCGTGACCGCCGTGGTGGCCCAGACGAAGACGTTGCGGGGGTCGCACCAGAGAATGGTGGGGACCAGGACACTGAAGAGGATGAGCGCCCCGCCCATCGTCGGGGTGCCGCTCTTGATCTTGTGGCTCTCGGGTCCGTCCGATCGCACCACCTGCCCGATCTGCTGCCGCTGAAGCTCGCGGATGAACCATGGCGCCACGAGGAAAGCGATCAGCATCGCCGTCACCGTCGCGGCGATCGCGCGGAACGGAACGTATCGAAGGACGTTGAGAAACCCGAGCCAGTTGGCGCCGTGACGCAGCGGGAACAAGAGCTCGTAGAGCATTCAGCTTGGCCCCGCCGCGGCGGCGTCCTCGTGCGNNGACCACTTATGCGGATGTGGAGGCCGCTGCGCGGCGCCTCGAGGGGCATGCGCGCCGCACGCCGGTGCTCACCTCGCAGACCCTCGACGACGCCTTCGGCGCCGACGCTCCGCGAAGCTTTGACGAGAATCACGTCGCCCCGCAAACACATTGCCACCGCTAGCCGTGCGGCGCCCTCGGCGTCGGTCGCGTAAGAGGCCGCGACGCCCGACCGCTCGGCCTCGGCTACCGCGAGGTCCGCAAGGCCCCCGCAACTCACCGCGAGGCGCGCACCCGCCTCGGCGATGGCCGTGCCGAGGGAGGCGTGCTCCTGGCGCGCGGCGCCTCCAAGCTCGCGCATCTCGCCGATGACGACGACGGCGCGCCGTCCGCGCGAAACTTCTCCGAGTGCACGCAGCGCGGCGCGCATGCTCTGAGGGTTTGCGTTGTACGTGTCGTCGATGAGGGTCGTTCCGTCTGCGAGCTGCCGTACCTGCATGCGCCCCGCCGGGAAGGCCGCGAGCGAGCCCAGCCCGCTTGCGATCGCGACGTCCGAGAGAGGCCCGGCCACCGCCTCGGCGGCCGCCAAGGCACCGGTCAGATCGACGGCGGCGGCCTCACCCACCATCGGGAGCCACGCCCCGACGGAAGTGCCGTCTGAACGGCGTATCCGGACGTTGGCCCCCGCCAGCCCCGCGGGGACGCGCTCCACCAGCCGAACGTCGGCCGCCTCTCCGAGCCCGAACGTCCGCTTTTGCGTCGCGCGAGTCCGGGCCAGCTGGCCGACGGCGGCGTCGTCGTCGCCGCAGGCGATCGCGACCGCGTCGGCGGAGAGGGCCGCGAAGAGGGCCCCCTTCTCGCGGGCCACGTCGGCGCGCGTGCCGCCGACGCCGCCGGCGTGCGCGAGCCCGACGTTCGTGAGGACGGCGACATCGGGCTCTAGAATGGAAGCGAGCGCGGCGATCTCCCCCGGCAGGCTCATGCCGACCTCGAAGACGGCGAAGCGATGTTGTTCCTCGACGGCGAACACCACCGCAGGCACCCCGACGCGGTTGTTGAGGTTGCCGCGTGTTGCGTGGACGGGCGCCACGGCCCCCAGCAAGGCGGCGCAGAGCTCCTTCGTCGTCGTCTTTCCGGCGCTGCCGGTGACGGCGATGACGCGACGGGGTTCGCCCTCACGACCGCCGCGCCGCCACGCGCGCAAGTGCGCTCGCGCGAGGTCGCCCCAGGCCTTGAGGGTGTCGTCGACCTCGATGACCCCTGCGGAAGCTGCGCTCGGCGCGCGGCCCCGTTCGACGACGAGGAGCGCGGCGCCACCATGGATGGCCGCCTCGAGGTAGTCGTGACCGTCGAACCGCTCACCGCGTAGCGCGACAAAGGCGCATCCCGGGCGCACCGCGCGGCTGTCGCTCGTGATTGCACGCACCTGGGCGCCGGGACCCCTCCCGACGATCCTGCCCTGCGTGGCAGCCGCAGCCGACTCCGCTGTCAACGACGCCGCGTTGGCGGGGATTGGGGTTGCCACCTCACCGCCCTCCGTCTGCGCGCTTCGCGCGACGTCGGTTCTCGAGGGCGCGGTGAGCCTCCTCGCGGTCGTCGAAGGGGTGCTTCACGTTCCCGACCTGTTGATAGGCCTCGTGGCCCTTGCCCGCGAGGACGACCACGTCGCCGAGCGACGCTGCGCCGACGGCAAACTCGATCGCACGGCGGCGGTCGAGCTCCACGACCGGTTCGACGCCCGCGCCATGGATCCCCGCGACAACGGCCGCTGCGATGGCCGAAGGGTCTTCGGTCCGGGGGTTGTCGCTCGTGACGACGGTCACGTCGGCGCGTCGCGCGACGGCTTCGCCCATGAGACCTCGCTTGGCGCGATCCCGATCGCCGCCGCACCCGAATACACACCAGAGGCGGCCCGCGCCGCTCCCGATGAGCGCAGCGCGTGCCGCATCGAGGACCCGCGCGAGGGCGTCGGGAGTGTGCGCGTAGTCGACGAGGACGATGATGTCGTCCGCCTCGTGGTCGCAGCGCTCGAGGCGCCCCGGAGCGCCCGGTTCGCGGGAGAGGGCGGCGGCCGCCAGGCCCACGTCGAGGTCGAGCGCGCACGCGATTCCCAGGGCGACGAGGAGATTCTCGAGGTTGTGGGCTCCGACCAGGCGCGACTCCAAGCGCACCTCGCCACTGGGCGTCCGGACGGTTGCTCGGATGCCTTTTGCATCCACGTGGACGTCTCTGGGTGAGACCTCCGCGTCCGCGGCGGTCGCCTCGCGACGCGCGCTCACGCGAACGACTGGGGCCTTGACCCGCCCCACCAGCTCCCGTCCGAAAGCATCGTCGACGTTCAACACGGCCGACGCGGGACCGAGCTCCGTGAAGAGACGCGCCTTGGCCTCCGCGTACGCGCCCATCGAGCCGTGGAAATCGAGGTGGTCCTGGGTGAGGTTGGTGAGCGCGGCCACACGGATCTGGACGCCGCGGACGCGCGACATCTCGAGCGCGTGCGAGGAGACCTCCATGGCGACATGCGTCGCCCCGCGGCGGCGGAATTCGGCGAGCGCGCGGGCGACCTCGTCGGCCTCGGGCGTGGTGTGTTCGGCCGCACGGCTCCAGTCGCCTAACCGGTACCCGACGGTGCCGAGGACACCGCAGGCGGTCGTGCCGAGGGCGCCGTCGATGGCGGCGCGGACGAGGTGCACGACCGTCGTCTTGCCGTTGGTGCCCGTGACCCCAACGACCTCCATCGAGAACGACGGGTGTCCGTACACAGTGGACGCCGCATAAGCGAGGCCGAGCGCCGGGTCGTCGACGACGATGGCGGGGACGGGGAGCTCGGATGCCACGACGGCGCCGCGAGCCACCATCACTGCCGGTGCGCCTCGCGCGACCGCATCGCGGACGAACGCGGCCCCATTCACCTTGCTGCCCGGCCGCGCGACGAACAAGTCTCCCGGCTCGACCCCGCGCGAGTTGTGGCGGACGCCGCGCACGCGCACCGAGGCGTCCCCCACGATCTCCGCCTCCATGGGCAGGTCGCGCGCGAGTTCGTCGAGCCGAAGCCCCTCGGTCAGTTCGCCGAAGGCTTGCACCGGCGCGGCCCGGCGCTGCCCGTCCGTCGGGTTCATGAAGGCGGCTCGAAGACCACGCGTACGGGGCTGCCTTTGGGCGCGGAGCTGCCCGCCGCGGGGTTCTGCCGCACCGCTCTGCCAGAGCCCTCGATCTGCGGCACGAGTCCCGCCTTGCTGAGTGCCGCCACGACGTCGTGCGCCGCCATGCCCGTCGCGTCCGGCACCTTGACGCCTCCAGGGAGCGGCGGAGCCGTCGCCGCGCTGGGCACGTCGACCGACTGCGGCGCCGGGGCCTTCATGGCCGCGAGCATGGCGTCGGCAGGATCGCCTTCGCGGCCGATGCCGGCGATCTTCGCGGGGGTTGCGGACGGGGTGACCCCTAGGTAACGCAGGGTGGCCTCCGAGACGCGGCGGAACACGGGCCCCGCCAAGTCCCCTCCATACCGGCCGATCATCGGTTCGTCGAGCACCACCGCGACGACGATACGAGGATGCTCGACCGGGACGAAGCCCACGAAGACCGCAGTGTACTTGTCGGTCGAGTACTTGCCGGTGCTCGGGTCGACCTTCTGAGCGGTCGACGTCTTCCCCGCGACGCGAAAGCCGGGGATGGACGCCTCGACGGCGGTACCCCCTTCCTCGGTCACGGCGGTGAGCATTTCGGCGACGGTCCTCGCGATGCCCGGCGGGATCGCGTCGCGCCGCACGTGAACGCCAGCCTCGCGCACGGTGTTGCCGCGGCCGTCGGTCACCCTCTTGACGAGAATCGGTTCGAGGAGCTTGCCGCCGTCGGCGATCGCGCTCATGGCCATCGCCAGCTGCAGCGTGGTGACGGTGATGCCCTGCCCGAAGCTCGCGCTCGCCGTTTCGGCTTCGTACCAAGGACGCCCCTGCGGTCGCAGAACGCCGGACGCCTCCCCCGGCAGCGGAACGCCCGCGGTCTCACCGAACCCGAAGCGGCGGTACGCGGCGTAGAGCGAGGGTTCGCCGAGCTGCAGACCGATCTTGAGAGCGCCGATGTTCGAGCTCTTGGCGAGGATCTGCGTCGGGGTCAAGATGTCGCTGACGTGGGTGTCGTGGATGGTGATACCGCCCACCTGGTAGATGCCGTGCTCGCAGTCGATGAGGCTCGTGGGCTTGAGCGTCCCCGCGGCCAGGGCGCTCGCGATGAGGAACGGCTTCATGACCGATCCCGGCTCGAAGCGGTCGGTCACGGCGCGGTCGCGTCGCCCGTCGACGTCGCTCTCCGTGTAGTCGTTGGGGTTGTAGCCGGGCACGCTGGCGAGGGCGAGCAGCTCCCCGGTCGACGGATCGACCACCACGAGCGATCCGCCGCGCGTCTCGTAGGTGCGCATCGCCGCGTCGAGCTCGCGCTCGGCCACGTGCTGGATCCCTTCGTCGATCGAGAGCACGACGTCGTTGCCCTGCATCGTGTTCTCGTCGCTCGCGCCCTCGAAGATGAGGCGCCCAGTGCGGTCGCGAAGACCGCGCACGTCTTCGACCTTGCCGCGCAGATCCTCCTCGAGCGACAGCTCGAGCCCGTCCTTGCCCTGAGCGTCGGGCGCGACGAACCCGAGCAGGGGGCCTGCGAGCTCGCGCGCCGGGTAGTAGCGATGACCTTCGCCCTCGATCGCGATGCCTCGAAGCGGACGACCCGGCTTTTTTTGATCCGACAGATCGTGGATCGCGCGGCTCTCGTCGCCCGTGATCCGCCTCTTGACCCAGACGAAGCGGTGGCGCGTCGCGAGCTTGGCGTAGACGTCATCCGGCTCGAGCGAGAGAGCGTGCCCGATGCGCGCGGCCGCATCGCGCAGCGACGCCTCCTGGGCCGGCGCGCCGTCGACCCCCCGGAGCATCTCGACGACGTCGGCGCTGACGCTCGGGACCTCGATGCTCACCGCCAGCGCCGCCCCGTTTCGGTCGTACACCGTCCCGCGCTTCGGCTCGATGTGGAGTCGACGCAGACGCTGACGCTCGGCCATGTCCCGCCATTCGGGGCCGTCTTCGACCTGGACGCGCCACGCGCTGGAGACCACCCCTCCGAGGGCGAGGGCCATCACGCCGCACAGGATCCCCATTCGCGTGCGGATCCATCCGGCGCGACGGGGATCGAGGTTCTTCACCGCCGTCCTTCGTCCGGGCTCGCGGGGGCCGGTGCTTCGGCTCCCAGCGTGAGAGCTCCGAGGGGTTCGGCGCTGGGGCTCTCGGAGATCGTCACGATGCGATCCGGCCGGGGCGGCTCCATCCCGAGCAGCGTGCGCGCGACGATCTCGACGCGCTCGGGCGTCTTGTAGCTCGCGGCTTCGAGCTCGAGCACACGTTTCACCTCTCGCAGCCGGGATTGCTCCTGGCGGGCGCGGCCGAGTTCGTATCCGTACTGGACCGTCTTGCCGCGAAAGGCCAGGTGCAGAACGAAGGCGCTCACCGTCGCCGCCATGGCGATGGTCCACACGGGGAGAAAGGCGGGCCGGGCGCTCATTCGAGCCCTGGCTCCTGCGACAGACCCTGCCCCGGGTCGCCTTGGTCGATATGACGCCGGGCGGCCCGCAGCTTTGCGCTCCGGGCGCGCGGATTGAGCGCGCACTCCTCATCGCTCGGGGACTGGGGCTTCTTGGTGAGGCGCGACCATTCGGCGGTCGCGAATGCACGCTTGACGAGCCGATCCTCCATCGACTGAAACGACAGGATTGCGGCGACGCCCCCCTCGCCGATCAGTCGCGGCAGAACCTCGAGCAGTCGCTCGAGCTCTGCGAGTTCCGTGTTCACTGCGACGCGGAGCGCCTGGAACGTGCGGGTTGCTGGGTCGACCCCGCCCACGCGGGCTGGGCCGACGGCTCGGACGATGGCCCGCCGCAGATCGAGCGTCGTGCGCAGCTCGCCTGCGACGAGTGCCTTCTTGATGCTGCGGGCAATGCGGCGAGAGCGCCGCTCGTCGCCGTACTCGTAGATGATGTTCGCGAGATCGTCGTCCGGGAGGCGCTCGATGAGCTCGAGCGCCGTCTCGCCCGCTTCGCGATCCATGCGCATGTCGATGGGCCCCTCGCGACGGAAGCTCATGCCGCGCTCCGCGTCGTCGAGCTGCGGAGAGCTGACGCCGAGGTCCGCGACGATGCCGTCGATGCGCGTGATTCCGAGGCGCTCGAGCTCCTCCGGCAAGCGAGAGAACGGCGCAAGCAGGAAGGTGACCCGGTCGGCGACCGGAGCGAGCGTCTGCTGCGCGGCGTCGACGGCCGCTCGATCCCGGTCGAACGCGATGATCCGCGACCGTGGCTCGGCTTCCAGAAGCGCCACCGTGTGCCCGCCCCCGCCGAGAGTCGCATCGACGTAGGTTCCGCCGGCGCGCGGACCGATCGCGCGCACGACCTCGTCCCTCATGACGGTCGCGTGCTCGAATCGTTTCACGGGCACCTCGTCGAAGTCGTCGTCGCGCCACACCCACTCGGCGGTATCCCCCAACAGGCCGGGCAACGCGAGCTGAAGGTTGCTCATAGACCGAGCTCCGCCAGACGTGCCGACATCGTGCGTCGCTCGTCGTCGGTCGTTTCGACGTGGCGAGCCCACTCTTCCTTGTCCCAGAGCTCGGCGTAACGGCCGGCGCCGGCCCAGACGACCTCCTTCTTGAGCCGTGCGTGTTCGCGCAACGTCGGCGGTATGAGGATGCGTCCGACGTCGTCGATCTCGCACTCGACGGCCCCCGAGACGTACAGGCGTTTCAGCTTCTGAACGGCCCGATCGAACTGCGGCATCTTGCCGAGGCGATCTTCGAATGCACCCCACTCCGGACCCGTGTACGCGACCAGACACGGGTCCAGCGCGGTGGTGAGGACGACACGGCGCTCATTGGCGGCCTCGAGCACGTCCCGGTACCGCGCGGGGACGCTCGTCCGCCCCTTGGCGTCGATCGTGTGCTCGTACCGTCCGCGGAACATCGACGCGCCCTCGTCTCTCTACGGCCTCGCGATGGTGGTTTGGCACTTCTTGCCACGATTTCCCACCACGAAGGATGACCGTATTGACGGCAGTCATCAGTGTCAATATTTCTCGGCGGTAGGGAGAGCGTAAGTTCCCCAAACACCTGGACCTTCGCGCAGTCCGGGCGCGCGGGCCAAGTGAGGGGGGCCGTTCAGGGGACCTTGCCGTACGACCCCGGGCTCGGACGCGTCGGAGTTACACCTCCGAGTCGTGCGGACCCCAGCGTTGGACGCGTCGGCGGCCCACCTGGGAGCTCTCCCAACCGAGTCTTTCAGACCTCGGCGGTCTACCTGCGAGCTCTCCGAGCCCCCTTCAGTGGGACAGGAGGTGCTTCGCGATCACCATGCGCTGGACCTCGCTCGTGCCCTCGCCGATCTCGCACAGCTTGGCGTCGCGGAGGTAACGCTCGACATCGAACTCGCGCACGTAACCGTAGCCGCCGTGGATCTGCACCGACCCGTTGCACGCACGCGTCGCAGCCTCGCTCGCGAAGAGCTTGGCCATGGCAGCCTCGCGGGTGAACGGCTCGCCCCGGTCGGCGAGCCAGGCCGCGCGATGCGTCAGAAGGGCCGCGGCGTCGAGTTCGGCCTTGGCATCGGCAAGCATCCACTGGATGGCCTGAAACTCGGAGATCGCCTTCCCGAATGCCGTTCGTTGCTTCGCGTACTCGACCGCTCGATCGAGCGCTCCGTAGCCGAGGCCGATCGCCATCGCGGCGATCGAAATCCGCCCCCGGTCGAGGATCTGCATCGTGTCGACGAAGCCATGCCCCTCCGCCCCGACACGCGCCGAGTCCGGAACGCGGACGTTCTCGAACGAGATCTCGGCGGTGTCGCTCGAGCGGCACCCCAGCTTGAGGAGGTGCTTGGACGCCGTAAACCCCGCCGTCCCGCGGTCGACGACGAAGGCCGTGATGCCCTGCTGCTTGGATTCCGCCCGCCCTGTCCGGGCGAGGAGCACGCAGAACCCCCCTACGGATCCCTGCGTGATGAACGTCTTCGTGCCGTCCAGGATCCAGCCATCGCCGTCGCGTCGGGCGGTCGTTCTCAAGGCGGCGGCGTCGCTGCCGCTGCCGGGTTCGGTCAGGGCCCACGCGGCGAGCCATTGCCCGCTGGCCGCCTTGGGCAGGTACTTTCGCTTCTGCTCCTCGCTACCGAACGTGAGCAAGTGACCGGTGCCCAGGCCGTTGTGGGAGGCAACCGTGAGCGCCGTCGACCCATCGGCTCGAGCCACCTCTTCGACGCAGATGGCGTAGGCCTGCATGTCCATGCCCGACCCGCCGTACTCTTCGGGAATGCGGATGCCGAGCAGGCCCATCTTCGCAAGCTTCGGGACGAGCTCGTCGGGGAAGCGTTCTTCCTTGTCCCATCGCTGCGCGTGCGGGGCGATCTCCGCCCTCGCGAACTCACGGACACTGTGGCGAAGGAGCCGGTGGTCCTCTCGAAGATCGAAGTCCATTGGGTCGCGCACGCCTCGTCGCCCCGGACGCCGCTGCGACCCGGAAGGTTACCATTAGCCTTCGCAGCCCCGGTGGCGCAAACGAGCGCACGTTGGGGAGCCAGCGGGGGGGAGCCAGCGGGGGNNGCCAGCGGGCCAGCCCAGTTCAACTCGCCACGCATACCTCCGGTCCTTGAGCGGTTTTCTCGCACCGGAAATGGGTGGGGCATGCGTCGGCCGCGCTGCAACCTCGCGTGCAGTAGCGCTGATCGCCGTCCGTGACGCAGGCGCCGGCAGCGCAATCGGACCCGCGGTCGCAGCTTGCGCCCATGTCCGTCGGTCCCTTCGTCGCTTTTTGGAGGGCGGCGCTGGCCGCGCTGACGGGGGCGGCAGTGCTCTGCGCGAGCGCGCTGCCCACGAGCCCGAGGAACGCGGCGGCGCCGGTGTACATGTCGAACGCGACCGCGCCACCGTTGCCCGAGACCCAACGCGAAGCGACGCCGACGACCTCGCCCGTCGTTTCGTCGAGAGCTGGGCCGCCGCACCCGGCCGCGCACGGGCTCTCGTCGGCGTCGAACTGGGCCGTCGAGGTGGCGACGACCGGGACGTGCTCGCGCACGAATCGGGTGACGACGCCGTCTGGCCCGCCGGGCTGAAAGCCGACCGTCCGTATGTGGGCCCCCTGGGCGGCGCCCGCGGGACCGACAGATACGGACTCGACGTCGTCTATCGACTGGTCGAGCAGAAGGACCGCCACGTCGTTTGCGCAAGGATCCAACCCGCCGGGCACCACAATCGCGCGCGCTCGTGCGCGTTCGACGGCGGAAGCCACGTCCGCCCCGACCAGAACTCGGAGCGACGACGGCGAGACCAATGCCGGTGCGGGATCGCCCGTGAGCGCTGCGGCGCGCGGACACTGGAATGAAGCCGCCGAGACCGCCGCGCAGTGCCACGCGGTGAGGACGACATCGGCGGCCAGAAGGACCCCCGCGCAGAGAGAAGAGCCGCCGACGTCGATCGCGACGACGGCCGGGTCGTTGTCGCCGTCAGGCACCCCAACCACCGGCTCGGCCAGGTCGACGCTGGGGAGCGCGGGATCGCCCTGCGCAAAATCCCCCGCACCACACCCGGCGAGGGCGGCCACCAGAACGCGATGCGTACGAGGCAATGTCGGCATGAACAGTTCCCCAGGCGTTGGCGATGCGGGGGCGCAGCACCGACGCGGCCCGACGATGCGAGCGGTATGCCGAACCGCCGCAACCGCCTTCGCTGGCGATGCAGAGGCGTCCGCACCGGCACGGACGGAAGCTGGGGTGTCCGCCCGACAGCCCTTCTCAACGCCGAACGCGGCCCGCTTGGTCCTCGGAATCCTCGTCTTCGTCTTCCGCACTCTCGCTCACCGAGTCGACACGCGTCGTTGGCGGCGAGGACTCGCGGGCGATGCGCGCCCGCCCGCCGGCGCCGGGATCGGCCGCCGATTCCGGTGGCGGAGTGACCCCTGGATGCCGTTCGTCCACTTCCTCGTCCCTCGGGTCGTGGACCTGCCGCATGAACCATCGACGCGAACGATCCATGTTCTCGACGGCTTCTCCCCCGGCCTCTCGCACGGCCACGGCCGCCCGGATGAGGGCGTCACGCGCAAAGAACACCGAGAGAAACCGCAACAGGAGGGGAACGACGATCCGCGTCGTCAGCGTGACCGCGACCATGCCGATCACGAAGACCAGGACGAGGGGGGCGACCAGCGGCCATGGCGGGAAGTGACCGCTGCGCGCCCGATACCCAGCGAGCCGATCGGCGTGGCGCGTTGCCTTCCGAGCAAGGCGCACTGCTTGGCGAGTGACCCTGCGCTCGGCCTTCTCGCGGTGCTTCTCCGCGGCGGCGCGCCACTTGTCGGCGGCCCGTTGCCAGCCCTCGGCGCCCCGCCCCCAGCCCTCCGCGCCCGGCTCGCCGCTCCGGGCGCGCTCCTGGTAGCTCCGGGCGCGCTCCTCGTACTCGCGGGCTTGCCGCTCGAAGCTCTCGCGTAGGGCCTCCTGCCACGACGCGCCCGACCGCCGTTGGGACCGGATCGGTTGCGAAGGACGCCCGCGGAGCGGAGACAGCGACGCAGACTGCGCGCGCCGGTCCGGGTCGGGGTCGAGCATTCGCTCCAGGGCGCCGACGAGGCGGCCGTCCGCGGACGGTCCGAGCGCCGAGCGAACATCGAGGGCAAGGCCCCGATGGGGTAGGTCTTCGGGCTCCTTCTGCGTGAGCATCGAGAGGGCCGTCGCCGCGATCGCGTACACGTCCGAGGCGGGGAGTGCGCGCCCTTGAAACTGCTCGGGCGCCATGTACCCGAACGTCCCGACCACGGTCGATCCCCCCTCGGGGCGCAGCTTGTCGCGCACGGCACCGAAGTCGACGAACGCGAACGAACCATCCGGCCGCCGAATGACGTTGCTCGGCTTGAGATCGCGGTGAATCACCGGAGGCATGCGGCCGTGCAAGTACGCGAACACGCTCGATGCGTCGCGAAACAGGCGCTCGACGTCCTCGTAGGAAAAGACGACCCCTCGCTTGCGGAGCGCGGCGAGACTCTCCCCCTCGATCTTGTCCATCACGAGGTACAAGGAGCCGTCCTCCTCGAAGTGGTCGACGTAGCGCGGGAGGTTGGGGTGCGACAGGCCTTGAAGGATGCGGGTCTCGCGTTCGGCGAGCTCTGCCTCCTTCCAGGTCTTCGCCGTGCGGATGTCGAAGCGCTTGATGGCGACAGGGCGACCCTCACGCCCATCAACGGCGTCGAACGTCAGCCCCTGCGCGCCTTCGCCGAGCACCCCGAGCAGCGAGTAGCGCCCGTCCTTCCGCGACTCGGGCATGTCACCGACCTCGCATCGTCCAGCGGATCGCGCCCCACGCGGCGATGACCACCCCCACCGCGAGGAGCCTCGAGCGCGCGACGAAATCGTCGAGCACGAACGGCAGGAAAAACAGAGCCACGACGACGGCCACGCCGAGGAGAACACGCACGCTGAATCTGCCCCTGCCTCGCCGCTCGATCGTGCGCCACTGCTCGAGGCGCGCGCGGACCTCGCCGAAACCATCTCCGCCACGGGGGATGGTCGCCGACAGCACGATGCCCGTCGCGGCGTCCGGCGCCGATTCGACGCGAATCCCTCCGAGCACCCCGTCGATCTCGACGATCCGAGCGACGCGCGACCGGGGGACGGTGAGCCCGTCGGCCGCCGTCTCTGCGGCCAGCGTTTCGTCGTCCAAGGTCACGCGGAGGGAGCCGAGGCGGCGCTTGGACGTTCCGTACTGAACGGCGGCGCGGACGACGACGAGCGCGAAGAGCGCGGCGGCCACCGCGAGGACGGGCCCCGGCGCCGACCAACCGAGGCGCGGCAGCAACTCGGCGGCGAGGAGCACCGGAGCAAGCGCCGTCACGGCGCGAACCACCGCCGCGGCCCCGGCGCGGCGCTTGGCCGCGACCGCGTCGAGGCGGTAGACGATCACGCCCTGCGGCGCACGTTGTCCCGGACCCACTGGATGATCGCCTCGAGCGATGTTCCCGGCGTGAAGACCCCGCTGACCCCTGCGGCGCGCAAGCGATCGAAATCGGCCTCCGGGATGATTCCGCCGCCGAAGACGACCACGTCGTCCGCCCCTCGCTTCTTGAGCTCGAGGACCACGGCGGGGAAGAGCGTGTTGTGCGCACCGCTCATGATCGACATGCCCACGGCGTCGACGTCCTCCTGCACCGCGGCGGCGGCGATCATCTCGGGCGTCTGGTGCAGGCCCGTGTAGACGACCTCGAACCCCGCGTCCCTGAGCGCCCGCGCGATGACCTTCGCACCCCGGTCGTGCCCGTCGAGCCCCGGCTTGGCGATCAAGATGCGGAGGGCGCCGGCGGCATCCGGGGCTGCGTTCATGGGCGGACCATGGAGCGTTAGCCGTGAGGCGGGGCTCCGTCAAAGCGCGGGCCGCGGCGCGGAGATTGGGGGCGCGCCATGACCTGTCATCGCGCGACCGCGGCCTGGGGGATGCGCGACCCGTCGCGGCGCAGGCCCGTCACGGTGCCGCCCGGGCCGCGCTCCACAGACCACAGGCGCCCTTCCAGGCGGAACGCGACTGCAGCCCCCGCGGGGTTCAGCGCAATCTGAGTCATGCGCACGGACGCGGCGCCCCCTCGAGCGGGGCCCACCGGGATGGAGGATGGTCCTGTGCGGCCTGTTGCAGGAGCCAGCGCGCCGATCGCGTCGGAGAGCAAAGCGGCGGTCTCCGGGTGACCCGAGGAGAAGTGGACCGCCGCGACCTGCACGCTGCGCGGCGCGTCGATCGCGAGCATGGCCATCTCCTGCGCGACCGCGTCCGCCCCTCCATCTCGCTCGATCTGCGCGAGCAACTCGGGCTTCTGCGCCGTGACGCGGGAAAGAGCGACCGAGGCGAGCCCGCGCGCGACCGCAGTCGACCACTCGTCGACGGGCGGCGGCTCGACGTCGTTTCCCCAGAGCGCGGGCGCGGGGCCCCCGGCCGCCGGCTCCGCGATGGCCACGACGGCTCCGTCTCGAGCGACTAGGCGCGCCGGGTCCCCTCCGACGAGAATGGCCTCGAGCGGATCGCGGCCCGGCAAGAGCCGATCGAGCATGACCTGCGCCGATGCGGCACGAGCGTCGGCGCCGCCCGCGTCGAGCAAGAGGGCGCCCCGATCGACGAGCAGGCCACGGCGGGCGCCTGCGAGTCCAAGGGCGTCGGCGACCTCGATCCTGCGGGTGGCGCCATCCGGGGCGAAGTCGAGGACGGCGAGCAGGGCCTGCGCTCGCGCCTGGGCCAGGAAGGGACCGACGGTCGACTGCGGGCCGAGTGCCGCGGGGTTGTGGGCGACGTGGCCGCGCAAAGCCAAGGAGCACTGCTCGCGGGACGAAGTGGGGATGTTCGCTCCCGGCCCGGCAGCGGCGACTTCCTCGATGAGAGAGTAGATGCGACGCAGCTCGTCGAGAGTGCTGGGCCGTCGATCGAGATCGTAGGGATGCTCGGCGATGACCGCGTCCGCGCGCGCGATCAGGGCCTGGATCGCGACCACCGACAGGACCGGCCGCGACGGCGTCGAGGTCTCGGAGAACACCAGCTCGTGGAGAAATGCTGCGTGGTCGCTGTCGATGGGCGTCGTCGTCAGCGGGACAGCGAGCGCGGCCTGCGCCTCGGAGGGCGAGAGGTCCGGCCGGGCGACGAGCGCTCGCACCTGGGCCACGTGCGTCGCGGTCGCCACGTCTCTGCGCACCTGTTCGGCCTCGCTCGGGGTGAGCGACGCTCGCGCGGGGCCGGCGTCGGCCGCGAGCAACGCCGCGACGAGCGCGCCCACGTTCCGCACCCGCGCCCACGCTCGACGGGCAGGACCACGGGAGCGGGAGCGAGGGCGCGGCACGCCCCCTCAGTTCGACTCGGTGCCTGAGCCCTCGTCCCCGTCGGCCTCGTCATCGTCGTCGTCTTCGTCGTCCTCATCCTCCGGAAGCTCGGCGGACGAAGGCTCGGGCGGAAGCGCTCGCCCCTCTTTCTCGGCAAGCTGACGAGCCTTCTCGAGCGCCGCACGCTGCTGCGCAACGCGCTGCATGATGGCGGGCTTGGGGGCCACGATGACGGACATGGCGCGCGCCTCCATCATCGGGCGCGTCTCGATGTTGGCGATGTCCTCGAGCTGCTTGAGGATGACATCGAGCTGCTCGTGGGCCTTCTCGGGGTGCGTGATCTCGCGACCCCGGAACCGCACGGTGAACTTCACCTTGTGGCCGGCCTCGAGGAAACGCCGAGCGGCGTTCACCTTGAAGGCGATGTCGTGGTCGTCCGTCTTGGGCCGGAGCTTGACCTCCTTGATCTGGACGACGGCCTGGTTGCGCCGTGCCTGCGCCTGCTTCTTCTTCTCCTCGTACTTGTACTTGCCGAAGTCGAGGATCTTGCAGACGGGAGGCTCGGCCTTGGGGTTGACCTCGACGAGGTCTAGCCCCTGCTCGAGCGCCATGCGGAGCGCTTCGTGCGTCTGCAAGACGCCGAGCATGCTGCCGTCGGCGGCGATGACGCGCACTTCAGGGACGCGAATGCGATGATTGACTCGTATCTGGTAGCCACGCTGCTGTTGGCGCGGGTCGAACCGCGGGAATGCCATTCTGGTTACGGAACCTCCATGTTCGAAATCGTCGTCGGTGAACTCACGCGTGCTCGTGGGCGCAGAGAACGCCTCGGGCACCCGATACTCCAAAGCCAGTTTCGACGCGAACGCAGGCCCGCGTCAATGCACGCCTTGATCCGCGCGGCCTTCGGCCGGCGGGCGGGACTCGGAGAGCAGGCGGGCGGCGAGCTCGTCGACCTTCATCGCCCCGAGTTCGCCAGCGTCGCGCGACCGCACACCGACCGAGTCCGCCTCGGCCTCCTTGGGACCGACGACGAGCATGTACGGGTAGCGCAGGAGCCGCGCGTTGCGGATCTTGGCGCCGAGCTTGTCGCTGGAGAGATCCGCCTCGAGGCGCAGGCCTGCCCCGCGCAGGCGATCGACGACCTGGCGCGCGTAGGCGTCGCTCTTCTCGCTGACCGTGAGCACGATGGCCTGCTTCGGCGCGAGCCACGTCGGGAAATTGCCGCCGGAGTGCTCGATGTACACGCCGAAGAAGCGCTCGATCGAGCCGAAGATGGCCCGGTGAAGCATGATGGGGCGGTGATCCTTGCCGTCCTCACCCACGTACGAGAGGTTGAACCGCTCGGGCATGTTCGGGTCGTACTGGATGGTGCCAAGCTGCCAGGATCGCTTGAGCGCGTCGTGGACGTGAAACTCGATCTTGGGGCCGTAGAAGGCCCCCTCACCCGGCGCGATCTCGTACTTCAGCCCGGCGCGGTCGAGGCCCTCGGATAGCGCGCGCTCGCTCTGGTCCCACTCGGCGTCGCTTCCCAGGCGCTTGTCGGCGGGCGGGCGCGTCGCCAGCTTGATGTCGATCTTCTCGAACTGAAAAGCCCGGTAGACCTCGTGCAAGAGGGCGATAAAGCTCGTGATCTCGCCGGCCACCTGCTCCCGGGTGCAGAAGATGTGGGCGTCGTCCTGGGCGAAGCTACGGACGCGGGCGAGGCCATGGACGACGCCCCCGCGCTCGTAGCGGTGCAGCCGCCCGAAGTCGGCCATACGCCAGGGCAGTTCGCGGTAGCTGCGTCGCTTGCTGCCGAAGATGACGCAGTGGCTGGGACAGTTCATCGGCTTGAGCGCGAAGGCCTCGGCCTGAAGGCCGGGCCGGAGCTTGGCCCCGTCCGGGTGCTTCTCGAGGAGGTCCTCCGTCCACAGGCGGTACATGTTGTCGTTGTAGTGGCCGAGGTGGCCGCTCGTGCGGAAGAGTTCCGGGTCGAAGACCTGGGGGGTAATGACCTCGTCGTAGCCGTACCGGGAATAGAGGCCCCGCACGTAGTCGACCATGCGCTGGTAGATGAACGCGCCGCGCGGCAGAAAGAACGGCATCGCTGGCGCAACCTCGTCGAAGAGGAAAAGCTCGAGCTCCTTGCCGAGCTTGCGGTGGTCGCGCTGACGGGCCTGCTCGAGGAGGCGAAGGTGCTCCTCGAGGGCCTCGGCCGTAGGGAACGCCGTGCCATAAATGCGCTGCAGCATCGGGTTGCGCTCGTCGCCGCGCCAGTAGGCGCCGGCGACGTGGGTCAGCTTGATCGCCTTCAGCCAGCCCGTCGACGGGACGTGCGGCCCCTCGCAGACGTCGACCCACTCGCTCGGACCAGCGCCGTGTTTGTACAGGCTGATCTCCTCGCCCTCCGGGATGGCGTCGATGATCTCGCCCTTGTACGTCTCGCCCATCGCCCCGAACATGCGCTTCGCCTCGTCGCGCGTGACGGTGACTCGCCGGAACGGCGAATCGGCTTTGACGACGGCGAGCATCGCTTGCTCGATCGCACGAAGGTCCTCGTCGGTGAAGCCGGAGCCAGGCTTGTCGAAGTCGTAGTAAAAGCCGTCGTCGATCGCCGGCCCGATGGTGACCTTGGTGCCGGGAAAGAGACGCTGGACGGCATCGGCCATCACATGGGCCGTCGAGTGGCGTATGACCGCGAGCCCCTCGGGGGACGTCGCCCGGATCGGCTTCAGCTCGGACACCGTCGCTGCGATGGGCGTGTGCAAATCCACCGTCCGGCCGTGGAGAGAGACGGCGATGATGTCCTTGTCGAGGGCGCCGGCAGCCGCCAGGATCTCGCGCGGGGTCTTTCGTTCGGGCATCGCGCCCGGGCTATAGCCCGGCGCCCGGCGAGGCGCTCATGCCGCGCCTCCGACAGGGGAATGGACAGCAACCCCTCCCCTCCCTACCCCGGAGCGTCCACCCGCACCCACGAGGCGCGCTTGACGATCCGGCTCCGTATGCCTACGGCTCTCAGTCGAGATGCGGCCCAAACTCCCTGCGATTGTCGCATTCGCGCTGATCGTTTCCGCGGGCTGCCAGCGAAGCGCACGCGAGGCCGCGACCAATCCTTCGGAGGAGGCCGCGTCGCCGCCGCTGCACGTCCAGACTGCACCCGTCAGCGAGCAGCCGATGCCGGAGTACCTGACGCTAACGGGCTCTCTTCATGCCCACCAACAATCGGACATCGCGGCCGACGCGAGCGGCAAGATTTTACAGACGCTCGTGGAGCGCGGTCAGCGCGTCAAGCGCGGTCAGGTCCTCGTGACGCTCGACGCGCGAGCGGCCTCGCTCGGCGCCGAGGCCGCCTCGGCTCAGGCCAAGCTCGCGCAGAGTCAACTCGAGCAAGCGCAAAGGGAGTGCAGTCGCGTCAAACACCTGCTCGAGACGGGGGCCATCTCCCAGGCAGATTTCGATCGACAGACCGCCCAGTGCACCGCCAATCAGTGGTCGGCCACGGCGGCCGAAGCGCAGCAGGCGAGCGCGACCAAGCTGCTCGGCGACACCAGCATCCGTGCGCCGTTCGACGGCGTCATCGGCGAGCGCATGGTCGATGTCGGCCAATACGTCGATCGGAGCACCCGTGTCGCCTCGATCTACGAGTCCGACCCGTTGCGACTCACGATCACCGTCCCCGAGGCAAGCCTCGCCGCCGTCCACGAGGGAATGCCCGTGACCTTCACGGTCGCGGGNNAGGCCTTCGGCCCCGAGAAAAACTTCGTGGGGACGGTGAAGTACATCAGCCCGAACGTGCGCGAGTCGACGCGCGACCTCGTCGTCGAGGCGATGGTGCCCAACCCCGACGGCCAGCTCCGCCCCGGCATGTTCTGCGTGGCGAGGCTCGAGCTCGGCGATCGTCCCAAGCCTGTCGTCGACGCAAAGGCTGTCGTGCGCGACGATACGGCGGCGCGGGTCTTCGTCGTGGGTCCAGACAAGCAGATCCAGGAACGTCTCGTGCATCTGGGCTAAACGAGACAGGACTTGGTAGCCGTGCTGAGCGGCGTCACGATGGGCGAGTCCGTCATCCTTCAACCCGGCCCGAACGTTCGGGACGGCGCCCGCGTAGAGTAGAGTAGTCGCATGCAGTGGCTCGCGGCCCTCTGCGTTCGAAGGCCGATCTTCGCGTCCGTCCTCATCCTGGTGATCTGCGTCTTCGGGATCGCCGGGTACATGCAGCTCGGGGTCGATCGCTTTCCCAACATCGACTTCCCGGTCGTCGTCGTCACGACGACACAGCCCGGCGCGGCGCCCGAGGACATCGAGACCGAGATCACCGACAAGGTGGAGGAGGCCGTCAACACGATCAGCGGCATCGACGAGCTGCGTTCGATCACCACCGAGGGGGTGTCCCAGGTCGTCGTGACGTTCGTCGTCGAGAAGAACGTCGACGTCGGGGCGCAGGAGGTCCGCGATCGCGTCAACACGATCCTGCAAGACCTCCCGAAGGACATCGACCAGCCGCGGGTGCAAAAGCTCGACCCGGACGCGTCGCCGATCCTCTATCTCGCGCTTCGGGCCGAAGGGCGGTCGATCCGCGACGTGACCGAGCTCGCCGACAAGCGCCTGCGCCGGATGCTCGAATCGGTCGACGGCGTGGGCCAGGTGCAGCTCATCGGCGGCCGCAAGCGGCAGATCAACGTGCTGCTCGATCCGGTGCGCCTGCGTGGGGCCTCCGCCACCGCGATCGACGTCCAGCGGGCGATCGCGGCGCAGAACATGACGACGCCGGGGGGCCGCGTCGACACCGGTCCGGGCGAGCTCACCGTCCGCGTACATGGCCGGGTCACCGATCCATCCGAAATCGGGGATCTCGTCGTGCGGCGCGAGGGCGGGCATTCGATCCGCGTGCGCGACGTCGGCGACGTGATCGACGGCGTCGAAGACGCGGAGTCTGCGGCGCTGCTCGACGGTGAGCCCACCGTGCTCCTCGCCCTGCGCAAGCAGTCCGGTGCGAACACGGTCAACGTCGCGGACGCCGCCAAGCTGCGGGTCGAGGACCTTCGCAAGGAGCTGCCGTCCGGCTACCGGATCGAGCTCGTGCGCGACGAGTCGGGCGTCATCAAGACGAGCGTCGACGCCGTGAAGGAGCACCTGGTGCTCGGGGCGTTGCTCGCGGCGGTGGTCGTCTTCTTCTTCCTCGGGAACCTGCGCAGCACGCTCATCGCGGCCCTCGCGATCCCGACGAGCATCATCGGGACATTCGCCACCATGTGGTGGGCCGGGTACACGATGAACACGATCACCCTGCTAGCCCTGGCCCTGGCCGTGGGCATCGTGATCGACGACGCCATCGTCGTGCTCGAGAACATCTTCCGCCACATCGAAGAGAAGGGCGAAGAGCCCCGGATCGCGGCGGTTCAGGCGACCAAGGAGATCGGCCTCGCGGTGATGGCGACGACGCTCTCGCTCATCGCCGTGTTCCTGCCCGTGGCCTTCATGGGGGGCATCCCGGGCAAGTTCCTGCGCTCCTTCGGGGTGACGATGGCGTTCTCCATCGCCGTGTCCATGTTCGTCAGCTTCTCGCTGACGCCGATGCTCGCGTCGCGTTGGCTCGAGCGGCACTTGGGCGGCGTGCGCTCGTTCGGGGAGCGCGTCGTCGACTCGTTCTACCGTCCCATCGAGCGGCTGTACGGCGGCGTGCTCGCGTTCGCGATGCGACACAGGTGGATCGTCGTAGTCGCCTGCGTGGGGACTCTGGCCACGCTGGGCCCGCTGGCGAAGGCGGCGAACAAGGGGTTCCTGCCGGTCAACGACGAAGCGCGGTTCCAGGTACAAGTGCGCGCGCCCGAGGGGACGAGCCTCGCGGAGACCGAGCTGCTCGCCGAGCGCATCGCGCGCGAGATCCGGCACAGCCCGGAGGTAAAGCTCACGGTGACCACGGTGGCCGACGACTCGACGCAGACCCGGAACCTAGCCACCGTCTACGTCGGCCTCGTCGACCCGTCGCGGCGCGCCGCGTCGCAGGACGAGCTGATGGATCGCGTGCGGCGGACGGTCGTCCCGCATCAGGCGAAGGAACTTCGGATCATCGTCGGGGAAGTACCCTTGTTCGGCGGCGGCGGCTTCTCGTCGGCCCGCACGCAGTTCACGGTGCGCGGCCCCGACTTGAAGCGTCTGGCGGCGGTCGCGGAGGACGCGACCGAGAAGCTCAAGACGAAACCGGGCGCCGTCGACGTCGACTCGTCGCTCATCGTCGGCAAGCCCGAGATCGGCGTCTACGTCGACCGCGCGCGCGCAGCCGACCTGGGCGTGCAGCCCAGCGACGTGGCCGGCGCCCTGCGCTTGCTCGTCGAGGGGGAGCAGGTGTCGACGTACGAGGAGCGCGGCGAGGAGTACGAGATCCACGTGCGGGCCGCGCCGAAGTACCGTGCCGACGAGGAGGGTCTGCGGTTGCTCGCCGTGCCTTCGCAGCGTCTCGGCTTCGTTCCGCTGGCCGACGTGGTGCAGATGCATCAAGGCACGGGGCCGTCGCGCATCGACCGCCTCGCCCGCGAGAGGCAGGTCACGCTGATGGCCAACGCGGCGCCCGGCTACGGGGACGAGGCGATCGCCGCCGAGCTGAAGCAGATCCTCGCCGACGAGCATCTGCCCGCCGGGTACACGGCCGCGCCGACGGGGCAGACGCGCGAGATGGGGCGCGTCATGATCGCGTTCGTCGGTGCCCTCATCCTGTCGTTCGTCTTCATGTACCTCGTGCTGGCCGCGCAGTTCGAATCGTGGCTGCACCCCATCACCATCCTGCTGTCTCTGCCCCTGACGCTGCCGTTCGCGTTCCTCAGCGTCATCTTGTTCAAGCAGGCGATCGATCTTTATTCGATCCTCGGGATCCTGGTGCTCTTCGGCGTGGTGAAGAAGAACTCTATCTTGCAGATCGACCACACCAATCAGCTCCGCGAGGCGGGGATGCCGCGGCTCGAGGCCATCCTCCAGGCGAACAGAGACCGGCTCCGGCCCATCCTCATGACGACGGCGGCGTTCGTGGCGGGCATGATCCCGCTGGTGCTGTCGCAGGGCGTCGGCGCGGGCTTCAACCGGGCGACGGCGGGCGTCGTGGTCGGCGGGCAGGTGCTCTCGCTGTCCCTGACGCTCGTCGCAACGCCGGTGGCGTATTCCCTGTTCGACGACCTGTCGCAAGGCGTCTCGCGGCTCCTTCGTCGCCGGCGCGTGCCGTACGAGGCGACGGCAAGCCCCGAGGTCGCGGCGGAGGCAGCCACCGGGGAGTGAGTCCGGATGCGGGCGCGAACGCAAGCGCGGGCGCGAACGCAAGCGCGGGCGCGGGCGCGGGCGCGGGCGCGAACGCAAGCGCGGGCGCGAACGCAAGCGCGAACGCGGGCGCACGAACACGCGCACGAGCTCGCGCGCACGCACACGCTTTTCACGGCGCCTGGGCTCCCTGGGCGTTCACGACAAAGTGAAAGGACGGGTCCGGTGCGACCGTCTGCCAGTCGAGCATGTCGACGACGATGGCGCCGTCGGCCCGCTGCGCGAACCGGGCGAAGCCGTACGTCTTGCTGGTGAGCGGGGCCCCGCCGTTGCCGACGAGGACTTCGCGGGGGGCCTCGGCCGAGTGGGCGTACGTGTGGCTGTGGCCAACGAGGGCGAGCGTATACGGATGCTTGGCGAGGATCGCCTCGGAGGGCAGAACGCCAGGCGCCGTGGTCGCGGAGGCCGGCTCGTGGCGAACGACGAACGTGTATGTCGTCGGTCGCGCGAGGGCGGCGTCGAGCCATGATGCCTGCGCCGAGGACCACGCATTGGCCGCGATGACGACGAATTTGGCCGTCCAGGACGCGTCGGCCGCCGCGACGTCGATCGTGTAGTACGGGACCGAGAGACCGAGCGGAGCGATCAGCTTTGCCAGGAACGCGGCGTAGTTCGCGGTGACGCCGGCGGCCGCTCCCGGGCCGCAGTTCGAGTTCGTCGCCCCGGTGCACTCGTGGTTGCCCATCGCAGGGAACAGAGGGCCTGCAAAGCGTGCGCGCGCTTGCATGTACATATCGAGCTGCGGGCCGGCCTGGCTGGGCTCTCCGGCCCGCTGCGCCGAGGCGAACAGGTAGTCGCCCGTCGAGACGACGAACGACGGCCGAGGGTTCAGCGCCTGCACGTCGGCGTAGAGGCGCGTCACGACGTCCGACGGGTAGCCCGCCGTGTCGTCGACGGTGGCCGGCCTCGAGTCGCCGATCACGGCGAAGAGCAGGCTCGTGACGGCTCCCGCGTCCAACGTCGCCCCCGAAGCGCCCGCATCCGAGCGAGAGTCGTCGGCGCCGAGGGCGGACGGCGCCGCGCCGGTGCAACCCGCGCACCCCCCGACCCCCGCGAAGGCAGCCAAATGGCGCAATGCAGCACCAGAATTTCTACCCACGGCGTTCTCTTCGACCCCTCGAGACCCGAGGTTGCTCCGCCGTCACTGAATGGATCGGCTGACACTGTTTTACCCCGGATTTTGTGCGTTCTTCGCGTGCGAGAGCGTGCGGGGGTTGTCATCATCTCGACTCATCCTCGAAAACGGAGGCCCCGTCGATGAGCGAGTCTCTCGATCTTTGGTACGTGAAGCTGCCCAACGGCGACGTTCATCGCGTGACCCTCGACCAGCTCGATGGGGCGTTCCAGGGCGGGCGCATCGACGGTCGCACGATGGTCATGCCGGCGGAGTCGAGCGAACCGACGGCATGGACGAGCCTCTCGCAGCTGCTCGGCCTCGAAGACGAACCGGCCGTACCCGCCGTCCAAGCCCCGCCACCGCCCACGGTCGTTGCGGCACAAGCGGTCGCTCCGTACTCCTATGCGCCGGTGGCGTCGGTCGCACCCGCGGCGGTGTCGACGACGCCGCCGCCCGTGACGTACGCACGGGTGCAGCCGGTGGCGAACAGCTTGCGACCGATGTCGTTCGACCTCGGGAACGACGATCTTGCGGACGTACCCTTCCAGCGCAAATCGCGAAAGGGCTGGGCCGTCGCGATCGTCGCCCTCGCTGCGGCGGCCGGGATCGCCGGCTTCGTGTCCACGCACCCTCGCTCCAGCGGCGATGACATCGCCACGGTGGCCGCAGCGGCGGCCATGGCCGTACCGCAATCCTACGCCGCCGCGCCCCTACCTCCGCCGTCCCCCGCATGGGTGCCCGTCGCCCCGCCGGTCGCGGTCGCCGGCCAATCGGCCGCCCCCGCCGAGGCCTCGCCCCTGAACCCGCAGTTCACGGACCGCTTCAACCAGACGACCAAGCAAAAGCTGCTCGATGCCGACAAGGCCCGCGACGACAAGGCTAAAGCTCGCCACTCCGCCGCCAGCGCGTACCGCCCGGCACATTCGTCCAAGGCGTCCAACGTCTTCACATCCGGCGGCAACAAGTACGACCCGCTGAACAGCAACCTGTAAGGGTGGAGCGCGTGCGAACGCAGCGAACGCGACAAGAGGCGGGAATGAGCGACGCCGTAAATGCTCGTTCAGGCCGCCTGGGCCTTCTTGACAACGCGACGAGCTAAGCTTCAGATACGCCCAACAATGAGTACGCCCCCCGTTTCGCGTGCAAACCGCCTCCGTGACCTTCTCGGGGCGGCCGCCGTGGCCGTCGGTGTTTGCTTCACGTTGACCGCCGAAGCGCGGCCCGAGCCTTCCAATGCGCCGGCAGCCCCGCTCGCCGAACGCCTGCGGGAGGCGAACGATTCGCTTCGCCGTATCGCGCCCGCGCCCGACGGCGCCCGCGAGGACGCCGACAACGACAAGACCGGCGTTCGCTGGGGAAACTACTTCGGCAACTTCAATCCCTGGCGCAACTGGAACAACTGGCCGAACTGGCACAATTTCAATCAGTGGCACAACTTTTAGCTGGCGTGCAGCCTGATTGTCTGCGGCCGGTGACGCAGCTCGTCCCGCGATGATTCCCCCCGGGACCCAGATCGAGCTCCTGATTCTCCAGCCGACGCCGTTCTGCAACATCGACTGCGATTACTGCTACCTGCCCGACAGGGCGTCGACGACGAAGATGCACCCAGACGTCGCGCGTGCGGCGGCAGAGCGCGTCGTCGAGGCGGGCCTCGTCGGGCCGCGGGTGTCGATCGTCTGGCACGCGGGTGAGCCGCTCACGATGGGCCTCCCGGCGTTCGAGGCGCTCGTCGACGCCGTCAACGGCGCGATTCCCTCGAGCACGGAGGTGACGCACCACGTGCAGACGAACGCGATGCTCATCTCGAGCGAATGGTGCGATCTGTTCGAGCGCAAATCGATCCGGATCGGCGTCAGCGTCGACGGGCCGGCGTTCCTCCACGACGCCCATCGCCGCACCCGCTCCGGTAAGGGCACGCACGAGCGCACGCTCGCGGGCATTCGCCTCCTCGTCGAGCGGGGCATCGCGTTCCACGCCATCGCGGTCGTCACCGAAGCAACGCTCGACTACCCCGACGAGTTCTACGACTTCTTCGCCCCGCTGCCGATCCACCTGCTCGGCCTCAACGTCGAGGAGATCGAGGGCACCCACCACAGGTCGAGCCTGCAGGGCCTCACGATGAAGCCTCGGTACCGGCGCTTCATGACGCGGCTCTTCCAGCGCGTGCAACAAGACGGGTTCAAGCTCGGCGTGCGCGAGTTCAACTCGGCCATGGCGGCGGTTCGCTTCTCGGGCGAGCCGAGCGGCCCGGCGAGCGATCAACAGAACGCCCCGTGGCGGATCGTGACGGTGGACTGCGGCGGGCGCTACACCACGTTCTCGCCGGAGCTCTTGGGCCTCTCGTGGGGCGAGGACACGTTCGTCATCGGAAGCGTGCAAGATACGCCGATCCGCGAAGCCGCCGAGTCGGCCAAGTTCCAGCGCCTGGAGGGCGAGATCACGGCGGGCATCCGCGCCTGCGAGGCCGCGTGCGAGTACTTCCAGTACTGCGGCGGCGGTGCGCCCGTGAACAAATACTCGGAGAACGGCTCCTTCGCGTCGACCGAGACGATGTTCTGCCAGCTCACACGCAAGGTCGTTCTAGACGTCGTCGCCGAGGAGCTCGCGGGCGCCGGGCGTCCGCGCGTCCGGGTGCACGCGTCGTGAGTCCGTCCATGGTCCCGGCGCCGCTGGCGCGCGACCTGCGGTACTGGTCGGCGTGCGCGCGCATGTGGCGGCTCGAGACGGCGGGCGAGGCGCCGGGGCAGGCCCGTGCCTCCGTCTCCTGTGGAGCCCGCCTGGCGGACCTCGAAGCCCTGGCGGCGAAGAGCCCGCGGCCCTCGATGAACGAGACGGCTTCGACCTTTTTCCGCCTCCCGGACGGCATGCGTGACGAAGCGCGGTCGCTCGATCCCGGCCTGCTCCTTCGCGCAGGCGCCGACCCGGAGACCCATCGATTCATCGAGCGGTTCGCCGGTTACCTCGAGTTCCTCGGCCTGCCGCTCGCGAGGATGGCGATGCGGGCTCGGGCCTGCATCGTGGCCCCCGCCGAGGTCTCCGCCGAGATCGTCCGCCCGTTTGGCGCTCCGGGGCATGGCGAGGGCAAGGCCGGCGGGGGCGATGACGACGCCATCATCTGCTGCAACCTGTCGGAGGGCCCAGCGCGCGTCGCCCTGCGGGGGAGCTCACCAGACGGGGGCTCACCGTCAACGACACGCCCGGCCGAATCCCAAGGCCAGTCTCCACCAGAGCGCACTCAAGCAGAGCGCACTGAAGCGGCGTCCGATTCCATGACGGACTCGATTGCGCTCGCGCTCGAGATGGGCGAGTGTCTGGTGGCCCTACGGCGCTCGATCTTGGGATATATCCCGGACGAGCAGGGTGAGCCGACGTTGTGGTTCGAGTGCCTGCTGCAAAACAAGAGCTCCGGAGCGAGGTTGCCATGAGACTGACTGCGTCGTTCGCTGCTTGCATTGCCGTTATCGGAGGTTTGGGAGGCGTCGGTTGCGGGGCCAGTGAACCCTGTCCCGTTACGCCGGCCCCGGCACCGCCGCCAGTTGCTTCGGCGCCGCCGGCACCACCGCCGCCGCCACCGGTGGCCTCGGCGGCGCCGCCTCCTCCGGCGCCGCCCCCGCCGCCCCCCAACCCGATGGCCGCCGACGAGGCGACCGCCGTCTCGTTTGCGGGCGACGTCGCCAAGGCGCTGTCCAATGTGCTCGCCACCGACGAAACCGCCATCCCCGCGGCGTGGGCCAACCGCGTGGCCGCCCCAACCGAGGGGTTCAAGAAGGCGTTCAACAAGCTCCTGCCGGACGGCAAGGGCGATCTCGTCGCGACGCTGATCGACGTAGGCGCAGTAACGCCCCCGCCCGGTGTTCGCGCCGAGGTGCAGGCGAAGCTCATCGTGCTCGCCGACGGGCGCGTGCGCTTCTCCACGGTTGCCGCCCGCGATGGCAAGACGGTCGACGCAAGCCCGACGCCGAACCTCGCGACGGCCGAACCGGCGGTGGCCACGCTGCTGGGCGACTTCATCAACCACCTGTCGACGGGCCCGTGCCAGGCTCCCTACCTGAGCGGCGAAGAGCTGCTGTCGCTCCCTGCGCCGCTCCGCGGCGAGCTGGGGGCCGACATCCCGACGACGGCCGCGGCCTGCGAGGTCATCCGGAGTCACAAGGACGCCAACTGGGGACCGATCCTCGAGGCGGCCGTCGTCGTGCTCAAGCACGCCGATACATACGTCGCCATCGCCGCGCACTTTCACTCGGACCAGACAGGCAAGATCGTCTTGACGCCGGTGGACGTGGCGCCGGTCGCGGGCAAGTCGATGGAGCTGTCGTGGGCTTCTGAAGGCCCGCCGCCGGCGAAGGCCAAGCCGCCCGCCGCTGCGCCCCCCGCTCCCGTGGCCCCGGCCCCCGCCGCGCCCCCCGCCAAGAAGTAGTCTAGCCTCCGCGACCTCCGCGCTCGGGCCAGCGCCCGCCGTCGACAGGGATGGCCGGCGATCGGCTAGCATGCGCCGCCGTGTCCGAACTCGCCGCTTCGAAGGGCCGGCCCGTGGCGCGCTGGGCGCCGTGCGTGGCAGGGGCGGCGATCGCCCTGGCCGGGGTCGCCGCATACGCTAGGTCGATCGCCCCCACCGTGACGCGGGATGATCCTGCGGAGCTCCAGGTCATCGGCTGGGCCGGAGGACTGCCCCACGGCACCAGCTACCCGCTCTACATCTGGCTCGTCCGCTTCCTGCTGATCTTTCACATCGGCGGCAACGTCGCGCAGCGCGTGACGATGGTCTCGGCGCTGAGCTCCGGCGGTGCGCTCTTCGTCCTCTACCGTCTGGCCGGGCGCCTCGTCGCCGATCGAGGCCCCGCGCGCTGGGTCGCTGCCGCCGCGGCCACGGGGCTCTTCGCGTACTCCTACACGTTCTGGAGCGTCTCGATCATTGCGGGGATGTACTCGCTCCACGTGCTGCTCTCCGCGATCGTCCTGCACGAGCTCGTGGTGTGGGATCAGACGCGCGACGACCGCCGGCTCTATGCGGCTGCGATCGTGCTCGGCGCATCGATGGGCAACCACGTGATGACGGTGGCGCTCCTACCGGGCGCCGTCGTGTTGGTCGTCGTCGGCGTGTGGGCGCGCCGTCCCATCCGGGACACGATTCGCCTCCTCGCCGGCGTCGGCGGCGCATCCCTCGCCGCGNNTTACCTGCTCTGGCGCCGGCACGTCCCCTTCGACCTCTGGGCCGGCATCCTGGCGGCGCCCAAGTTCTTCCAGATCCCGCCGGGCGGCGACTCGTTCTCGTACGCGTGGTGGTACGAGATCACGTGCCGCCAGTTCCGATTCGAGCTCTTCGGCTCGACGGCGAAGACGGTCCACGATCAGCTCGAGTCGTTGCCCTACCGCGTCGTCGCCGAAGTCTTCCCGGTCGGGGCCCTCGCAGCCCTGGCGGGTTGGGTGGTGCAGTGGTGGCGCGGGTGGCGCGTGAACGTGATGCTCACGATCACCCTGGCCACGCACGTGGTTCTCGTCGCCACGTACAACCAGCTGCACAAGAGCAACTTCTACCTCCTCGTCCCGAGCTTCATCCTCGCCCTCTACGTGGCGGTGGCCCTCGGAGCGTTGCTTCGTCTCTTCTCCGCGCGCGTCTTGCAACCCCGCGGGCTCGGAGACGCTGACGGCACCGCCGCGGCGGTGGCCCTCGCAGGCGCGTGCGTGCTGCTCTACGGGGCAAACGAGTGGTCGCGCGGGGAGTGCGAGGACTCGTTCCGGCACATCGAATCCTCGTTCGTCCGCAGCGCTGTCGAGTCGAAGCTGGGGCCCCGCCCCGACGAGCACGATGACCGCGCCATCCACGACGACGCCGCACAAGCGCTCGATTTCGTCGCACCGGGGTCGATGGTGTTCGCGGACTGGCCGGAGCACTACGCCTTCGAGTACGTCGCTCGCGTCGAGCGCGATCGGTCGGATCTCACCGTCTACGAGTCGTATCCGTACGGCATCGGCCGGCACGAGTTCCCCGAAGATTACGTTCTGCTAATCGAGGACGCGGGCCGTAGCCGCCGCGTCTTCTTTCTCAACGTGCAACCGCCGCGCAGGCCAGGGTGGTCGGCGCGCCACGTCGCGCGCGGACTCCTCGAGGTCACCTTCGCAGGGACGCCGGGGTAGGAGCGTGGGGCCGCGACTCTCGGTCACCGGTTGGCTCGAATCCCGAGGCGAGGTGTTGTCGGAGCTCGCGTACGTCCCGTGCGCGCTCGTTCTCACCTGGAGCCTCTTCGTGGTGAGGGGGATACCGCTCACGCACGACGGGCTCGGCGTGGTCTGGCTGGAGTGGTACCGGCGCGCTTATCTCGCCGGCGATTGGTTTCCCACGTGGACCCCGTTCGCCTCGAACGGCCACGGGTCGCCCGCCCCCATCGCGTATCACAGGTTGCATCCGCAGATCTTCGGCGCGCTGGCGATCGTGACGGGCCCCGTGCTCGCGCTGAAGATCAGCGTACCCCTGCTTCTCGTCGTCGGCGCGGCGGGCCTCAGGCGCCTGTGCAGGATGCTCGGCGCCCGTCCAGCGATCGCCTGGATCGCAGGGGTGCTCCTCATGTCGGCGAACTACACCGTCGTCGACTGGTTCGTGCGCGGGGCGATCGCCGAGTTCACGGCCTTCATGCTGGTGCCGTGGTGCATCCGGTACGCCCTGCTGCTCTTCTCCGACGCTCGGGGGCCGTGGCGCCTCGCCGCGGCGTCGGTGCTGCTGTTCTTCGCGCACATGATGACGTTCTACTACTTCATCCTCGTCGCGATGGTCCTGTGCCTCGGCGATCTCATCGCGCTGCGCCGGTTCGGCGGGGGGCGCGTGCGCCAAGCCGTGGCGCGGGGAGCGACGTTCGCGGCGCTGATGACGTGCGCGATCGGGCCGTACGTGGCCGCGCTGCAGTACGCCGTCGCGTTCACGCCGATCGCGACCTTCAAGATGCGCTGGGACGACGAGGCGTACCGATCGTGGTCGTCGTGCCTGCTGGACCCGAGCTTCTCGTTTTGGCGCGCAAACCTCGAGGGAGCCATGTCCGCCGAAGTCGGTCGATGGATGCTGCTCGCCCTCGCGACCGTCCTCGCGATCAGCGCCGCGGCGCGAAGGGTCGTCTTCGGCCCGCTGCGAACGTTGGTCGTCCTGGCGATCGTCTTCTTCGTGCTGCAACCCCACCCGATGGCGTTCGTGTTCGATCTGGTGCCCGGTGCGTCGAAGATCCAGCTCCCGTCGAGGCTCCTGGTCTTCATCGTCCCCATCACGTGCCTCGCCCTCGCGGTGGGCACGGAGCGGGCCGTTCGCAGCTTTGCGCCTTGCGTCCGCGCGATCGCATGGGCCACCCTCTTCGTGGCGACGGCCGGCCAGGTCCACCTAGCCATCGACACGCAAAGATCGATCTGGGGCAGCACGCACGACTCCGGGCGACTGGCGGGGCGCGTCGAGCGCAGCACCCTCGATAGGGCTTTCGCCGACCCGGACGACTCCACGGGTCACGGGCTCGCGCAATGGGAGACCTGGGACCTCTTCCTGCCTACCGGGCTCTCCCCGCTTCCGCGTACGCCGTTCCTGCAGACCGAGGGCGCTTGTACGATCTCCTCGTCCTCGAAGCGCCTGATGCTTGGAAGCGACGCGAGCGCGGCGCAGGCGCCCTTGCAGTGCAATCGCGTCTCGTTCACGGTGCACGGCGGCAACTGCGAGGTCGGCCTCAGCCAGTATCGCTCCCCCCTCCTTCGCGTGCGGCTCTCGGGTCCCGGGGCGGTGCGAACGTCGCACGACGGTACGACGGTCATCCGCGTGGAGAACGACGGTACGACGGTGCAGATCGACGAGCGGAGCATCCTGGACCTCGCCCGTCTATGGCTCGTCGAGAAGCTGTCCCGACAGACATGACGTCCAAGCTCTTCTCGTGGCGGGAAGCGGTCCGTAGGGTTCGGGATTACCTCGCGATGCAGGGACAGCTCGCCCGGACGGCTTCGCAGGACGCAAGCTGGGCCGCTGCTCGCGACGCCGTGCGGCGGTCGGTGCAGCTGCGCGAGTCCGCGGAGCTCCTGCTCGCGCGCGGGTCAAAGTCCGATGGCATCCGACTCGTCCTCGAGAGCTTGGGTTGTCTGAAAGGGGCGGCGGCCGTGCTCGCGGGCGGCGACGCGACATGGGGGCTGGCGGTCCAGGGGGCCTCGCAGGAATCTGCCGGGCGGCGCGCCGCGCGCCTCTTGCAGGAGGGCGAGCGGCGCGCCATGCGCCTCGAGCCGGCGCCGCCGCTCGAGGACCAGGTCACCCCCGATCACGCGGCGGCCGCTCAGGAGCTGGTCGCTTTGGAGCTCGGCCTCGAGCGCACCCTGCACGAGGCGCTCCTCGACCGACGGGGGCTGCTGCGCTTGCGTCGGCAGAGATGGGGCTTCGCGGCGCTCGTGCTCCTGTCCCCCTTCGTTGCGGTGGCCATGCTGCGCGCCGTGCTCTACGGCGTCTCGGCGGGCTCGTCGAGCAACCGGAGCGACCAGTTCACAGCAGACCGGGCCGTGGATGGAGACCCCGCGACGGCCTGGGAGCCCAACGGCGGGGACGACCAGTGGCTCGAGCTCCGATTTCGTTCGCGGCGCGTGCACCGGGTGCGCGTCCTGAACGGCGACAGCCGCGCGGCGCGTGGCGTGCGGATGGAGCTTTACGCGGGGACCACGCGGCTCGCGACGGAGACGAAGGAGTTTCCGGCGGAGTCCCCGGCCGGATGGCTCGTCTTCGACGTCCCGAACCTCCGTGGCGATCGCATCCGACTTGTGATCACGAGCCACTATGGCGCGGGCGGAGGGATCGCCGAGGCCGAGGTGAACTAAGCGGGGACCTATCGCAGCAGCGGGAAGATCTTGACCGGCTCCCCGGCACTGGCCGTATAGAGCTTGCGGTCGGGGAAGTGCTGCCGGATGCACTCGGCCGGCGTCGGCTCGGTGCCGATGAGGACATCTTCGTCGGGATAGAGATCCAAGGGGAGGTTCTCCGGCAGGTCGCGCGGATCCGTATTGGACATGGCGGGGCCGCCGAAGACGATCGCGTGGGGGATGGGGTTCTTCGCGAGCGCGTCCTTCAGCCGGTTGTGGGCGCGCACGTCCACGCCCACCGGCACGTACGTGAGCGGCGCGAGCCGGACGACCCCCACCACGACCGCCGCGACCGCGAGGGCAAACGCGCCCGCGCGGATGACGTCTCCTCCTTGCGCTTGCGCCTCTCGGCCTTGCCCCCAAGGCTCTTGCGCCCACCGCTTCGCGAACTCGAAGATGTGGGTGAGTGCGACCCCCGCGCCGATCGCCATCGGCAGCGCGAGGGGCAGCTCGTAGCGAGGGCCGTAGCCGAAGTCCCAGCCCCGCCCCTGCTCGGCCGCCGTGTAGAGGGCGAGCAGGGGCAGGAAGCTGAAGAAGAACATGAAGTTCATCGCGCGAGCAGGGCCCTTCAGCGTGATGAGCCCCGCGAGCCCCAGACCGGGCGAGAGCGGGAACCAGCAATAGGCTCCCGTCCCCAGTGGGACGCCCCACTTGAACTCGTTGGGCTTGGGCATGCTCCACGAGACCTTGCCGATGTTGGCGCGGAGGTCGCCGGCGATGGAGTAACCCGTCTTGAACCATGCGCCGAGCTGCAGCCGCAGGATGACCAGCGCCACCCCGGCGATCACCGCGAAAAGCGCCGCCGCGCCGAGGATGGGCGCCCACCGCAACCGGCGCCGCGAGACCGCGTAAACGAAGTAGAGGAACAACCCGACGCCGAGCGTGCCGCCGTCTCCGGGGCGTGTGGCGAGCAGGAGGGAGGTCGCGGCTCCGAGCACCAGCGCCCATCGCATCTGGATGCGAAGCGGCAGCGCCTTGCCCGAGTGCCCGCCGAGCGTGAGCAGGGCCTCGACCGCCCAGGCATACAGGGCCGCGACGAAGACGTGCGGGAAGCGCGATGCGCCGTTGATGAGCATCGTGGAGCTGAGCAGGAGCATCAGCACGGCGAGGCGACCGCCCCTGCGCACACGCGCGGGCGATGAGGTGGATGTCTCGGTGGACGACGCCGCCGTGGCCCGACGTCCGAGGCGCGAGACCGCGGCAGCCAGCAGCCCGAGCGAGACCGGCCCGGCCAGCCACGGGACGCGGGCCAGCATGAACGGGGTCATGAAGCCCGGCCAGCCGGGCGTGTACTGCGCGAACCGCCGGCCCATGTAGTCGAACACCCAGTAGTGCAGGAAGGTTTCCCCGCATGGAGGTACGGCGCCATAGGCGTGGAGCTTGGCGAACAGCGCGGCCTGGAACGTGTAGCCCCATTCGTCGGCGGAGTCGGTCTGCGCGTGCTCCACGAACCGGCAGACGACGACGGCGAGCGCCGTGGCGACGAGGAACGCGACGGCGTCGTCCCGCTCCTCCTCGCGTGGATCCGTCTCCGCGGGCAGGTCGCGCGGGGCCTCCGGCACGGCGGGCGAGGCGTAGGCGCAGAGGCCGAAGAGCAGGCCGAAGGCGGCGAGGTGCGCCGCGGCCAGCTCGTTGTCGCAGTCCTTGATGAAGTTGGTGAGCTTCCAGAGCAGGCCCTGGGTGGCCAGCGAAGCCAGCGCCACCGAGGTGCGCCGGGTGACCAGCGCGCCGAGCGCGACCAGCGCGGCCGCGACGTCGAGGACATCGGTGGTGTGCAGCGCCGTCAGAAACCCCAGCCCCGACCAGAACTCGCCCAATTGCGGCGCCACGACGGCCAGCGCGACGCCGGCCACGAAGAGCCCCGCCGTGACCATCGGCACCGGGAGGGTCGAAACGAACGCCCCCAGCATCACGCCGACGGACGTCTCGGCCGCCATGAAGGCGTCGAAGGGCTGCGGCGTGTACGGCGACATCATGAGCCGACGCGCTCCCAGACAGTCCACTTGCCGCTGTGAAAAGACGGACGGAAGGCATTGGCAGGCGGGCGAAAGCCTTCGCCCCGCGTCAGGACGTAGTCGTAATAGGGATAGAGCTCCCCCATCGGCACCTGCTCCGGCGTCCACTCCCAGCGGAGGCGAAGGGGCGTGCTCGGCGGGAACTTGCCGGGTTGATACTGCACGGGCCAGTGCGGAAAGCCCGTGTACGCGAACTGCACGACCCCGCCTTTTTCGACCTGATAGTACGAGGCGAAGTGCAGGAACGGCGCGTAGAGGTCGGACATCACGTTCGACCGGCGGTCGTAGATCAGACCCGCGACGTGCTTGCGCGGCTGCATCGACTCGATCGCCCCGTCGAGGTCTCCGACCTCGTTGCGTTCGAAATCGATGAAGTGCTTGCACGTGTTGACGGTGGAAGCGACCGAGACACCCAAGGCCACCAACGTGACCGCGATCCCCCGACCGCCGCGCGGGATCCGCAGCAGCGGGATCGACGTGAGGAGCGCCGGGACGGCGAAGCGCTGGCCGAACATCCACACGTCGCCGAGCATGTCGCCCAGCGACAGGTAGGCCACGACGCACGCCACGGGGAGGACGAACCACCCGCGAGCCATCGGCGAGCCGCGGTCGCGGTCGCCCGCCGAGAGCCCCTGCGAGGCCATGGCCACGAGCGCGAGGACGACGATCCAGAACTGGTCGCTGTGGTCGCGCAAGAAGTTCGTCGACCAGCGGGGGACCTGCTCGATCGCGGAGTCCATGGGCGCGAAGGGATGCTGGTTCTTCAGGCCCGCCATCGCGCCGCCGCCCGCCTTGGAGCCGAGCACCCACCACGCCACGAGCAGCAGGCTGACCGCGAGTGGCGCCCCGGCACGCACCCACTTGCCGGGGTCTCGCCAGGGGAACATGGCGATGCACCCGAGGCCGAGGAGGGCGAACGGAAGGATGTGCGTATAGAAGGTGACAATCGCGAGCACGGCGAGGGCGATGCCTCGGGACCTGGTCGGCCTCCGGAAGTGCCGCGCTGCGGCCGCGAGCGACAGGAACATCAGCGGGAAGCCAAAGACGAACGGCAGGAGGCCGAAGCAAAACATCACGTTCACGGCCAGGGGCACCGCGAAGAGGCAGAGGCGCTCGTCGAGGTCGAGGGCGCGGAGCAGGTCACGAAGCGCGAGGGGCGTACCCCCGAGGTACGCGCACATGAGAAGGACGTTGGCCGCCTTGACCCCGACGAAGAACGCGAGCACGTCGCCGATGACGTAATAGAGGAGGTACTCGGTCCCGAAGAGGTTCAGGCGGTAGACGTCGGCGAAGCCGTACGCAGGGTTGCCGTGGTCGTGGATGAGGCGCAGCGTCGCGACGTGGAACGGGAGATCCTGGAGCGGCGGGTGCTCGACGATCCACGCCGGCGCCGTCGCGACGAGGGCGACGAGGGCGTAAAAGATGGTGCTCGGCTGCACCGCGAGCGAGCTCCGGCCGGGGGGCTGCACGGCCCCGAACTTACACGAAGCCATGCCCGTGACGAGGGCCAAGACGGCGTGTAAGCTGCGCCCCGCCGTGAGCGGCGACGAGCAGAAACGCGCGGCCGCAAAGGCGTGGCAAAGGTACGCGTTCGCGGCCATCCCCGCCGCCGGGTTGCTGGAGCTCGGAGCGCACGTCGTGCAGACGCACTCGGTCGCCCCGGACGCCGACTGGAAGGCCGCGCGCGAGTTCGTGGCGACGCACGCGGCCCCCGAGGACCTCGTCGCCTTCGCGCCCCGATGGGCCGACCCCGTGGGCCGCCAGGAGTTCGGGCCCCAGATTGCGACGGTCGAGCGGGAGGCGCGCGCAGACACAACGCGCTTCGCGCGCGCCTACGAGGTGTCGATCCGGGGCGCGCATGCGCCGGACCTCGACGGCTGGCACCGCGAGGACGCCGCCCGCTTCGGCGGGGTGACCGTGACGACCTTGACCAACCCTTCGCCGGTGCACGTCATCGACGATCTCGTGTCGCACGTCGATCCCCAGCGCATGCGCGTATCGCGCGTCGACGGCGGCCACGAGAGCGAGTGCACCTTCGCCCACGGACCGCCCTTGGCCGGCGGCCTGGGCTCGGGGCCGGCCATGCCCCCCGACCGCTTCGTATGCCCGGGAGGCAGCAACGTCGGGACGAGCGTCGTGGCAGACCTCGACTACTACCCGCACCGCTGCATCTACACGCCGGGGGTGGGAGGAGACTCGACGTTGCGGCTTCGGTTCCTCGACGTCGTGCTCGGGAGCTCGCTGCACGGCCACCACGCCCTCTACGTCGAGGCCGAGCGCATGAAGACCGGTGCGCCCGTCACGATCACGTTTCGCATCGGCGACACGACCCTCGGCACCATCTTTCATCGCGACGGCGACGGGTGGCGCGCCTTCGAGCTCGACACCAGCGCCTTCGCCGGACAGCGCGCGGAGGTCGTGGCCGACATCGTCTCGCCGGGCGGCCAGCGCCGGGCCTATTGCTTCGAGGCGAACACGCAGTGAACGAGCCCTTGGCCACATCGTGGCGTTCGCGCGTTCTCGGCGTCTTCGCGCTCCCGGACCGGATCGGGTGGCGCGACCACGTCATCGGCGCGACCCTGGCGGGCGCCTACGTGGCGTGGCTCGTCGCCACGGCGCGGGTGCTCGGGTTCCCGCGCGACGAAGGCGTCTACTTCCGGGCGGGCGCGACGTACTTCAACTGGTGGCGGACGCTGATCGAGCGGGGCGGAGATGCGCTGCGCCTCGCCGACGGCGCCTTCTCGGACAACCACGAACACCCCGTGTTGATGAAGACGCTGTTCGGCGCGTCGGGGTACTTCCTCCACCAGAAATGGCATGTCTTCGCCGACGCGACGACGGCGTTCCGCTTCCCGGCGATGTGCACGGCGGGGATCGCGCTCTTCACGACGTACCTCTTCGGCGCGCGCCTCTGGGGACGGCGTGCCGGGCTGGTCGCGGCGCTGCTCCTGGGGCTCATGCCGCGCGTCTTCTTCCACGCGCACCTGGCGTGCTTCGACGTGCCGATCATGGCGATGTGGATCTGGTGCGTCTACGTCAACTGGCGCGCGCTCGACACCGGGAAGCTACGCTGGGCGATTTTCGCGGGGATCGTTTACGGGCTGACGCTGGCGACGAAGCACAACGCGTGGCTTCTGCCGTTCGCGCTCACCCCGCACGCGCTCTTCGTCCACCGGCGGGCCACCCTCGCAGCCCTCAAGAGGGGACGCATCTCGCTGCCCGCGAACCTCGTGTCGATGGCCCTCCTCGGCCCGCTCGTGCTCTACGCGGTGTGGCCCTATCTCTGGCACGACACGATCGCGCGGCTCGAGTGGTGGGTCGATTTCCACATGCACCACGAGTATTACAACATCGAATTTCTCGGGAAAAACTACTTCGGTCCACCCTCGCCGAAGAGCTACCTGCCCGTCATGGTGCTGGCGACCGTGCCCAGCGTCACGCTCCTTCTCTTCGGCGTCGGGGCTTACGCTCGCGGGGCCGTCGCGGTGGGTCGACTGCGAGCGTGGGTGCGGGCGCGGTCAGCCCCGGTACCGGGCGCGGCGACGACGGATAGCCGCGCGGAGGCCGACTTGCTGCTCGCGCTCTCGCTGCTCGCGGCCATCACGCTGTTCTTCTTCCCGCGGACCCCGATCTTCGGCGGGACGAAGCACTGGCTGCCGGCGTACCCGGTCCTCGCCCTCTTCGCCGGGTGCGGGTTCGATCGCGTAGCGGCCGCGATGCAGACGGCGTTGCCCAGCCTCGCGGGCGCACGCCTTCAGGCCGCGCAGGCGGCGCTCGTCGCGAGCGTCATCGCGGCACCCTTGGCGGTGACGGCGCACTCGCACCCGTTCGGGCTCTCGGCGTACGTGCCGCTCGTCGGGGGCACGGCGGGCGGGGCCGACCTCGGACTGAACCGGCAGTTCTGGGGCTACACGACGCAGGACGCGGCGGCCCAGTACCTCAACCCCAAGGCACCGAACGGCGCCAGCGTCTTTCTCGACGACACGACGTGGGACGCGTGGAATCGAATGCAGGAAGAGAAGCGCGTGCGGCGCGATCTGCGCGCGTCGGGCAACCCGGGCGACGCTCAGATCGCGCTCGTGCAGCACGAGCTTCACATGAACGAGGTCGATTACACGATCTGGGTGGCGCTCGGGACGGACGCGCCTGCGTACATCGTGCGGCAGGACGGGGTGCCGATCGTGAGCGTGTACCGGCGGCCGTGAGGTCACGCGCGCAAGCGCGAGTGCCGCCTGCCGTAGGTCACGTAAACGACTAGACCCGCCGCGAGCCAGCCGACGAAGCGGAGCCACGACGCGGGCGGCAGGTACGCGACGAGCAGGAGGCACGAGGCCAGCCCGAGCGACGGGATGAGCACGGCGCCGAAGGGCACGCGGAAGGGTCGCTTGCGCGAGGGTTCGCGGTAGCGCAAGACGACGACGCCGACGCACACCAGCACGAAGGCGAAGAGCGTCCCGATGTTGGTGAGGTCCACCATCTCGTCGATGCTGGCGAACGCGCTGATCAGGGCGACGAGGACGCCCGTGACGATGGTGGAGACGTGGGGGGTCCGAAACGTCGGGTGGACGCGCGCGAAGAGGGGGGGCAAAAGGCCATCGCGGGCCATCGCCATCAGGATGCGGGCCTGCCCGAGCTGAAAGACCAGCAGGACGGCCGTCTGCGCGATGACCGAGCCGAAGGCGACGACGGCGACCGCCCAGGGCGGAAGCGCCACATATTCCATCGCCACCGCCAGCGCTTCGGCCCGCCGGGAGGGATCGAGCTTCACCAGCGCCGGGTAGGGCACGAGGCCCGAGAACACGGCGGCCACCCCGACGTAGACCACGGTGCAGACGGCGAGCGAGCCGAGGATCCCGATGGGCACGTCGCGAGCGGGGTTCTTGCACTCCTCGGCGCACGTCGAGACGGCGTCGAAGCCTATGTACGCAAAGAAGATGACGGCGGCCCCCGCCCCGACGCCGGCGAACCCGTTCGGCGCAAACGGGTGCCAGTTCGACGCCTTGACCGACCGCCACGACACGAGGACGAAGAACGCCAGGACGGCGAGCTTCAGCGCGACCATCGCCGTCCCGGCGCGCGCCGACTCCCGCACACCCCAGACGAGGACGATCGTCACGAGCGCCACGATCCCCACCGCGAGGAGGTCGACCACGATCGGCACGCCGAACACGTGAGGAGCCTGGGCGAGCACCTCCGGCGTGCGGAGCGCCGTTCGGTAGTCGGTGACCAGCCAGCGGGGCAGCTCGACGCCGAAGCCGCGCAAGAACGCGTCGGCGTATCCCGCCCATGAGATGGCGACCGCCGTGTTCCCGATGGCGTACTCGAGCAGCAGGTCCCAGCCGATGACCCACGCCGCCAGCTCGCCGAGCGTCGCGTAGGCGTACGTGTAGGCGCTGCCCGCCGCAGGCACCATGGCGGCGAACTCGGCGTAGCAGAGCGCCGTGAAGCTGCAGACCACGGCCGTGACGATGAACGAGAGCGTCAGCGCCGGGCCTGCGCCGGGGCGGCTCGCGTCGCCGGCGGAGGCCGTTCCGATGGTGGCGAAGATGCCCGTCCCGATGACGGCGCCCACCCCGAGCGCCACGAGCTGCACGGGCCCCAGCACCCGCTTGAGCGTCGCCCCTTGGGCCTCGGCCTCGCCGACGATGGCGTCGATCGACTTGGTCCGGAACGCCGTCCGCAGCTCGGTCCGAAACGGGTGCACGCCCACGGAAGGCCGACGATACACTCCCCGGGCGCCGCCGGGCGCCTTTGCCCTCTGCTCCGTCCATGCCCCGCACTCGAGCGCCCCGCGACCCGGTGACGATATGGCTCGACGACGAGGCCGTCGTTGCCGAGCGCGGCGAGCCCGCCGTGACGGCCCTCGTCGCCGCAGGCCGCCTGGCGCTTGCGCGCAGCCCCAAGTTCCACAGACCGCGAGGCCCGACGTGTCTGGCCGGGGCGTGCGAGGGGTGCCTCGCCCGGGTCAACGACGTGCCGAACGTCATGACCTGTCGGGTGCCCGCCGAGGAAGGCCTTCGCATCGAGACGCAGAACGTCGTCGGGTCCCGGGACACCGACCTCCTGCGGGCGGCGGACTGGTTCTTCCCGGACGGCATGAATCACCATGAGCTGATGGCCGGCGTGCCTGGGATACGCCGCGTCGTCCAGGGGGTGGCTCGGCAGGTCGCAGGCATCGGTCGTCTCCCGGCCCTGGAACCGAGGATGGCGGAGGTACCGGCCCGACGGCGCGACGCGGACGTCCTCGTCGTGGGCGCGGGCGCCGCAGGCATGACCGCGGCGATGGAGCTCGCGAAGCGTGGACGGCACGTGGAGGTCGTGGACGACGACCTTGCACCGGGAGGCTCGGCGGGGGTCCTGGCTCGCGTGGGAGAAGCCGCATGGCGAACCCTGCTCGCAGCCTTCGAGGAGCAAGTGGCAAAGGGGACGATCCGGCTGCGTCTGCGAACGACGGCGGCCGGGATCTACGGCGACGACGTGCTCGTCGGCGGCGCGGAGAATGGCCCGCTCGAGGTGGTGATGGCGCGCACCCTCGTACTGGCCACGGGATGCCACGACGGCGCGCTCGCGTTCGAGGGCAACGACCTGCCGGGGATCATGAGCGCGCGCGCTGGGTGCCGGTTGCTCGGACAGGGGGTGGCCCCCGGGCGCAAGATCGTGATGGTCGTCGCGGAGGGGGACGCGGGACCGTTCAGTGCCGCGTTCGCACGGGCCCACCCGGAGGCCATGCGCGTCATAGGGCTGCCGCTGCGAGCAGGGGGCCGGGCGAGCGTGAAGAGTGTTCTCGTCGCGACCGAAGACGACGGGGAGCGCGAGCTCGCCTGCGATGCCTTGCTCCTCGAGGCGCCGCCTGCCCCGGCGGTCGGGTTGGCCATCGAAGCGGGAGCCGAAGTGACACGCGCTCGGGCTGGCTTCTTCGTGACTGCAACGCCGGGCGGCCGAGTCCGCGACGGGGTCTTCGCTCTGGGTGAAGCCTGCGGCACGGCGCTCGATCCCGCCGCCATGACCAACTCCGCCATCGCCATGGCGGAGTTGGTTTAGTTAACGGGATACTCGGTGCTCCATGTGCGCGAGCGGAGTCGAGCGAGGAGCGGAGCGAAGCGCAGCGACGAGTCGAGCGGAGCAAGCGCACATGGTCAACCGGGTATCCCTTTAGAACTACGCGTCAATCCTCGACGAGGGCGCCGAACATGGCCAGGCCCCCGAGGATCGCGACGGCGTCGAAGATGCCGAGCAGGACGAGCCAGTCCCGCACCTCTCCGAACGCCACGAGCTGGCCGCTGACGGCCGCGTAGAAGATCTCGCGTGTCGCGGCGACGCTCGACACGAGCGAGGGCGACAGCAGCGGGAACAGCACCGTCGCGAGGAGCAACTCGCGAGCCCGGGTGCGCACGGTCATGGCCCCGAAGAGGGTCCCCGTGGCGGCGACCCCGATGGTGCCGAACACCATCACGAGGGCCAGGGGACCGGCGACGAGGGGCAGGTCGACGTGAAAGAGCAGCGCCACGAGAGGGACGACGACCGCTTCGACGGCGAAGAGGAACACGAGGACGCCCGCTGCCTTGCCGCACCAGATCGCCGCCCGCGGAACGGGCGACACGAGCAAGCCCACGAACGCCGACTCCTCCCGCTCACGCTGCCAGGTGCGCCCGAGGGCCAGCACGGCCGCGAAGACGATGGAGAGCCAGAGCGCACCGGGCGCGACGCGCGTCGTCGTCTGCGGCCCCGTCACGAAGGCCACGCTCGCGAGGATGACCACCAGCACCGCGAAAAACGCGGCCGTCGTGACGATCTCGCGGGTAGAGGCCTCGATCCGGACATCCTTGGAGAAGACGGCGAAGGCGGCGCGGACAAAGGTCGGGGCGGGGTGCGGCCTGCGCTCTTCTGCCATGACGGTTGCGCGCTTTCGGTGTCTTCAGGGTCGCTAAGGGCGCGATCTCTGCTTGACCACGATCGCGACGCCGGTAGATTCGCAAAGAAGGGGCGCGCGTGTCACCAAGGGTCGCGCGCCCTAGCGATAGGACGGTTCGAGATCATATGACGGCCGAGGCACCTCCAGGGGCTTCTCCCGCGCTCGAGAACGCGGAGCGGCGCTCCCCATCGAGACGCGGGCGCGTCCGCAAGCGCGTCGCAGTCCTCTACAACGTCGATTACGAAGACGTGCAGCAGGGCGTCGACCCCGCGTGGGAAGCGCGGGCTCAGATCTGCTCCGTGGCCGCAGGCGTGGCTGCAGCGCTCGGCGACGAGGGGCACGAGGCCGCGCTCGTCGAGGTCGACGGCGATCTCCCCCGTCTGCGTGCTCGGCTCGGCGAGATCGAACCCGAGTGCGCGTTCAACCTTTGCGAGTCGCTCGCCAACGATGCCCGCCTCGAGAGCGCCGTGCCCCTTCTGCTCGAGCTACTCGGAGTCCCCTTCACCGGTTCGCCGCCGGAGGTCCTCAGCCTCGCGCTGCGCAAAGACAAGGTGAAGCAGCGGCTCGAGGCGGCCGGCATCTCCACGCCCGCGGGCCGGGTCCTCTCCCGCCCGGGCGAGGCGTGCGATCTTCCCTTCCCGCTCATCGTGAAGCCTGTCCGTGAGGACGGCTCGGTGGGCGTCTGGCGCACGAGCGTGGTGCACGACGCGGCCGCGCTTGCTCGCGCCGTCGACGCGGTGGTGACGACGTTCCGTCAGCCGGCCCTCGTCGAGCAATACATCGATGGCCGCGAGTTCAACGTCGCGCTCCTCGGGCATCCGACACCCCGCGTGTTGCCCCTCAGCGAGATCGACTTCCGGGCCCTGCCGGACGACGTCCCGCACATCGTGTCGTACGACGCCAAGTGGACGGTCGGCTCGGCCGACGACCTCGGCACCGTTCCGATCCTCCACCCCATCCTGCCCACGGCGATCGCGGCGCGCGTGCGCCGGACGGCGACGGACGCGTTCCGGGCGGTGGGTGTTCGAGACTACGGGCGCGTCGACGTCCGGCTCGGAGCGACGGGCATCCCGTACGTCGTCGACGTGAACCCGAACTGCGACTTGTCGACGGGGGCCGGGATGGCTCGCGCAGCGGCCGCCGTCGGGATCGACTACCCGTCCCTCGCGGGGCTGCTCGTCCGGTACGCGCTGCGCCGCCGCCGGGTCGACGACCCGGCCGTCACCCCCCAAGCCCGAGCGAATCCGCCTTCGAGCGAAGCCGCTGCGAGGCCGCCGCTCGCTGTTCAGGGGTGAGGATGGGCAGCACCTGGGCGGCCACGCCCAGGAAGCGGCCCGTCGCTCCGGTGACGCGCTCGCGAATGTCCTGCGGGGGCGCCACCTCGTCGAAGACGAATCGGTCGCCCTTGAACGCCCCGAGGATCTTCGCGCCGCGATGGGGGCCGCGTTCGCCGGGATCCATCAGGTGGGCCTCCTTGGCGTGCTCCATGAGGAGCGCGCTGATGCGTCCGCGCTGATCGTCGGTCAGCTTGAGAGCGTCCGCCCACTCGCTCATGCGGCCCCCAGGGCGAACGCCCTCCATGCGCTCTCGCGCGTGCGCCTCGACCGCGTTCGCGAAGGCGACCCGCTGGTCGGGATCCAGGATGGCGTGCAGGCGCTCGAAGGCGGCGCGGTCGGGCGCCTGGGTGCGCTCCACGGCTGCGACGAGCGCGTCGATCTTGGGCGCGAGCGCCGTGACATCGATTCGCCCTCCATCGACCTGGTCGGCAATGGCAAGCTCGAGCGCCTTTCGGGCCGCGGTAATCTCGGTGTGGCGACCGTCGGCCTCGGAGGCGAGCTTATCGACCTCGGAGCGCTGGGCCGGCGTCAGCGGCACGTCGCCGAGCGCATCCGCGAACACCTTGATGTCCGCGTTCGCGTTGGGATCCACGGGCGCCCGCGTCGCGCCCGCCAGCGAAGATGCGCCGGGAGTCTGCGCCCCGCCGCACGCGACGACGACCGCCGGGACCGCGAGCGCGACGATGAGAGCAAAGCGATGCGATGTACGAATCGTCATGCCCTGATGTTGCCACCGCCCCGCGCGGCCCGCTGCGATCCAGCGGTAAAGATTCGTAAACGGCTAGCCGAGTGCAGCCTATGGAGCGCCGTCGTGAGGGCGTCAACCCCTTGCTGTCATCCCGAGCGGAGCGAGCGACCCTATGGACGCCGCCTTTCCGCGCTCTCCGTGGGGTCCNNGATGACAGCAAACCTTGAGCTCATCTCGACGACGGAGCTTCAGTGCCAGGCGTCTTGGGTCGGCGACGCGGCTTCGGGGTTGTCGCCGTTGATCGAGCCGACGTCGACCTTCATGTTGTTTTGCTTCACGCAGTGCCACTGGCCGACGCTGTCGGAGCCCTCGAGCGAGTACTGGCCATCGAGCTCCGGGGCCGCTTCGCCCATCTTGTAGACGAAGACGCCCGTGCCCTTGGAGTTGCCGCTGGGGCCGACGGATCCGTACTGATGTTCTTTCCAGGTGTAGTGCACGACGTTGCCCTCCACCGTCCCGCTGAGCTCACCCCACGCGCTGCCGTTCGCGCGCTTCCACCGGGCGGTGACGTTGGTGCCCTCTTCGGACATGTGCAGGTACCCGTACACGGGATTGAAGTACACGCCGGTCCACGTCTGGCCCTCGGGCATGTCGCCCGCCTTGGCCCCGATCGCGAACTTCGAGTCCGGGCCGCCGCCGCACCCCGCGACGAGGCCGCTCGCGACCAGCATTGCCCCCGCCATCCCCACGCCGCAAACCCATGTCCGAGCTCTCATGCCGGCCGATGGTACCAAATTGGACGCCGCCGTCGCCGTTTCAGGCTGGTGTGACGAGAGGGGGACGCGTGCGCGGCATGGATCAGCCGTGGGCTGGATGAAGAAGGGGGGCCCCCTCTCTGACTCGCTCGCGCACCTCTCTCACTGAGAGGCGCGCCTCCGAGCCAAGAAGATGCTCCCCTCTGACTCGCTCGCGCACCTCTCTCACTGAGAGACGCACCTCTGAGCCAAGAAGATGCTCCTGTCTGACTCGCTCGTGCCCCTCTCTCACTGAGAGACGCGCCTCCGAGCCAAGAAGATGCGCCTCTCCCGCAGAGAGGTGCAGGATTCCGAGACGCGCGTCAGGCGTTCGCGTCGTCGCCGCCTTCGTCCTCGAGGGCTGCACCGTGACACTTCTTGAACTTTTGCCCGCTCCCGCAAGGACACGGGTCGTTGCGCCCGATCTTTGGCCCTTCGCGGCGGACCGGTGGGGCGCTCACGCGAGCCGGCTGCGGCCTCGCCGCCGAGCGAGGCGCCGGAACGTCCTCCTCCCCCGCGGGAGCGTCCGCCCCGTGCCGCATCTGCATCGCCCGCGCCTGCGCGGCGTGCTTCTCCGCGTCTTCGCGCTCGATTCGCTCGATCTCGTTCTCGCGCTTTACCTGCACCTTGAAGAGCTTCGAGCACACGTTGCTGCACGTCCCCGCCATCATCGTGACGAAGACGTCGTAGCCTTCTTTCTTGTACTCCTGCTTCGGGTCGCGCTGCCCGTACCCGCGGAGGCCGATCCCGTCGCGCAGGTGCTCCATGTTCGTGAGGTGCTCGACCCACTGCCGGTCGATCTCCTCGAGGTAAAAGTGACGGAAGACGCGGAGCATCAGCTCCGTCCCCGTCTCCGCTTCCTTTTCCTTGAGCTTCTCCTCGGCCGCCCCGTAGAGGGCCTTCGCGATGAACTCCGCGTCGTGCAGGTGCTCGACCTCCGGGCTCTTGCCGCCGAAGTGCTCCGCGAAGCCGCCCTTGATCCCCTTCCAGTCCCAGTCTTCCGGCGGCTTGTTGGCGGGGCAGCACTCCTCGACGATCGCGCCGACGATGCTGTCGATGAGATCGAGCAGCTGCTCGCGCTGCTCCGTCAGGCTCTGCGGGATCTCCTTGAGCAGCCGCTCGTAGACCGCCCGAGGCTTCTTGCCCTCGCCGTCCCTGAAGTCGAAGCGGTATCCCCAGAACTGGTAGACGTCCTGCTGCAGCGAGGAGAGCGAGTAGATCTCCTCGACATCCTCGATCGCCTTGGGCGGCCCCTTGCGCTCCGGCGGCGCGCCGTTGGTGCCGGGCGCTTGGGCGCCGTTCGGCGCCGCGATCGGCGTGCCGTGGTGCAGCACCATGTCGAGCACGGCCTGCTTCACCTCGCCGGCGATCCGCTCGTCGGTGACGATCTCGCGGAGCTTGCCCGTGGGCTTGCCGTCCTCGTCGAGCCTCTCCGGCTTGTAGATCCCGAGGAGCAGCTGCTGACGGAGCTTGTACACCGTCTTGCGCTGCTCGTTCATCACGTCGTCGTACTCGAGCAGGTGCTTTCGCATGTCGAAGTTGCGCTCTTCGACCTTGCGCTGCGCGTCCTGGATGCTGCGCGTCACCCAGGGGTGCACGATCGGCTCGTTGTCCGGCATCCCCATGCGCTCCATGAGCGACTTGACCCGGTCGCCCGCGAAGATGCGCATCAAGTCGTCTTCGAGCGACAGATAGAAGCGGCTCGACCCCGGATCGCCCTGGCGGCCCGCGCGTCCGCGGAGCTGGTTGTCGATGCGCCGCGACTCGTGCCGCTCGGTGCCGAGGATGTGCAGGCCCCCGAGCGCGCGCACGGCCTCACCCTCCTCTTTGCAGGCGGCCGAGTGCTTCTCGACGACCTGCGCGAACCCCTGGGGATCCCCATCGGGATCGCGACCGTTCTCGCGGAACTCGAGCTTCGCGATCATCTCGGGGTTGCCGCCGAGCACGATGTCGGTGCCGCGGCCCGCCATGTTGGTGCTGACGGTGATGGCGCCTTTGCGGCCCGCCTGCGCGACGACGTATGCCTCGCGCTCGTGGTGCTTGGCGTTGAGGACGGCGTGCGGGATCTTCTTCTTCTTGAGCAGCGTGGCGATCGCGTTGCTTTTCTCGACGCTCGTCGTGCCGACGAGCACGGGCTGGCCCTTCTCGTGGCACTCGAGGATCTCGGCGATGGCGGCGGTGAACTTCTCGCGCTCGGTCTTGTAGACGACGTCCTGGTGATCCTCGCGGATCATCGGCTTGTTCGTGGGCGTCGCGATGACGCTCAGCTTGTAGGTCTCGTGAAACTCCGTCGCCTCGGTGTCGGCGGTGCCCGTCATCCCCGAGAGCTTCTTGTAGAGGCGGAAGAGGTTCTGGAAGGTGATCGTCGCCATCGTGCGCGTCTCTTCCTGGATGCGCACGTTCTCCTTCGCCTCGACGGCCTGGTGCAGACCGTCGCTCCAGCGGCGCCCGGGCAGCACGCGGCCGGTGAACTCGTCGATGATGAGGACCTTGCCGTCGTCGGCGACGAGGTAGTTCACGTCGCGCTTGTAGAGCGAGTGCGCGCGCAGGCACTGGTTGAGGATGTGCAGGCTCTCGAGGTTGATCGGGTCGTACAGGTTCCCGATGCCCATGAGCTTTTGCGCGAGCTCGACACCGTCGTCGGTCAGCGTGACGGAGTGCGCCTTCTCGTCGACGACGTAGTGCTCGTCCTTGCGGAGGCGCGGTATGACTTCGTTGATCTGCTTGTACTTGTGGCTCGACGGCTCGCCCTGGCCGCTGATGATGAGCGGCGTTCTGGCCTCGTCGATGAGGATCGAGTCGACCTCGTCGACGATCGCGTAGTGCAGATCGCGCTGGACGTAGTCGAGCGCGCTGAACTTCATGTTGTCGCGCAGATAGTCGAAGCCAAACTCGTTATTTTGGCCGTAGGTGATGTCCGAGCGGTACGCCCGCTTCTTGTCGTGCTCGCCCTGCGAGTTGACGACGACCCCGACGCTCAACCCGAGGAAGTTGTAGAGCTTGCCCATCCACTCGGAGTCGCGNNCCGCCGATGAGCTGCACGTCGTAGTGGCGCATCTTGAGCGCGCGCTTGCTCGCCTCGCGCGCGACGGCGAACGCCTCGTGCAATAGGTCGTCGACGGTCGCCCCGTTGTCGAGCTTTTGCTTGAACTCGGCCGTCTTCGCGCGAAGCTCGCCGTCGGAGAGCTGGCCGATCCGATCGCCCAGCGCGTTGATGGCCTCGACG
>PLIR01000454.1 GCA_003139415.1 Myxococcales bacterium | reverse complement strand
CGAGGGCACCGCGCCAATCCAACTTCACGAGTGAGCGGCGAGATCGAGCAAATCGAAGATCTCGGCCAACGATTCGGGGGACGCGGTCTTGCCATCCTTGAGCGCGTCGCGCAGCGACCGCGTCGTGCGCACCGAGCCGAGATCGAGGCCGAGGCCGACGATCGTCTGCGCGACGGCGGGGCGAATCCCGCAGAGGACCCCCTCGACGCCCAGCACGCGCGCGGCCCGAAAGAGTTGAATGAGGTGGTCGGCAGTCGACGTGTCCACGAGCTCGACGCCGGTCAGGTCGACGATCGCGTACCTCGCGTGCTCCTTGACGATGCTGTCGAGCAGCCGCTGCATCATTTCGGCGGTGCGCGCGCTGTCGACGGTACCGATGACGGGCAGACACAGGACGCCGTCCCAGACCTGGATGATGGGGGTCGCCAGCGCGCGGATCGTCGCGCTCTGGCGCTCGACGAGGTCGGCCTCCCCGGGGGAGGGTGCGCGCGCGATTCGGTCCGAGACGTCGAGCGTGAGGCACGCTGCTCCCTGGACCTCGCCGCCGGGCCCGCGCAGCGGCGTGTACCAGGTCTCGAGCTCGAGCCCGGGCGCCGGCGTCGACACCAGGTGGGTCGCCTCTCCCGAGAGGGCGCGGACGATGGCGTCGGCGATCGGCGGGTTGTCGTGGAACATCTCGAGCGCCGAGAGGCCCAAGAGCTCCTCGGGACGCATTCCGAACAGCGACGTCCCCTTGCCTTCGCTCATCGTGTAGCGGCCTTCGGAGTCGACCGCCCAGACGGCGATGAGGGCGCTCTCGAGGAGCTGCCGCAGGACGTCCATCGTCGATTGAATGGGCACGGGCGACGTCATTGCGATCTCCTTGGCGACTCGGTTTCTCGAAGCGACGGGTGGCGGGAGGCCGTGGCTCGGTCGAGGCGGCGGCGCGCCTGGTCCGCTTGCCTTCGCGCGAGGCACCACGAGAGGGCATCGTGCAGCGTGCGGACGGTGCGAAGGTCCGCGAGGTTCATGCCGAGCGACACCATCGTCTGCGCGATGGTCGGCTGGGCCCCGGAGAGCACGCCTTCCACGCCGAGCGTCCGGGCGGCTTTGAGCATCCGAAGCAGGTGGTGCACCGTCGAGGTGTCGACCGCACCGACGCCCGTGAGGTCGAGGATCGCGAAGCGCGCCTTCTCGCGGACGATCGACTCGAGGAGGTGCCCCATCATGTCGGTCGCGCGGCTGCCGTCGACCGCGCCGATGATGGGCAGGCAGATGACTTCGTCCCAGACTTTGATGATCGGGGCGGCAAGATCGCGGATGGTCTCGCTCTGCCGCTCGATGACGCGCGTGTTCTCCACCAGCTGCACCTGCGACTTCACCCGGTCGGTCGCGTCGATGGCGAGCGCGATGACGCCGTCGATGGCGTCGTTCTCGTCGCGCAGTGGCGTGTACCAAGTCTCGAAGAACACGCCGGAGGCGGGCTCGGAGATCGCGCGCACCGTCTCTCCGTCGAGCGCGCGCAGAAGGTGTTCGTGCGTGGGTGTCCCGAGCGAGGCCTCGAGTTCGTTCACGCCGACGCGCGCTCCCGGCTTGCGTCCGACGAGGTCGAGCCCCTTGCCGTCGGACATCGACGTGACGCCCGCGGCGTCGATCGACGACAGGATGATGGGCGCGTGCGCGATCACCTTCGCGAACGTGGAGAGCGAGAGGGCCTGCCACTCCATGAAGGCGATGCGGTCGCGGAGCTCGGTCGCTTCGAGGCGCACGTCGGAGCAGTCGGTCGCGACGACGAGCAGGTGACCCGGCTCCGGCAGCCCGGTGACCTGCAAGCGCACCTCCGGGCGGGGAGGGGACGCGTCCAGGAGCGCATCCCACGCCGGCGAGGTCGCCAGGACGCGGCCGTCGCCGTCGAGCAGCGCCGCCGGGAAGGCCGCGTGGGTCACCAAAGGCAAGTTCGACAGGTCACTCACGCGGCGCCTCGACTTTCTTGCTCGAGCTTGGCCCGGATCGATGTGCGGAGGCCGTGGAGCATCGCTCAGAAGAGCTGGATGTCGCCTTCGACGACGGGCTGCAGGGACTGTCGTGGCGAGTCGGCGAGCGCGAAGCCTTCTGCGACGACTGCGTCGAAGTAGATCGCGATGGACCCGCCGTCGGCCTCGAAGAGGTAACGACGCGCGACGTTCGTCGACGCGGGGGCGCGGTGAAGGTGCCAGCCTGTCACGACTGTCGGGGTGCTCTGCTCGAGGGTGAGGCCGAAGGGCACGAGCGCGTTCTTCACGCGGCCGAGCAGCTGGTTCACGAGTTCGCCCGTCCAGTCGAAGACGTCCCGGTCCGACGGAACTCGGTCCCGCAGCTCCGTCGGCCACGCGCGCGCCAGCACGTCCTTGCGCGCGGTGACCAGCACGGCGCCCCGGATCTCGGGGGCCATGAAGCCGATGCTGCCGGCCACGTCGTGGTCGTCCGGCGTCGCGCTGAAGGCGCCCGAGCGGTCTCCCAACGCGAGACCGTGCGTCACGAAGAGGGCGCGCGCGGAGGACTCGACGATGGCGTCGATCCGGTCGAGG
>PLIR01000465.1 GCA_003139415.1 Myxococcales bacterium | reverse complement strand
CGCACGCCGCGCCCTCGACGCGGCCATCGAGCTCGCGCGCAAGGCCGGCAGGCGCGAGTGGGCGTGGCAGGCCCTCGATGCGCGCGCGAGGCTGGCGGCCACCCAGGGCGCGCACGCGACCGCGCGGCGCGACGCCGAGTCGGCGCTCGCGATGCTCGAGGAGACGGCCGCGCAGCTCCCGAGGGACTTGCGCGAAGTATTCTGGAACGATCCCCGCCGTCGGGGCTTGCGCCAGGTGCAACCCGGCGCAGCCGACGTCACCATGACGTCGACGGGCCTGCCCGCCGGGGCACGAACGGAGGATCGCCTGGCCCGGATCCTCGAGATCACCCGCGAGCTCGCTACCGAGCACGACGTGCCGCGGCTGCTGCTGCGCGNNCGTCGGCGAGGCCGGCGAGCTCGAGGCGCAGACGGCGCGCACCCGATCGGGCGGCGACGACCCGCACGCGCGCTTCTCGCGGTCCGTGGCCGAGCGCGTCCTCGAGAGCGGCGAAGCCGTGGTGACGATCAGCGCACGCGACGACCAGCGGCTCGCGGAGGCCATCAGCGTGCACCAGCTGATGATCCAGTCCATCGCGTGCGTCCCGATCCGCGGCGCGCCGCCCGTCGGGCGCACGATCGGTGCGCTCTACGTCGAAACGCGCCTGCGGCCCGGCGTTCGGTTCGAGCGCGAGGTGCCGACGCTGCGGGCCTTTGCAGACCAGGCGGCGATCGCGATCGANNAGGTCGTCGTCGTCGCGGTCGGACCCCAGCACATGCCGGAGCCCGGTCCAACCGGCGACGAGCTGGCGCGCACGCTGGGCAAGCGCACCGAGCAGCTCGCAGAGGCCCGGCGGGACTTGAAACAGGTGCGCGCCGAGCTGCGAGGCCACTTCGGGTACGGAGGCCTCGTCGGGACGAGCGCCGCCATGCGTCGCCTCTATGCCGTCATCGACCGCGTGAAGGACACCGATGTCCCGGTGCTCATCACCGGGGAGAGCGGCACGGGCAAGGAGATGGTGGCGCGCGTCGTCCACCAGGCCGGGCCGCGTGGCCGCAGGCCGTTCCTCGGCGTCAACTGCGGCGCGATCCCGGCGAACCTGCTCGAGTCCGAGCTGTTCGGGAGCCTGCGAGGCGCCTTCACCGGGGCCGACCACGATCGGCGGGGCCTCTTCCAGGAGGCCGAGGGCGGCACCCTCTTGCTCGACGAGATCGGCGAGATGCCCGCCAAGATGCAGACGGGTCTCCTGCGCGTCTTGCAGGAAAAGCACGTCCGCCCCCTCGGCGGCACGCGCGAGGAGCCCATCGACGTGCGCGTCATGGCGGCGACGCACTGCGACCTCGAGAAGATGGTCGAAGAGGGGACGTTCCGGCGGGACCTCTTCTATCGCCTCCACGTCGTCGAGCTCCACGTCCCGCCGCTGCGCGAGCGCGTCGAGGACATCCCTCCCCTCGTCGATCACTTCCTCGCCCGCCTCTCGGCCCGCTACCGGAGAGACCGGAAGTCGCTTTCGCGGGAAGCCCTGCGCGCGCTCTGCGGCCAGCCCTGGCCCGGCAACGTCCGACAGCTCGAGCACGTGCTGCTCAACGCGTGGCTCATGAGCGACGGCAAGGAGATCGGCGTCGACGATCTCGAGCTACCCGAGGTGCGAGTGGTGAGCGGCGGCAATGGCCACCCCTCGCCGCGCGCGCGACGTCACGGCTCCACGCCCCGCGCCGAGAACGCCGCCGAACACAAGGCCAGCGAACGCGAACGCATCCTGGGCGCGCTGACGGCGTGCAACTGGAACCGCGCGCAGGCCGCCAAGATGATCGGCGTACCGCGCCGCACGTTCTACCGGCGTCTGCGTGAGTTCGGCCTACTTTGACGCGGCCGCGGCGACGCGGTTTCTCCCGGCGCGCTTCGCTTCGTACAGGGCGCTGTCGGCGTCGGCGATGAGAAGCGCCGGATCTTCGTTGTTCTGGTAGACGCACGAAGCTACGCCGACGCTCACCGTGACGGAGATGTTCTCCTTGCGGTAATGGAACTCGCACGACTCGACGAGCGAGCGCAGACGATTGCCGAGCACGCACGCGTTCTCGAGCCGGACGTTGCGGCAGAGGACCGCGAACTCTTCGCCGCCGAACCGCGCGAAGAGGTCCTCCGTCCGGAGCGCGCCCATCACGACCTGCGCCAGCGTCGTCAGGACGTAGTCGCCTCCGGGGTGGCCGTGCTTGTCGTTGATGTCTTTGAAATGGTCGACGTCGACCATGAGGAGCGAGAGCGGCGTCTTGTGCCGCATGGCGTATGCGACCTCGGTCGGGAGGCGCTCGAGCAGATACCGCTTGTTGTAGGCGCCCGTCAGCCCATCATGGAGGGCCGCGTCGATCATCTTCTGCTGGAAGTTCTCCTCGAGCCGGTCGGAGTACGTGAACTTGAGAATCGTCGTCGATCCCATCTGGATCTTGTCGCCGTCGTGCAACGTCCCGCGCTCGACGCGCTGGCCGTTGATGAGCGTGCCGTTGGCGCTCTTCATGTCCTCTACCCACACTTCGCCATCCATCTGGACGATCTTCGCGTGACGGCGCGAGACCCCGTCGTCCTCGATGCGGATCGTCGCGTCCGTGGCGCGGCCGATGAACGTCTCGGGCTGATCGAGGCGAAACATCCGACCCAGGCTGTTGCCAGCCAGCACGATGAGGTGCGCGCGATCGCGGCGGCTCTGCGCCCGAAGGAGCGCGCTGTCGACCCGCCCGATCGCCGTGGGCTCGTCGTCCACGTTCTTCACGAACGAGACAGCGACCGGCTTCTTGTCACGGGGCGGGGGGGCGGACATCGAATCCTCCGTTCTCGCGTGTGCGCGCAAGCGAACCGGCCCGAAACCGCTTCACGCGCCACATCTCGAGCGTCGAAAACGCAAGACAAGCTGTCAAGAGATACTCGTTGGCCGTCTTGGGGGATTGGGTGAAGGTGGACCGTCCGGCGTTCAAGACAGGCCCCTTGGCTCCGTTCGACGAGGCTCCGTTCGATGCGGCGTGGGAGGAGGTGCGTCTCATTTCCCTGTCCCCGCCTCGTCCCCCATCCCCGTCGCCTCCCCCATGGCGGCGACATACCGCGCGATCGACGCTTTAATCTCGGCGCTCGGGTCGATGAACTCCAGCCCGATGGCTCGGGCGCCGTTGGCCACCTCCGGCGGCGCCGCGCGCACCCACCGAAGGTGAGCCTCGCAAGTCACCACCCGGCCCTCGATGGGGGACGCGAACCGCACCGTGGCCCGCTGGTTCGGCTCGCACGTCTGACGCGTGATGACGAGCAGGCCGCCCTCCGAGATGTCCTCCGTTCGCCCGTCGACCGTCCCGCCTCCGACGGCGAGGCTCACGGGCGTGACGTACGGGGCGCGGGGCATCTTGCGCCGCGGGTCCGCCGGGGCGGGTTCCGGTGGCCCAAACTTCGGGATGGGGGGCGCCCCGAGCAACGTCGTGCGCCGTCGCTCGGCCGGGACGGCCGCATGGAGCGCACGCGCGAACTCGAGCGCGCTCGGGAAGCGGTCGGCGCGCTTGGGCGCCACGGCGCGCTGGAACACCGCGGCCAGCGCGGGATCGAGCTCCGGGAAGATCTTGCGCAGGGGCGGCGGCGGCGTCGTCGCGCAAACTTGAAGGAGCACCTTCTGGTAGTTGCCCTCGTAGGGCACTCGTCCCGTGACACACTCCACCAGGGTCACGCCGAGCGCGTAGATGTCGGCAAGGCGGTCGATGTGCGGCTCCGCCAGCAGCTGCTCGGGCGCCATATACGACGGTGTCCCCAGGAGCGCTCCCGACACGGTCAGCTTTTCCGCAGCGTCCCGGCTAGCCATCTGAGCCGTGCCGAAGTCGACGACTTTGACGCGCTCGACGCCGTCGCGCTCGCGGACGACGAAGATGTTCGACGGCTTGAGGTCGCGGTGGA
>PLIR01000122.1 GCA_003139415.1 Myxococcales bacterium | reverse complement strand
AGAACCTTGCGCGCCGCGCCCCCGTCGTACCACTCGCGATCGAACGCGACGCCCTTCTTTGCCGGCGCCCGGCCGTAGAACCGCAAGGGCGGGGACCCCTTCCCCATCTTGTCGGCCCAGTACTTCGCGTCGCGCTCGTACTTGGGCGAGATGCGGTAGGCCGCCTCGAACTGCAGATAATCCCGAAACGACGGGCCCGGGGCCGGCTCTCGCCCTTCGTAAAAGGCGGCCAGCACCTCGACCATGCGGAGGAGCGCGGCCGCGTCGGATCCAATGTGATGGTAAACGACGCAGAACACCCAGTGCTCGGGCCCGAGCCGCACGAGCGACGGCCGAAACAGCCATCCGGGGAACGCAAACGGGCGCAGGCTCTGCTCGGCCTTCCAGGCCTTGAACGTCTCGGGGGCGCCGGAGAGATCGACCTGCTCGAGATCGGGCGCGTCGGCGTCGACGATCCAGAGCCGAGGGGATGACTCGTCGACGAAGATCCTCAGGCCGTCGAGGTGCGCGACCGTTGCCCGGTAGGCCGCCTCCAGCCGCCTCGTGTCGAGGCGACCCTGGAGGTCGACGCTCAGCATCGTGTTGTGGATGGGGGCCCCCGGCGTCAGCTGGCGCTCGATCCAGAAGAGCGTCTGGCGCTTCGTGAGAGGCAGCGGCTCCGAGACCGGGAGGGGCGCCGCCGGGGCGCGTAGACGACTTGAGGGCGGCGCAGCTTGGGTGGTCACGCGCATGTCCGGTCAGGCAAAGCAGGGAGGATAGCGCTCCGCGGGCCGCTTTCATCGTAAGCGTGTCGCCCGGGCAACGTCGAGGTCCCCGACCTCCCTACATCTCTCAGCTCTCAGCCCAAGGCGCGGACGATGGCGGCCAGGGCACGACTTTGCTCATCGCCCTCGTCGAGCCAGGAGGCGACGCGCGCGCGATCGGCTGGCGAGCGGTTCTGGCTCACCTTCCACTTGCCTTCGAGCTCGTCGATGGCGATCTCGAACCCGGCGATGGCGGCGAGGCGCGGGCCCAGAAACGCCGGATCCGTCTCGAGACGCCATCCGGTTCGGTCGAAGTGCGCGACCGAGTCGTCGAGGACTTGTTGCAGACCCTGCTCGTCGACGAGCCGCGCCCTGCCGCGCACGTGGACGACGACGTAATTCCACGTCGGCACGCTGGGCTGCTCTGCGTAGACCGACGGAGACACGTAGGCGTGGGGCCCGTGGAAGATCGCCAGCACGTCGACGCCCGACGCGAATTGCGAACAGTGCGGGTTCTCCCGCGCGAGATGGCCCCGGAGACGCCGCCCCTCGGCATCGACGAGCAGCGGCAAATGGCTAACCGTCGGCCGGGTCGCGTCGTCGGGCGCACAACTAATGACTGTCGCAAATGGGTGCGTTGCCGCGAGCGACAGAAGAGCGTGCTCATCGCTCATCCGAAACGCATGAGGTACGTACATGAAATACTTACGCTTTCCCCAGGGTGCCCCTTGCGTTCGCTACGCGCGAGATGTGCCGTGATGGCATTGACTACGGGAAGGTCCGCGATAGAGTCGACAGTGCATGAGTATCTCGCATCGACAGTTCCGTGCCAAGCGCGTCTACGAGGTAACTCCGCGCGGCGGCCAGCGCGAGCTTCGGCTCAGCGACCGGATCGTCGAACTTGGTGACCAGGAATTCGATTGGTATCAGAAGGTTCGATCCTGGTTACCGAGCATCCGCGGCCTGGCCGACCTCTCCAAAGACCTCGCCATGGACGAGGCCAAGGTGCCGAAGTTTCTCGAAGCGCTCGAGAAATCGGGGCTTTTGTATCGTGTCGAGTCGCCCGACAAGCCGATGACGGGACTCGAGTTCCACGGTGCCTTCTCGGGTATCTTGAGCAGCTGGCTCTCCGAGGCCTTCGAACACCCGTTCTGGGAGCGGATGATGAGCGGGCGGGGCTCCGCTCGCCTCTTCACGGGCTGGCTGATCGAGCTTTACCACTACACGAAGAATGCCAATCGACATATGCCTCTCTCGTGCGCCCAATCGCACGAGAAACCCATCAAGCAGCTGCGGGCGAAGCACTATGCCGAAGAGTGGAATCACTACCACTATTTCATGAAGTCGCTCAAAGCGCTGGGCTTCACCGAGCCGCAGATCGCCGACTCCGTGCCGCTGCCGATGACCCTCGCGCTCTCGAACTTCATGCGCCAGGCGGCCCGGCACGATGTGCTGGCCTATTCGGTGTGTTCCGCCGTCCTCGAGGGGACGACCACGGATCGGGGCACTTACAGCCCGTACTACCAGAAGTCGGCCGACCTTTACGGGGTACCCCAAGACGCCGTCACGCCGATCTTCGCGCACCTCGATCTCGACGTGAAGTACCAGCACTCGGATCTCTTCCGCGACATTCTCGAGACGGTTCCCGTGATGCCCCCGGAGCGTGCTTCGCTCGTGCTCGACTACGGGCATCAGCTCGTCGAGCACATCTGGCTTTGGACCGACAACATCGAGAAATATTATCAAGTCGACTCGAACCTGGTCCCCAGGCGACCGTTCGACGTGGTCCTCGACTGAGGACGAATACGTCCCGGCTCCGCCGGGGCAATGGTCAAACACGACACTGGAGATAAGCATGTCAGCTTTGCCGAGCGTCTCGACAGTTGCAGAACGCCCGCTGCTCAAGCGGACGGTCGCGGTGAACCGCCAACCAGGCCGCGTCGTGCTCCAGCACCTGCGCGACGAGATCGAGCTCGAGGGGGCTGCCGCCCAGCTCTTCTCCAAGATGGAAGCGCAGCTCGACGGCAAGACGCCGGTCGACGCCATCGCCGCGGGCCTAAAGGAGAAGCCCGCCCGCCTGCGCGCGCTTCTCGGGCAGCTCGAAAAGGCGGGCGTGGTGTCGCTGCTGTCCGCGAACGACGACGCGAAGCTGACGACCGGGATGGAGTTCTACGCGATCCACCGCGAGCGCTGCCTCTATTGGCTCGAGGACGTCTACCGCCACCCCTTGTGGGAAAAGATCGTCACGGGCAAGGCAAGCCGGGCCCAAGTGCTCGGCTTCGCTTTCGAGAAATATCACTACATCGAGGCGGCCTTCGAGCACATGGGGATCGCCGCCTCGAACGCGTCGCCCGAGATGATGCCGCACCTGGCTCGCCACTTCATCGAGGAGTACACGCACGGCGACATCTACCGCCGCGGCCTCCGTAGCCTGTTCCCGGACGACATAATCCTCCACTCTCAGCCCCTGCCGTCGACGCGGGCGCTCGTCAACTATCTGAACGAGTGCGCCGCCCGCAGCTCGTTCGCGTACTACGCCGGCAACGAGCTTTTGCAGATGACCGAGAACACGGGCGACAGCGACGCCGGAAAGTCGGTCGACGACTTCTACGGCGCCATGAGGAAGCACTACCCCTACACCGACAAGCTGATCGACTCGTTCATCGCGCACACCAAGGCCGACCAGGCGCTCGGGCATGCCGATGCGTTCGTCCTCATGTGCGAGAGCGTGCCTCCGCTGACGCGCCGCGAGGTCAACGACGCGCTCAACGTGGCCAAGAACATGGCCGAGCACCTCGTCCTCTTCATGGACGGGATCGACACGTTCTACGATCGCTTCGCCACGGTGCCCAGGCTGCCGTGCGACCTCAAGTCGGAGTAGCGCTTCGCCTTCCGTGAGTTCCTTGGCTCACGCGACGCTGGGCTATTCCGACAGCGACCTTCTCCGGCTGACGGAGATGATGTCGGGCGGGGATCCCATCACCTCTCCGCACGAGATTCGGCGCATCCTCGACAAGTACGCGTACCTCGACGACTGGCGGACGGACTACCGGATCCAGTCGGTGCGGTCGTCTCTCAACAACACGCACATCACGTGCATCGACGGCGCGATCCTGTCGTATGGCCTCCTCGAACTGCTCTTTCCGGCGACCAAGCGGCGCCTCCTGGCGATCCACCGCCGAGACCCGAAGAAGGACGAGGAGTGCGGCCACTGCGTTGCCTTGTACTGGGCCGCCGATGGGCGGATCGGCGCCTTTTCGAAGTCGAGCTTCAAGGGGCTCGGCCACCGTGACGCCGTCTTTCCGGACGAGACGGCGATTGCAACGAGCTTCGCCGAGGCCTACGTCGAGATGGGGTTCGAGCCGCTGTACTTCGGCGTCTCGAGGCTCGAGGACGCGGCTCCCGACGTCGACTGGCGATGCAGTGACGGCGCCCTGAACGAGATCTCCAGTCTCCTCCAGGCCACCTACGAGTACGGCTTCTCCATCGAACAGAAAGACGAGCGATGACGGGCGCGGTTCGGGCGCTGGACTTCGCAGAGCTGCTGGCCGGGGTCAAGGTCGACGGGCTGCGGCCTGCGCTGACGTTCTATCGCGGCAAGGCGCTCGTCGGACGGATGTCGTACGGAGAGCTCGCATCCAAGGTCGAGGCGGTCGCAGGAGGGCTTCACGGAAAGCTCGGCGTCCGGCCGGGTGATCGGGTGGCCCTCCTCGCGCCCAACCGGCTCGAGGTCCCGGTCGTCGTCCTCGCGCTGCTGCGGCTTGGCGCCGTCGTCGTGCCGCTCAACCCGGGATCGGCCCCCGACGACCTGAGATACATCCTTTCCCATTCGGGCGCTCGAGGGCTGTGCGTGGCCCGCGCGCTCGAACCACTGGTGCCCGCCAGCGCACGGCCCGCGTTCGCGTTGACGCTCGAAGAAGTGCTGGCGCTGGACGGGCCGGCGCCCGAGCCGCCCGAGAACCTCGCCGAGCGGATGGCCGTCGTTCTCTACACCTCGGGCACCACGGGCAGCCCGAAGGGTGTGGCCCTCCGTCAGCGCAACCTAATCTGCAACGCCTGGAGCATGGCGAAGAACTTCGGCCTCGACGCGACCACGCAGCTCGCGGTGCTCCCGCTCCACCACGCCCACGCGTTCGGGTTCGGTCTCATGAGCGCGCTGTCGACGGGTGGGCACCTGGTGTTTACCGACGGCCTGGAGCCATTCAACTGGGCGCAGGTCGTCCGAAGCGAGTCGGTCGCGGTGGCGAGCGTCGTGCCGCCTCTTCTACCCATGCTGCGCGCGACGAACCTCACACGCGAGAGAGTGCCCAGCCTCAAGCACTTGATGGTGTCGTCGGCGCCGCTCGCTCGGGAGCTCGCGTCGGACTTCGAGCGGGGCACGCAGATCCGGCTCACCCAGGGGTGGGGCCTGTCCGAGTACACCAACTTCGCCTGCTGCATGCCGCCCGACGCACCCCCGGACGAACACGATGCCTTGATGTACGACCGGGACGTGCCCTCGATCGGCCCGGCGCTCGAGGGCACCGAGGTGAAGGTCGTCGACGCAGGCGGCGCGGCGGCGGCCGAAGGCGAGCCCGGTGAACTGATGGTCCGGGGCCACTCGACCATGCTGGGCTACTTCGAGGATCCCGCGAATACGTCCCGCGTCCTCGACGCCGACGGGTGGCTCCGCACGGGCGACCAGGGGGTCTTTCGAGTGCACCGCGGCCAGCACGTCTTCTTCGTCACGGGTCGCATCAAAGAGATCATCATTCGCGACGCGGAGAAATACAGCCCACTTCGCCTCGAGCAGCGAATCATCGAGGCCCTGCCGGAGCTCTCGGGGCTCGTCGTCGTCCTGGGCTTTCCCCACCAAGCTCACGGCGAAGAAATCGGCGCCTACGTGCAGCTCGATGCCCTGGACGAAGCGCTCCGCGCCCGGCTCGAGTCGGCCATTCAGGCGATGCCCGTGCCCGAACGGCCCAAGGTGGTCCTCCACGGAAGCCGGCCTGTCCCCCGAACGCACACCGGGAAGATCCAGCGGCGCAAGATGCAGGGGTGGTTCGAATCGTGGGCCAGCCATCGGGGCGCCATCGTGATCGCGCCCCTACTCCCCTAAGCAAGAACGCGTGCCAGAACGCGCGAGACCGCGAAGGGATCGCGCCCCTACTCCCCTCAGCAAGAACGCGTGCCAGAACCGCGCNNCGCGGTTCTGGCATGCGTTCTAGCGCCGTCAGTTCGTGAGCACCATGCGGTAGCGAACCCGGTTCTCTCGCACGCGGAGCACGGCGCCGTTGACGTCGGCCATCGGCGCGGTCTCCGTCTCCGCCGCGACGCCGTGCTGCGCCGCAAACGTGAGCATTTCACGGATGGCGGCCGGGCTGCCGATGTCGCTGCCGCAAACGACGCGCTGAGCCGTCAGGAGCTGCGCGGCGGGGATCTGCAAGAGCCCCGGAGGGGCCCCCACCAGGCACAGCACGCCGTTCGGCTTGAGCGTCTGCAGATACGTGATCCAGTCGAGACGGGCGGGCGCGGTGCAGAGCAGAAAGTCGAACCGATTCGCCTGCGCCCGGATCTCGCGCGGAGCCGTGGAGGAGACGGCATCCTCCGCGCCGAGCCGCGCCGCCTCGGCGCGCTTGTCCGGCGAGGACGTGAAGGCGGTGGCGTGGCAGCCCATCGCCTTCAAGAAGCGAAGCGCCAGATGGCCGAGGCCACCGATCCCGATGACGCCGACCTGCGCGCCCGAGCGAACGCCCCATCGGCGCAGCGGCGCGAACACCGTCACGCCGCCGCAGAGCAGCGGGGCAGCGGACGCGGAGTCGAGCTCGGGAGGCAGAGGGAAGACGAAGCGGTCGTCGATCCGGATCCGGTCGGCAAATCCACCCATGTGCCCGACGCACGTCGCCTCCTGCCGCGGGCACAAGTTCTCGTGGCCCGCACGACACAGCTCGCATTCGTGGCACGCAGAACGCTGCCAGCCGACGCCGACGCGCTGTCCCCGCTCGAGCCTGGATGCGGAGCCCACGGCCGCGATCGTGCCGACGATCTCGTGACCAGGGACGAGCGGATACGTGCTCGACGACCAGTCGTTGTCGATCAAGTGCAGGTCGCTGTGGCAGATGCCGCAGTGCGAGATCTGGATCTCGACGTCGTGGAGGCCGAGCGCCTGCGGCTCGTAGCTGTACGGGACCAGCGGATCCTTTGCAGCAAGGGCGGCGAACGCGCTGACGATCGTCATCTTCGACTCGCTGAAAGCAAAGCGCGCTACTCAGTACCGCTCGGCCAGGTGCTGCGCGAGCAAATCGCTGACGCGCTCTTGCGTCGTGATCGGCGTAAAGCTGTGGTCGGTCCCGTCTAGATCGACACGCCTGAATCGAGGCGCATCCCCCAGCGCGCGCATCGCCTCGGCGGCATGGGCGTCGACGTACGCGACGCCGGGATCGTTGCGGCTCACGACGAGCAGAGCATCGACCCCCCGCGTCGTCAGCTCGAGGAGCGCACGCGGCACCTCCTCGACAGGCGCCGCGGGCGGTACGCCGGACTCGACGGCTGTCAGGTCGAGCACGCAGAACGTGCGTGGGTTCAGCAGCAGGGCCCCGACGACGCTCGGGTCGTGCGCGGCCAGCTGGAACGCGTAGTCTCCGCCCGAGCACAGGCCAACCACGACGATACGTTCCCGTCGCAGCGAACGCATTGCCTCGCGGAGGTCGTCGAGGGCGCTCGGCGGGTAAGTCAGGTTCTCCTTCTCTCCCGGGGCGACGGGGCTGTCGCCGATGCCCGAGAGGTCGACGCGCAGCACGTCGAACCCGAGCTTCGCCCATCGCCGCGCCATCGTGACGTAGAGACGATGCGGACCGGCTCGGTTCACGCATCCGGCGTTGGTGAGCACGATGGCTGGACGATCCGGACGCGCTCGCTCGGGCTGGGCGGGCGTGAGAATGCCGAAGAGAGGACGGCCCTGCGCCCGGACGACAACGGCCCGCTCGCCC
>PLIR01000434.1 GCA_003139415.1 Myxococcales bacterium | reverse complement strand
CAAGCGCGTGGCGATCATCGGCACCGGAGCGAGCGCCATCCAGATCGTGCCGTCGATCGTCGGTCGGGTCGACCGGCTACACCTCTTCCAGCGATCGGCGCCCTACGTCATCGCCAAGGCCGACCGGACGTTCTCGGGGTGGGAGCAGGCGCTTTTCGACAGGATCCCGGCCGTGATGCGCCTCAATCGCGGGGGCATCTATGCCGCGTACGAGGCGCGAGCACTGGGACTCGTCTTCGCCCCTCCCCTGCTCGCGTTGCTGCAAGCATCCTTCCGCCGCCACCTCGAGGCGAGCGTCCCCGACCCAGGCCTGCGGGGCAAGCTCTTGCCGGACTACCCGTTCGGCTGCAAGCGCGTGCTCCTCAGTAGCGACTACTACCCCGCCCTCTTGCGCCCGAACGCCGAGGTCGTGACCGATGCGATTCGCGAGGTGACCGCGCACGGGATCGTCACGGCCGACGGCCGCGAGCGGGCGGTCGACACGATCGTGTACGCGACGGGCTTCAAGGCGAGCGAGTTTCTCGCGCCGATGGGCATCCGCGGGCGGGGCGGCCGCGATCTGCACGCTGCCTGGAAGGACGGCGCCGAGGCCTACCTCGGCGTCGCGATCTCCGGCTTCCCGAACCTCTTCATGCTCTACGGCCCGAACACCAACCTCGGGCACAACTCGATCATCTACATGCTGGAGAGCCAGATCCGGTACGTGACGCGCCTGGTGCAGGAGATCGAGGCGCGCAAGCTCCGGTTCGTCGACGTCGCGAGCAAGGCGCAGGCGGCCTACAACGCGGACGTCCAGCGACGCATCGACGGCTCCATCTGGAGCGGCGACTGCACGAGCTGGTACAAGACGGCGTCCGGCAAGAACACCAACAACTGGCCGAACTTCACGTTCGTCTACCGCCGCCGCACGCGCGAGCCGGACTTCGCGGACTACGAGATCGCCGCCGACGGCGCGGCCTCCTCGGGCGCGCGCGAGGCGCCGAAGTACTCGTCGTAACGGGCGTCGGCCGCCTCGCCGAACAGCATGCCGCACGCCTCGCGCAGGCCGGGGGCGGCGCGGAGGTCGCGCTGCGCTATGACGAGCGCNNAATGACCCGGATGCCGATGATCTTCGAGCTGGCGTAGCCCACGCGCTGCGCGATGACGAGCGCGATCTTGGAGCGGCGGCGCAGAAAGTCGTCCAGCTTCACGATCATCTCGCAGCGGGCTGCGAGCCGGATCTCGCAGCGCAAGTACTCCGCGCCTTCGATGAGCACCTCGCCCATGGTCGGGTCGGCGCGAATGTCCTCGAGCAGGCCGATCGCCTGCGCGCCGTAGCGCCGCCAGAGCCGCGTCGAGAGAAGCTCCGAGGATCGGGGCGAGGTCATGGCGTCGAGGTTCATCAACCGAGCCTGGTGCATGAACTCCCGCCGCGTCTCGTCCGGCGGCTCGCCGTACCAGTGGGCCTGCGGGTAAGGCAGGGCGACGCCGAGCGACGCGACGTGGCGCGCGATCTCCTCGCCGACGTTCAGGCAGTCGGTGAGCTTGCCGCCGAAGATGCTGATGTGCCGCGTCGGCACGTCGACCTCGACGGCGTGCTTGCGCGAGAGCTGGGCCCAGTCCGCGCCACGCTTGGAGCTGGCGCTGACGGCGAGCGGACGTACCCCGCACCGCTCCGCGATGACGTCGTCGCGGGTGAGCTTGTGCGGCAGGCGCAGGCGGGCGTTGATGTTGTCGAGGATGAAGGCGCGGTCCTCGTCGGTCACGTACGCCCGAGGGCTCTCGACGCGGGTGTCGGTGGTCCCGATGCAGGTGCGCGGGCCCATCGGAATGACGAAGAAGAGCCGCCCGTCGTCGGCGAAGAAGGTGAGCACCCGGCGGCTCTTGGTGAGCCGATCCACGATGAGGTGCACTCCCTTGGAGAACACGTGGTGGTGGGCCGTCTCCTCCCCGGCGCGGGCGTTCATCGCGTCGACGAACGGGCCGCACGCGTTGACGACGACCTTCGAGCGGATCGAGAACTCCGCGCCGCGGACGCCGTCGCGCACCCGCGTCGTCCAGAGGCCATCGGCGCCCCGCGCCCCGCCGAGGGACTCGACGTAGTTGGCGGCGATGCAGCCGTAGTCGAGCGCGCGCCGGATGAAATTGTAAACAAAGCGCGCGTCGTTGTCGTGAAGGTACGCGTCGGAGTACTCGAAGCCGCCGTCGGCCGTGCTCAGATCGATGATGGGCTCTTCGCGCGCGATCGTCCGCTTGCCGAGCAGCCGCGGCGTGCGGGTGAAGAAGTTGCCCATGATCCAGTACAGCCACGTCCCGAGGAACAGCTTCCAGAGTCCGTGCCGGAACCCCTTCGGGTGCATCGCGTAGAAGCGGATCTCCTGGACCGTCGAGGGATAGCTGCGAATCAGGTGATTGCGCGACAGGCAGAGCTTTCGCACGAGACCGAACTCGAAGGTCTCCATGTACTTGATGCCGCCCCAGGCCAGGTTGGACGACTCTTGGCTGGTGAACGAGGCGAAGTCGCCCTTGTCGATGAGGGCCACGCGCGCGCCCCGCGCCGCGAGGCACGCGGCGGAGACGGCGCCGTTGATGCCGCCGCCCACGACGAGGACGTCGAAGGGCGCCTCGTGGAGCTTGGCGACGTTCGCGGTTCGGAGGGCAGGCATCGCCGGGCTCGCCCTCGATGTTTAGGGCCGCCGGGGCGACGCCGCCACGCGTCAGAAGTTCATCGGGTAGCGGGCGAAGGCCTGGCGGACGAGCGGCGCGAACTCCTCGAGCGGCAGCACCGGGTACGACGGATCGAACGCCGCCTGATCCCATTCGTCGGTGAAGCGCTCGGCAAGCGAGAACCAAGGCTCGCTCCGGTGCTTGTCCCTGAGACTGCTGCTCTTTCCGAAGTGCTCGAAGTAGTGGCGTCCCTGGAAGTCCTGGTGCGTGAGGACGATCCGGTAGGTGTCGTCGGAGACGTACGGGCGGAGCATCTCGGCCGCGATGGCGGCATGGTTCGCGATGGACACGTACTTGCCCACGTCGTGGCAGAGGGCGGCGAGGACCACCTCGTCGGACGCGTTGGCGCGGCGGGCCATCGTCGCCGTCTGAAGCGCATGGTGCAGCTGGCTCACGCGGAAGCCGACGTAGAGATCGTCGAAGCTGCGGAGCATGTGCAGCATCCGCTCGGCGACGTTGGCCTGGATGTCGACCGTGGCGCGCCCGATCGTGTACCACTCATCGCGCGTCGACTGATCCATGCGCGTGAACGACGCGCGGGCACCGGGCTTCGGCGCCTCGACCGGCTGGACCACGTTTGGTTGGACCGCTTTCGTGGAGGCTGCCATGGCTCCCGCTCAAGGTAGCACCCGGGACGCTCGCCGCCGCCGCGCTTCCTTGGTAAAGCGCGGGTCATGGTGGCGATGACCCCGTCCGACCTCGACGTGCGCCACGCGTTTGCCGACGTCAACAACCTGCGGATGCACTATGTGGAGGCCGGCGCGGCCCGGCCCGGCGCGATCCCCGTCCTGCTCTTGCACGGGTTTCCGGAGATGTGGTGGTCGTGGCGGTACCAGATCCGCGCCCTCGCCGCCGCCGGCTACCGCGTCATCGCGCCGGACCTTCGCGGCTACAACGAGACGGAGGCCAAGGGCCCGTACGACATCGACACGCTCCGCGACGACATCGTCGCCTTGCTCGATCACCTCCAGATCGACAAGGCCATCGTGGTGGCGCACGACTGGGGAGGCGCCGTCGCGTGGCACCTCGCCGGCACGCGGCAGGATCGCTGCGCGAAGCTCGTGGCGATGAACTGCCCGCACCCGCTGGTGTTCCAGCGCGCGATCTACAAGTTCAGCCAGACGCGCCGCAGCTGGTACATTTTCTTCTTCCAGATCCCGTGGCTGCCCGAGACGCTGCTCGCCATGCGCGGCGGCCAGGCCGTGGGATCGCTGCTCCGCGCGAACGCGGTCGACAAGACCAACTTCGGCGACGACGAGCTTGCGCCGTTCACCGCGGCCGTGCAGAAGCCCGGGCGGGCCAGGGCGATGGTCGAGTGGTACCGCGCGGCCTTCCGGACGGGCCTGCGGGCCCGGCGCGCTGGCGGCTCGGCCGCGCTTGCCCACAAGACCATCACCATCCCGACGCTCGTCGTCTGGGGCATGGACGACGCCGCCCTCAACTACGACGACATCGTTCCGGGCACCGAGCGCTATGCGCCCGGCGTCGAAGTCCAGACCATCGCCCATTGCGGGCACTTCGTGCAGCAGGAGCGGCCCGAAGAGGTAAACCATCTGCTACTCGAATGGATCCGGCGCTGACGACCGCCCTCCTCGCGGCCCTTGCGCGCGAGCTCAGGGCCACGTGGGGTCAGATCAACGAGGCGCACTTCCGGGGCGCGCTCGCACCCCCGACGCTCGAGGTCGTCGGGTCCCGGTCGACTCTCGGCCGATGGGTCTCGACGACGCGCACGGTGGAGATCTCGCTGCCGCTCGTCCTGGAGCGCCCGTGGGCGGTCGTCGTGGAGGTCCTGAAGCACGAGATGGCGCACCAGTACGTGCACGAGGTGCTTGGCGAGACGGAGCAGACGGCGCACGGACGGGGCTTTCGCGAGGCGTGCAGGCGGCTCGGCGTCGACGCGCGCGCCTCGGGAATGCCCCAGGCGGCCGTGCCCGAGCGCCAAGGCGAAGAGGAGAAGATCGTCGAGCGGATCGCCCGCTTGCTCGCGCTCGCCGAGAGCCCGAACCGCCACGAGGCCGAGGCCGCGATGGCCGCCGCGCACCGGCTCATGCTCAAGCACAACCTCGACGCCGTCCGCTCGCAGGCCGCGCGCGACTACGGGTTCGCTCACCTCGGCGAACCGACCGGGCGCGTGGCCGAGCACGAGCGCCTGGTCGCGATGATTCTCGGCAAGCACTTCTTCGTCGAGGCCATCTGGGTACCGGCCTATCGCCCGCTCGTGGGCAAGCGCGGGAGCGTGCTCGAGATCTGCGGCACGCGCTCGAACCTGGCGATGGCCGAGTACGCCCACGGCTTTCTGCACGGCACGGCCGCGCGCCTCTGGGGCGACCACAAACGAGCCCGCGGTCTGCGGTCGAACCGCGAGCGGCGGACGTACCTCGCCGGCGTGATGGCGGGCTTTGCCGACAAGCTCGCGCGCCAGGAGGCAGCCACGCGCGGCGAAGGCCTGGTCTGGGTGAAGGACGCAGACCTCGACGGCTACTTGCGCCGCCGCCACCCGTACGTGCGCAGCGTTCGACACTCGGGCCACAAGCGAACCGACGCGTGGATCGAGGGGCGCAACGCCGGGCGGACGATCACGCTGCACCGCCCCGTCACCGCGGCCGCGGTCTCTCGGGGTAGACTCCTGCCGGCCAAGGGTTGACGCCTTTCCCCATGCGAGGTTTTTCGTGAGCGATCAGGTTCCGTCCAAGCCGACCAACGCCGACGTCGCGGCCCGCTTCAAGCGGTACCTCTTCCCCAGCACGGGGGCCTATTACGCCGAGCCGGTCGCCCTGGAGAGCGGCTCGGGCGTGCGCGTCCGCGATTTCGACGGCAAGCAGTATCTCGACTTCTTCGGCGGCATCCTGACGATCAGCGTCGGGCACGCCAACGAGACGGTGAACGCCGCCGTGCGCGCGCAGATGGGCCGCATCGGTCACGTGTCGGCGGTGTATCCCACGCTGCCGATCGTCGACCTGGCCGAACGCCTGGTTCGGCTCGCCCCCGGCAAGATGGAGAAGGTCTTCTTCTGTGCGAGCGGCACGGAAGCCGACGATACGGCGGTGGCGCTGGCCCAGGCCCACACGCGCCGCCACGAGATCATCGCGCTGCGCCACGGCTACTCGGGGCGGTCGATGCTCGCGCAATCGCTCACGGGCAACTCCAAGTTTCGCATCGTGCCCACGCAGGCGGCTGCGGTGAAGCACGCGCACGCCCCCTACTGCTATCGGTGCCCCTTCGGCTTGAAGTACCCAAGCTGCGGCATCAAGTGCGCCGAGGACATCGAGAACCTGATTCAGACGACGACGCAGGGGGAGATCGCCGGGTTCATCGTCGAGCCGATCCTCGGGGTGGGTGGCTTCGTGGCGCCGCCCGAGGGCTGGATGAAGATGGCGGTCGACATCGTCAAGAAGTACGGCGGCCTCTTCATCTGCGACGAGGTGCAGACGGGCTTCGGGCGCACCGGCACGATGTGGGGCGTCGACGCCGAGGACGCGACGCCCGACATCGTCACCATGGCCAAGGGGATCGCCAACGGTTACCCCATCAGCGCCGTGGTCACGACGGACGCGATCGCCGGCGCGTGGAAGGGCGGCAACATCTCGACCTTCGGAGGCAACGCGATCTCGTGCGCGGCCGCGAACGCGACGATCGACGTCATCACCGAGGACAAGCTCGTCGAGCGATCGGCCTCGATGGGGCGAGTGCTGCGCGAGGGGCTCGAGGCGTTGAAGGCCAAGTACGCTGTGGTCGGCGACGTGAGGGGGCGCGGACTCATGCAAGGCGTCGAGCTCGTGCGCGACGAGAAGGCCGGCGATCGCACGCCCAACCCCGAGGCGACGCTGCGCATGCTCGAGGAGACGAAGAAACGCGGCCTGCTCGTCGGCAGGGGGGGCCTCTACGGCAACGTCCTTCGCGTAGCCCCATCGCTCGTCGTCGCGCGTGGCGAGGTNNCTCACAATTCTCGACGCGTCGTTCGCCGCCATCGCGGGTTGACGACGTCGCCCATCGCGGGCCGTAGCCTCGAGGCTTTCCGTGCGAGGCGCTGCGCCCGAGCCTGCGAGCGCTCGGGGCTCTCCCCCGTCCCCTGCTCGGCCCAGCGGAGGGCCTCGTCGGGTCGCTTCAGCCAGTGTTCGTAGATCTTGGCGAGTTCGAGACGCACCGTCGCGTCATCGAGGCGGGCGGCCAATGCCTCGAAATCGGCCAGGGCCCGCGCGCGATCCCCGCGCGCCTTGGCGATGTCGGCCCGCGCTCGCAAGGACTCGGTGGAGGCGTCGCGATCGACGGCGGCGTGCGCGACCACCATGGCTCGATCGAGGGCACCGGCGCGTCGTAGCGTGCGCGCGATCCCGACGAGGTGGTCGGCGGCCAGACCAGCGTGCTCCGGCTCGCCGTAGACGCCCACGAGCGCGGCCATCGCCACGACGTCCCACGCGTTGTGTTCGACGACGCCGACGAGCCCCCGGCCGTCGCCCGTGCGAAGAAAGTGCATGTAGTGGGCGCCGATGTCCGCGGAGACGACGTCGTCGACGCGCTCGAAGCCGAGGACGTCGCGCTCGAGAGCTTGCAGCCGGCACGCCTGCGGGACCTGCTTTGCACGATCGCGATGCACCCGGCGCGCGACGTGAAGGAGGTCGAGGTGCGGCGGCTCCGCAGGCGGCGCGATCCGGGTCATGACGAAACGCGTCCGGAGCAGCGGCAGATCGAAGGCCTTCCCGTTGAACGTCACGATCATGCTGGCGCTCTCGATGCGATGGCGGACGCGCTCGAGCATCGGAGTCTCTTCGCCGAGCGCGCGCACGAGCAGCTGCTCGAGGACGAGGGCCCCACCGGACCCGCTCGCCTCCCACCACGCCAGCCCGACGAGAAACGCGACCGTCCCGGTCCCCCCCGAGAGGCCTGTCGTCTCCGTGTCGATGAAGAGGGCGCGGCGCGGATCGCATCCGGCGAGGGCAGGGTCGAGGGCGAGGAGGGCGAGGATCGCGGCGCTGGCCTCCCACCCGTCGGCGATGGGCGCTCGGCCAGTTCGATGGGCGAAGGGCAGCCGACGGATGCGTACGTGAAGAGGACCGCTCGCCGTGTCCTCGACGACAAAGGGCAAGTCGAACGGCTCGGCCGAGGAGTGTGCGTCGGTCGAGGGCGGTACCGGTCGCCCGCGGCCCCGGGCGATGGCCGCGTGGATGCGGGCGCGAAGGTCGTCGAGCAGAGCCTGCCGAGGCGTGGGAGAGCTCTCGCTCCCTACCGCGGGTGCCGCGACCGGCGAGGCCGACGTCGATTCGAGCCTTGAAAGCTTGCCGCGAAGGGACACCGACCGCTCCCAGTAGCACGGTACATCGGTTCAGTTCTTGTCGCCAGAACCGATCGCCCGCCGGACGGCCGCGAGCGGGGCCGCGCTCTCGAAGCCGGCGTCGTGGCCCTGCCTGAGGTTCACGCCGAGAGACCGCCAAAGCGCGGGCAGGTCCGCGTTCTCGCCGCGAAGGGCCCAGGAGTCGTAGAGGCGGGAGAGGACGTCCGTCCCCGTGACGTCGTCACCGATCCGGATGAAGTCGGCGACGCGCGCCGTGTGCGTCGCGTCCCCCGAGCGCGCGAGCACGGCGCGAAGGACATCGTCGAGGGAGCGGGCGTTTCGCGTGGCCTCCCGGATGCGGACGTCCGCGAGGAACGCGAACAGTGCGCCCCCCCAGTACGTCGCGTCGATGTCGTCGCGCTGCTCGAGGCTCGCCGGATCTCCATTGTGGCGAAGGCCGCGGTCCATCTCCGAACCGAAGTGCGACCAGAGCGCCGCCTCCGACATCCAGCCGCATCGCTCGCGAAGGATGGGCTCGTAGTACGTGGCCAGGCCTTCCTCGAGCCAGTGCCCCTCGTCCACGAACGACGGGCAACCCAGGTGAGACAGCTCGTGGACGACGACCCAATCGTCGCGTTGCTCGTCCGCCGTCGTCGCCGTCCCGAACAAGAGGACGACGGATGCGCCCGAGAGCGACATGACGCGACCGAACACGACCCCCGCCCTGCCAGGCACCGGGACGACGAAGACGGTCGCATCGACGGGGAAATGGCCGAAGAGCCGCACTTCGCACGACGCTGCCTCGCGGATCCACTGGAGCGCCCCGGCGTCGCCGAGGGCCAGCGGTTGCCCGAGGAAGGCCACGCGCAGGTTCGCACCCGACACCACGAGGTCGTCGCTGCGGAAGGATCCGAACGCGCCGTAGCTTGCCTCGGCGAGCTCTCGCGCTTGAAAGACGTAGCCGCCAGACGGGTCCCTCCGCAGTCCCGTGACGAATCGCGACGCTTGGGCGCCGACGACGTGGACGTGGACCACCGCATCGCCCATGGGGTCGGGGCGGAGCATCCACGTGTCGACTGTCCCGAGGACGGCGTCGCCGATGCGTCGCGCGCAGTCCATGCGTCCACATGATGCCGCCATCGCTTCGAGATCGACCGTGTAGCGCACGGTGCAACGCGACTGGCACGAAGGGACCCACCAGCCGGTGCCCCTGCGCTCGGCGGGTACGACTGCGCCTGCGTCGACGCTTGCGACGCTCCCGAACGTGTCGGGTTGGTCCGGTGCGACGAGGAGCGCCGAGGGGGATCCTTCGAAGGTCGCCTCGACGCCGAGGAGCCATGACCCCGGCGCGGGCGGGTCGACCGCGTACGACACCTGTCGAAGGCCCGTGCCGGACCGGACCCGGGGCGTCGCGCACGCGGCGACGGCGAGCGCGACGACGCCGAGGATGGCGTCCCTCATTCCACGACGGGCTCGCCGCCAAGCAGCGCGGCATCGAGCATGTCGCGCATGCCCATCGCGAGGTCCATCGGAAGATCGGCCGCGCGAAACAACCGCGCCTCGAGGATCTCGAGCGGGTTGTCGGGCTCGCGTGTCGGAGGATCGATCGCGCATTCGACGACGACCGTCACACCGTGCATCCGCGGATCCCGATCAGGCCGTGAGTACACGCCGACCAGGCGGCCGACGCTGCATCGCTCGACCCCGGCTTCCTCTGCAAGCTCGCGCACGATCGATGTCCGTAGTGTTTCGCCCCACTCCAAAGTCCCACCAGGAAGAGCCCATTTGCCGATATCCGCACGGCGAACCAGCAGCCAGCGCCCGTCGGCGGTGCGCGCCGCGGCAGCGATGCCCACGACGGGACGCCGAAGCAGGTGCCGCGCCACCTCCTTGACGAGAACGAACGCACCCGCCGGAATACGAAGGCGTGCCATGGGGGGTTGATAGAAGCGCGTTTCGTACGAATCGTCACGTCAAGGTCCATAGGACCCACTTCGCGCGCACTCGAATTGAGTATGCTCGGCGCCCATGGTGACGCTGAGACGTTACACGGTCATTCCCCGCCTTCCGCCGGCTCTCGAGCGACTCCGAGAGCTCTCGTACAACCTCTCGTGGTCCTGGACGCCCATGGCGCAGGATTTGTTTGCCCGGCTCGATCCGGACTTGTGGCGCGCCGTGCGCGGCAACCCGATCGAGCTCTTGTCGCGCGTCGATCAGGCACGCCTCGAAGAGGCGGCGGGCGACGACGCCTTCACGGGTCAGCTCGAAGCCGCGTGGCAGACGCTGCAACGCTACATGCAACGCGAGGGGTGGTTCGCGCGCTCGTTCCCCGAGGCGGCCGGCGCGAAGATCGCCTACTTCTCGATGGAGTACGGGATCCACGAGTGCCTGCCGATCTACTCGGGCGGCCTCGGCGTGCTCGCCGGCGATCACGTCAAGAGCGCCTCCGACCTGGACATCCCGCTGGTTGGCGTCGGCCTCTTCTACGCCGAAGGATACTTTCGCCAGGTGCTCAACGCCGACGGGTGGCAGGACGAACGCTACCCCATCAACGACTGGCACCGCATGCCGGTCCAGCCCGTGCTCGACGACGCGGGCAAGCGGCTCGTCATCGACGTGCGCTACCCCGACGGCGTCGTCCGCGCGCAGCTCTGGAAGGTGCAGGTAGGGCGGGTCCCGCTGTTTCTCCTCGACGCCAATCTGCCCGAGAACGCGCCCGCGGACCGGGCGATCACCGGCCCCCTCTACGGCGGCGACCAGCAGTTTCGGGTGCGGCAGGAGATCATGCTCGGCATCGGCGGCATGCACGCGCTCGCGGCGTTGGGTCTCTCGCCGACGGTCTGTCACATGAACGAGGGACACTCCGCGTTTCTCGCGATCGAGCGCATCGGGCGGGTGATGCGCGAGCGTGGCGTCTCGTTTGCCGTGGCGAGCGAGGCGAACAGCGCGGGCAACGTCTTCACGACGCACACCCCCGTGCCCGCCGGCAACGACGCGTTCAACCCCGACCTCGTGCGCCGCTACCTGGAGCCGTACCGCGCCGCCCTCGGTCTCTCCGACGACGACATGCTCGCCCTCGGCCGCATCGACACGGCCGACAAGAACGCCAACTTCTCGATGCCCGTGCTCGCGATGCGCGCGTCGGACCACTACAACGGCGTCAGCGCCCTGCACGGCGAGGTCGCGCGCAAGATGTGGCGCGGGCTCTGGCCGGGGCTGCCCACGCACGAGATCCCCATCGAGTCGATCACCAACGGCGTGCACACGCCCTCGTGGGTGGCCGACGAGATCGGTGAGCTCTTCACGCGCTATCTCGGCCCGCGCTGGGCCGAGCACTGCGACGATCCCGAGCTCTGGGCGCGCGTGAGCGAGATCCCCGACACGGAGCTGTGGCAGGTGCACGAACACCGTCGCCACCGCCTCGTGCAGCACGCCCGCCGGTGGTTGCACGACGCGGCCGAGCGGCGCGGGGCCGGGCGCGAAGAGATCGACCTCACCGACGAGGTCCTCGATCCGAACGCGCTGACGATCGGCTTCGCGCGGCGCTTTGCCACCTACAAGCGGGCCGCGTTGCTCTTTACCGACGTCGAGCGCGTGCGTCGCCTGCTCATGCACCCCGAGCGGCCGGTGCAGCTCGTCTTCGCCGGCAAGGCGCACCCGCAGGACCGCGGAGGCAAGGAGCTCATTCGGTCGATCATTCACGCCAGCCGCGACGCGGGTCTGCGCGGCCGGGTGGTCTTCCTCGAAGACTACGACATGCGGATCGCGCGCGCGATGGTGAGCGGCGTCGATGTGTGGCTCAATACGCCGCGTCGCCCGCTCGAGGCGAGCGGCACGAGCGGCATGAAAGCGGCGTCCAACGGCGCCCTCAACCTGAGCATCCTCGACGGCTGGTTCGTCGAGGCTTGGGACGCCCACGGGCGCGAGATCGGCTGGGCCATCGGCCGCGGCGAGGAGTACCCCGACGCGAGCGGCGACGCGCGCGACGCCGAGCTGCTCTACGACGTCCTCGAGCGCGAGGTCGTGCCGCTCTTTTTTGCGCGTGGTGGGATGGACCGCATGCCGCGCGGGTGGATCCGGCGCATGAAGAGCTGCATCGGCAAGCTCGTGCCGATGTTCAACACGTCGCGCATGGTGCGCGAGTACGCGAAGCGCTTTTACGTGCCCGCCATCAAGCTCGAGTACAAGCTCACCCAGTCCGACCTCGCAGCCGCCAAGGCCCTCACGGCCTGGAAGGAGAAGGTGCGCAGCGCGTGGCCGCTCGTCGCGGTCAAGGACGTTCGCCTCGAGTCGAACGAGGAGGTCGCCGTCGGTGACCCGGTGCGGGTGTCGGCGGTGGTCGACCTCGGTCCGCTCACGCCGGACGACGTGGCGGTGGAGCTTTACCATGGCCCGACGAGCGGCGGCTCCGACATCACGACCGGGAGCATCGTGCGCATGTCGCTCGAGCCGAAGGCCGCTGGGGCGGGCAGCGGGGTCTCCCCGGCCGGCACCGACGGCGCGCATACGTGGAACTACTCCGGGAAGATCGCGACGTCGGACAGCGGCGCCCACGCGTTCGCCGTCCGCGTCCTGCCGTACAACGAAGGGATGACCCACCCCTACGAAACGACGCTGCTCCGCTGGGCCTGAGGCGGCCGGGCGTGCTAACCGAGGCGTAGCGTGCGGGGCTACGTCGATTTGCATTGCCACTGGGTGGCCGGGATCGACGACGGAGCCCGAAACGGCGACGAGAGCCTGGCGATGCTGCGGGGCCTTCACCAGGCTGGATTCGACACGGTGGTGGCGACGCCGCACATGCGCCCGGGCATGTTCGACAACGACCGGCCGGCCCTGCAGCGCGCCTTCGACGCGATGAAGCCGACGCTGTCGGCCGCGGGGCGGCTGCCCGTCGTGCATCTGTCGAGCGAGCATTTCTTCGATGACGTCGTGTTCGGGCGGCTCCTCAAGGGGCAAGCGGTCCCCTACCCCGGCGGCCGCGCTGTCCTCGTCGAGCTGGGTCGGGGGGCCTTGCCGGTGCGGCTGGCCGAGCGTTTTTTCGACGTGACACGCGCGGGCCTCGTCCCGGTGCTCGCACACCCCGAGCGATACGAGCCGGTCTGGAAAGACGACTCGTGCCTCGATCCCCTCCTCGACGCAGGGGCCCATCTCCTGCTCGACGTCTGCGCGCTCGTCGGAAAGTATGGGCGCTCCGCCCAGCGCGCCGCGGAGAAGCTGCTGGAGAGCGAAGCCTATGAGGCCGCGTGCTCCGACGCGCACCGGCCGTCGGACGTCGACGTGGTGGTCCGCGCCATCGAGCAGCTCGAGCGCGGCGTCGGGGCGGCCGAGTGCAAGCGGCTGCTGTCGGCCGGACCGCTCGGGATCCTCGGTAGTCCCGGAGCGACGTGAGCAAGGTGCCGCGGCGATGTCCGAGCGCATAGGCGTCCTCGGCCTCGGCTACGTCGGGCTTCCCGTCGCGCTGGCGTTCGCCCGGCGCTTTCCGGGCACCGTCGGCTTCGACGTCGACGCGGAGCGCGTCGAAGAGCTGCGCCGCGGGACCGACAAGAACGGCGAAGAGCCGTCAGGCACCCTGCGCACGACGGCCCTGACGGTCACGGCCGACGCGGTCGACTTACGCGGCTGCACGCTGTTCATCGTCGCGGTGCCGACGCCGGTCGATGCGAACAACGTCCCGGACCTCTCGCAGGTCGAGCGGGCGACCGAGACCGTGGGCCGTGTGCTCGCCGCGGGGGCCATCGTCGTCTACGAGTCGACGGTCTATCCCGGCGTCACCGAGGAGATCTGCGGCCCACTGCTCGAGCGGTCGAGCGGCCTGCGGCGGGGCGTTGATTTCACCGTCGGGTACTCCCCGGAGCGCATCAACCCGGGCGACAAGGAGCATACCCTCGAGCGCATCACCAAGGTCGTCAGCGGCCAGGACGCGCCCACGCTGGACCGCATCGCCGCCGCGTACTCCGCGATCGTCGACGCGGGCGTCCACCGCGCCCCCAGCATCAAGGTCGCCGAGGCGGCCAAGGTCATCGAGAATACCCAGCGCGACCTCAACATCGCGCTCATGAACGAGCTCGCCATCATTTTCGACCGCATGGGAATCCGGACGTCCGACGTGCTCGCGGCCGCGGCGACGAAGTGGAACTTCATCCCGTTCCGCCCCGGGCTCGTCGGCGGCCACTGCGTCGGCGTCGACCCTTACTACCTGACGACGAAGGCGCAGCTGCTCGGCTACCAGCCCGAGGTGATCCTCGCCGGCCGCCGCATCAACAACAACATGGGCCCGTACATCGCGCAGCGCGTCGTGAAGCTCCTGCTCGACGCGGACATCACGGTCAAGGGCGCGCGAGTCGGGATCCTGGGGCTTGCATTCAAGGAAAACTGCAACGACATCCGCAACAGCAAGGTCCCGGACATCGTGCGCGAGCTGCGGCAGTTCGGGATCGAGCCCGCGGTGCACGACCCGGTCGCCGACCCGAAGGACGCCCTGCGCAAGTACGGCCTGACGGTGGTGGCCTTGGAGGAGATGTCGCTTCTCGACGCGCTCGTGCTGGCCGTACCCCATCGGTGGTACCTGTCCGCGCTCGAGCCAGGCGCCATCGCCTCGATGGTTCGCGATGGTGGAGTGCTCGTCGACGTGAAGAGCGTGCTCGATCCGAACCAGGTCACCCCGCGCCTCCGTTACTGGAGCGTTTGAGCCCTAGAAGGGCCTTCCCTCCGCGCATCGCATGCTATAGGCCATGGCGCACGTGAGCGACGCAGCGATCCGCGGCACGAAGGCGGCCAAGCCTTCGGCAGGAAACGGCTTTCTTAGGCGATACGGGTTCAAGCTCGGCGCCTCGGCCGTCATTACGTGCGGGATCGTCGCCACGGTCCACAAGGGTGGGCTGAAGCTCTTGCCCGAGGGGGGCGACTTCGACCACGTGCGCGTCTGGACCGTGGCCGTCTACGTGGCGTCGCTCGTGGTGGTGACCTGGTTTCGCTCGGTCCGGTGGCGCCTGCTCCTTCGGCCCATCGCCGAGCTCTCGCGCAAGCGGGTCGTCGTGGTCTCGTGCATCGGCTTCGCGGCCATCCTGCTCATGCCCTTCCGGATCGGCGAGTTCGTTCGCCCGTATCTCATCCGGAGTCCTGGGAGGTTGGGTGGTAAGTCCATCTCCCTCACCGCGGCCACGAGTTCTGTCGTCGCCGAGCGGGTCATCGATGGCCTCTACGTGAGCATCGTGCTCGCCCTGGCTCTGCTGTTCGTGCCCACCGTTCATCCGCTCCCCGACCGCGTCGTCGGGATCCCGGTGACCGTCGCGCACGTGCGGATGAGCGGGTACGCGATGCTCGGCCTGTTCGGCACCGCCTTCGCCACGATCGCCGTCTTTTACTTCGCGAGGTCGTGGGCCCACCGCACGACACTTGCCGTGTTGGGCAAGGTGTCGCCCAGCCTTGCCGAACGCCTTGCAACGATGGCGGAGAAGTTCGCGGATGGATTGCACCTTTTCAGCCGCGGACGTGACGCGCTCGGGTTCATGCTGGAGACGACGCTCTACTGGGGCATCAACGTCCTCGGCATGTGGTTTCTGGCCTGGGGATGCGGCGTGGTACACGCCGACGGCTCGGCGGCCACGTTCGGCGAGGCGTGCGCGATGATGGGCATGTTGAGCTGCGCCATCTTCATCCCGGGCCCGCCCGGCATGTTGGGCGTCTTCCAGGCAGGCATCTACGCGGCGATGACGATGTTCTACCCCACGAACGTCGTCGTCGGGGCCGGGGCGGCCTACGTGTTTCTCCTCTACGCGTGCCAGGTGGTTTGCCAGCTACTCTTCGGCGCGATCGCCTTCTGGTTCGACCGCGACGGCGTGGCCGCGCTGGAAGCGACCGGGATTGCCGGCGACGCCCCCGTGCCCGCGCCCTCCGACGCATAGGCTGCTCTAGTGACGACGCGGGAGTGACGACGCGGGCCACAAACTTGGCCACCAGACCGCGACTTCGATAAGCGCTCTAGCCATGGGTTGGGGTGCCTCCAAGGCGGCGCTGCTGGGCGCCGTGTGCGGGATCATCGTCGCAGTCGCCGCCGTCGCCACGGCTCCCTGGGCCGACGCCAAGTCGACGTACGACTCGCCCTACGGCTACGAGCGCACGTGGAATGCCGCCCTGCGGCTGGTGCGCGTCGACAACGGCTGGAAGATCTCCGAGAAAGACGAGGCGAGCGGCTACCTGCTGTTCGAATACGCGTCCCCCGAGAGCGGCAAGCCGACGGCTGGTTCCCTCGAGCTCGTGCGCGGCCGTGGCCAGGACAACGGCGTCAGCGTCCTCGTGCAGCTGCCCCAGATGCCGCACTACCACGAGCAGGTGATTCTCGACGCCCTCGCCTCGAAGATGCGGCGCGAGTACGGCGATCCGCCGGCACCAAGGCGGGAGCCGACGTCCCCGGAAGCCCCCCCGGATGGGGGCTCGCCGCCCGAGCGCGACGAGTGAACGAGCGCCGGTAACGGCGATCGGGGCGGCCGCTCTACAAGGTCGCCAGCGGCGCGTCGCCGATCTCGATCGCGCGGGCCGCATCGCAGCAGCGAAAGCCCGTCTGGTAGTAGCGGAAGGTCTCGTCATGGCCGGTGGTCATGGGGCGGCAGCGCGTGCGCACGGGACCCCAGTATCCGCCCTTCAAGCCGCTCAGGTGCGGCCGCCCGAACTGCGAGACGTTGAGCACCCACTCGTCGACGTTGCCGACCATGTCGTGCACGCCGTAGGGGCTCACGCACGCGGGGCGCGTCCCGCTGGGCTCGCGCTGATCGAGGCGAGACAGCTCGTCGTCCTCGGTCTGCACGTTGTAGATGCGCTCCGGGCGGGGCCACACGTACGGCTTGTCGACGTTGCAGGCCTGGGCGTCGCGCGCGTAGCCGTCGCCGTACGGATACGGCTGCCTCTCTGGTCCCTCGCACGCGAGCGTCCACTCGGTGTCGCCGCAAAGACGCTTGCCAACGCCTTCGCACGAAGCCTTGGCTTCCTTCCAGCTCGCCATGAACGTGGGCATCGCGCCAAGCTTGTTCGGCCACTCATAGCGATCGATGCAAAAGTGCTTGTGCTGAGTCTTTAGCGGGCAATGAGTCGACCTTGGCGTCTTCTCGAACTCGGCGCATTGAAGCTTCGTCGCTGAATCGACCCAGCGCAGGCATCTCTGTTCGATGAGGGGGCAGTACTCGCCTTCCACCTCGACCATGTCTGGCGGACAGGCGTCTTCGCTGGGGAGTGCATCGGAGGCGGTTCCCGGTCGTATGAAGCTGCCAAAGAGCGCCGCGTCATGGATCGCCAGGCGCGGAAGGAGTTCGAGCCGTTCGGCCCGCGGGAGCGGATCGCCCATGGATTCGACCGCCGAAGACGCGGGCGGCGCCGCGCGCGAGCCCGCGGTCACGGTGACGATCGCCAGGAGCGTCAGGCACCATCCGACTCGAAGAATCACTCGCCTGCAGAACATGGATCTATCCCCGCGCGCCGACGCGGGGCGCGCACCTTTCTTCGCGGCACTCGTTCCCGGGCGGCGCGACTCGTTGCGCCATGGCCTGGGGGGGCCGCCACACTGCGTCGATGAGAGTGGCCGCCAACCGCTCGGCCCCAATCGTTTTGCTGCTCGTCTTAAGTCGACCTTCTATGCGTTAAGCAATTCGCGATCCGTCGACCCTTGGACTCAAATAAGTACGGCGACGGGATCCGGCAACGGATTCACCGATGCCGCGGACAGCCACTTTGAAACGTCTGTTGTCGAGCGCACGCTAACGGACGTCGGTGGATGTAGTCACCTTTCTTGCGCTGACAGCGTTGGCGCTCGGCGAACTTTGCGCACGCGAGGGCCCGACAGCGTCGCGCCGATCAGAGAAGGCGCGTGCGCATCACCGCGAACACAAGATCGCGAACGCGGCTACGCGGCTGACGCCATCGTCGTCGATGGAGCCGCCGTCGCGCAGGCACCCGTGCAGGCAGACGCCGGCGATGGAGCTCGATGAACACTCGACGACGGAGCTGCCGGAGCACTCGAACCGTTCGCCTTCCTCGCAAGGTGTCGGACTTGGGACGGGGACGGCGGAGGGACGGACGAAGGACGCGGGCGCCTGCGACGCGCAGAGCTGAGCCGTAGCCGCCGCTCGATCGATGACGACTTCGAGGCCGTCCGCCGCGCATGCTCCAGGACAGTCGGCGACCCGCTCCCAAGGACACTGGCACGCCTCGGCAGGCCCGTGGCAAGGCACCGGGATCGTCGCGAGGCGCGACACCGAGACGACCCCCTCCTCGCAACGCGCCAGCCCGTCAGGGCAGTCCATCGCGTCGAAGGGCGTCTCGCCAAGCCCCTGCGGCCCGGCCCCGCGACCCGCGATCGCGCGACCGACCCAAGACTCGCTGCATCCGCGGTCGCACCCGGCGACGCAACCGGCCAGCACGGCCAGGACGACCCCCCCCCGCTCCAGCCGCCGAACCGCTCGCCGCCGCGTACCGAGCATCGACGGACCTCGTGGGGGGCCTACGCCCTCCCGTTCCGCCTCAGCTTTCGATGAAGCTCTTGAGCTGCTTGCTTCGAGAGGGATGGCGCAGCTTGCGCAAAGCTTTCGCCTCGATCTGACGGATCCGCTCGCGCGTCACTTCGAAGTCTTGACCCACCTCTTCCAGGGTGTGGTCGCTCTTCTCGCCGATGCCGAAGCGCATCCGGAGCACCTTCTCCTCGCGCGGGGTCAGGGTCTTCAGGACTTTGCGCGTCTGTTCGGCGAGGTTCATGTTGATGACCGCCTCGGCCGGGGACACGACGCTCTTGTCTTCGATGAAATCGCCGAGGTGCGAATCTTCCTCTTCGCCGATGGGGGTCTCGAGGCTGATCGGCTCCTTGGCGATCTTGAGGACCTTGCGCACCTTGTCGAGCGGCAGCTCCATCTTCTCCGCGATCTCTTCGGGCGTGGGCTCGCGGCCGTACTCCTGAACGAGATAGCGGCTCGTGCGAATGAGCTTGTTGATCGTCTCGAT
>PLIR01000058.1 GCA_003139415.1 Myxococcales bacterium | reverse complement strand
GCTCGCGCCCGCGTGTGCGCTCGCGCTCGCGCCTGCCCCGCTATCCCCCGCTGCCCTTCCTCAACTCCGTGAGCACGAGCTTTGCGACTGCCTTCAGGGTGTCGAACACGCCGACGCCGGTGCGCGCGACCGCGTCGAAGTCCGGGACGTTGCTCTTGTTGAGCATCTGGCGGAGCTCGTCCGACGCGGCGACGTTGGGCAGATCGCGCTTGTTGTACTGNNAGCTTGCGGCTGGCGTCGTAGAAGACCTGGCCGGGCACCGTGTACAGGTGAAAACGCGTCTTGAAGCCGCGAATCTCGCCGAGCGACAGCGGCAAGAAGTCGAAGAAGAGGGTGCGCTCCGTCTCCGTCGCGAGGCTGATCATCTTCCCCTTGTGATCGGGGTTCGTGCGTTCGTAGATGTACTGGAGGTTCGTCGTCTTGCCGCAGAGACCGGGCCCGTAATAGACGAGCTTGCAGTTGATCTCCCGGGCCATGTAGTTGATGAAGCTCATCGGCAACCTTGGGCGCAGGGCGTAGGCGAATTTGGGGTGGCTTCGGTCATTGGCCCTCGACCGTCAGTCGTTGAACAGGTTGTCGATGTCTTCGTCGCTGATCTCGGAGAAAGGCGAGTCGGCCCCCGGCTCCGCGACCTTCTTCAAGAGCGATTCGAAGACATGGTTCAACTCCTCGCTGGCCTTCTTCACGCGCAGGCGCACGAGACCCAGCGAAGACTTCGAGTCGAAGATGACGACGAGGATGACGCGGTTGCCCACCAGCTGAATGTGGATGTTCGCCTTCTCCCCCTCGTGAAACTGGGTGGCGAACTCCTGCTCCTTGAGCAGCTTGGCCATCCCGCCCGTGGCGGCGATGTTGCCGGCGGTCAGCGAGGCGAGGCTCGTGGTGTCGACGTTGTCGATGTCGCCCGAGGCAGCGATGAGCTGCCCGTTCTTGTCGACGATGAAGACGACCTTGGCGTTCGCATCGCGTACCAGACGGTCGACGACGGTCTGGATGAGATTGAACTCCTCCTCGTACATCACCATCTGCGGGTTGACCATTCGAGGCCTCGGCGTGTTCGGGAGTGCGCGAAGACGCGCAACGGATAGACCCAATGTTCTAGCGGGAGGCCCGATTTCCGTAAAGGTGCGCCTTTGGCGGGTTTACGCTTTGGACCGTCAACCAACCGCGAGGCGTCCGCGATGGCACATGTTCTTGGCGTCATCCGGGCGGGATGGCGGGGCGCGGACGAAATCGCCGGCCATAGCCGAGCGGCGCTCGACCGCGCCTTGGTGCATCCGGGGGAGCTCTGGGTCGCCGTTTCGCGCGATCCGGCTGTCCTCTTGGGGGCGTTTCAGCGCGGGCCGCAGCCTCCGCCGTCGCCCGTCATCGGTGACCCACATGCGGCACGGCGTGGGTCGGGCGGCCCGTCGGTCACCCTGGGCCAAGGAACAGTGCACGTGGCGCTCGCCCTTGCACACCCTGGCGCCATCGTTTCGAGCGACGAGAGGCGCATCGTCAACCGGTACGTCCGCCCGCTCCTGCAAGCGCTCACCAGGTCGGCTTCTCCAGCGGGCGCACGCGCACAGGCGCACTTCTTCGGCGGCGACTGGGTGGACCTGCTCCACCGTCCGGTCGCGTGGGTCGGCTTCGCGCACGACGCTTCGTCGCGGCGCACGCTCTTCGAAGCATTCGTCGCCGTGCGAACCCCCTTTACCCTCGCGCCCCGTGCGGTGTTCCGCGGCAAGCTGCCAGCGACCCTCGAGGAGCTCGCCGGGGGCCCGGTCGATCCGACACGGATCGCGGACGCTATCGTCGAGGCCTACCTGGCCGCGAGCGGGGCGGCGGAGGCCACGATGGCCGACGGTGCCGCGCCGTTCGCCCAGAATGAGCCTCCGGATGACGGTGGACTCGACCCCCCTTGGGCCGCCACGTTCGAGGAGGCCATCGGCATCGTCGCCGCGGGCCCCGACGCACGGGGCACGTTTCGCGTCGGAGGCGATCTGCTCGTCTCCCGCGACGCGCTCGCGAGCCTCGAGCGCCGAATCGCGGCCGGCGACGACCCGGGCCTCGCCGTCGACGAGACGCTGGGCGCGCCCGGCGTGGCGCTCGACGGCGTCCGGACGCTTCGCAGCGTCCGCGACGTCATAGAGCGTGCGCTCGCTCCCAGATCCGCGCCTCCTTGAAGATCCGCACGAGCTCCGCGTCGAGGTGGCCGTCCTTGACGCTGAAGTCGAGGATGTCCAGCGCCCGGTCGAGGGGCATCGCCTTCTTGTACGGTCGGTCGCTCGCCGTCAGGGCGTCGTAGATGTCCGCGACGCTCATCATCTTCGACTGCACCGGGATCTCCTCCGCGAGCAGGCGATTGGGGTACCCCGTGCCGTTGAGGCGCTCGTGGTGCGCGCCGGCGATGATCGGCACGCGACGCAGGGACTTGCCCCAGGGGATCTGCGAGAGGAAGCGGAACGTGTGCGACACGTGCGAGCGGATCTCGTCGAACTCCTGAGGCGTCAGCGACCCGCGGCTCACCTTGAGGCACGCCACTTCCTCTTCGGCGAGCAGCGGCTGCACGCGCCCTCGCAAGTCGACGAAGGTCCGGTGGGCCAGCGCCTCGATGCGCTCGAAGTCGCCGCTCGACAGGACCGTAGGCTCGTTCGCCGCGCAGACCGCGTCCCATGCCGCGTCGAGCTCGGTCCGCCGCCGGAGGCGCTCGGCCTCGAGAGTGTCGATCGCGTCCCGAGGCCCGCCCCGCTCGAGCAGGCGCACTTTCTCGGCAAGGAGCTCGGTCTCGATGGACTGGGCCACGAAGTCGAATCGAGAACGAACGAGATCGAGGCGCTCGTCGTAGAGCTTCTTCGCCTTGACGAGGATCTTCTCCCGGACGCCGATCTTCCCGAAGTCGTGCAGAAGGCTGGCGTACTCCAGCTCGCGCAGGTCCTCGGAGCGAAAGAACGCCGACGCATAGGGGCCCGTCGTCTCCGCGTCGACGACCTTCGCGAGCGTCACCGTGAGCTCGGCCACGCGCCGCGAATGGCCGCTCGTCGTCGGGTCGCGTGACTCGATCGCCTCGACGCTCGCCTTGACGAATCCCTCGAAGAGCTTGCGGATCTCGTCGTAGAGCATCGCCGTCTCGAGCGACACTCCCGCCTGCGCGGCGAGCATGCCGAGGAGCTCCTCGCTCCTCTCGTCGAACGCGATGACGTGCTGGTCGACGTCGGCCTTCGTCAGGAGCTTTTGGTTCGGATCGCGCTTCTTGTTGATGAGCTGAATGACGCCGATCACCTCGTCGCGCTGGCTGATGAGGGGCGCGACGAGCATCGAGCGGGTCACGTACCCAGTGCGCCGGTCGAAGCTCGGGTCGAAGCGGAACGTCGATCCCTCGGGCAAGACGTACACGTCGGGGATGCTGAACGTCGTCTTGCTCAGCGCCGCGCTGCCGGCCACGGAGCGATCGCTGAGCGGCATCGTGAACTCGCGCGAATCGAAGCTCACGCTGTCGTTCTGCGTCAGCTTGAACCGCAGGACGGGCGCGTCGGCATGCGGCTCGAGGATGTAGATGCTGCCGGCGTCCGCGCCGGTGACGAAGCGGCTCTTCTCCAGGATGACGCCGAGGAGCTTGTCGACGTCGCGCACGGTCGTCATCGCGCGGGCGATCGTCAGGAGCTCGCCGAGCTCGTACCGGTAGCGCCGCAGCCACCGACCGCGGGCCTCGGCGCGGCCTTTCGTCTCCAGCAGCTCGAACGCTCGGTACGCCGCGAGGTACATGTCGTCGCCGTTGGCATCGGCGGGGACGACGCTCGCGACGCCGAGACCGACGGCTTCTCCGAGCCCGGGCGATTGGGGCCGTCCGACGATCACCAGGAGACAGAGTCCCTGCGCCATCCTCTCGGCGAACGGCGCGAGCAGCTCGCGCGCGCGATCCCAAACGACGGCGGGCGCGAAGATGACGGAGATCCGCTCCTGCATGCGCCCGCTCGGCGCGACGATGGTCCGCCAGATCGCGACGAGCGCGGCGTGCGGGCGGCGCACGAGATCGTTCGCGAGCCGCCCTTCGCGCTCGAGAATCTCCTGGATGCGATCCATCCCCGCCACAACAACACCTTCGCCGACGTCCTTCGGAGGGCCGTGAGACTGCTCGGCGTTGGGGGGCATGCGCGTCGTGGCCCCGGCCATACTAGCGCCCGCTAGCGCCGCACGGAAAGGATCTCGGTCTATGCGTCTTCGACGGGGTTGGCGAGCTTGCGCGACCACACGATCGCGTCCTTGCGTTGGCTACCGACCAGCAGGTGACCGAGCAGGAGACCCGTCCTGCGGAATCCACCGTGCAGGAACGCGGCGGCAAGCGCGACGTCATCGCTCGGCGTGAGGGCGAAGCTCGTGACCACCCCTTCGGCCTGCAGTTTCTCGCCGAGGGCCTTCACCGCGGCGGCCGTCCCGACGCGCTCGGCCGGGGTGCGCGGGGCGACGAGCAGTTCGAGGAACGCGTTGCCAAAGCAACCTTGCGCCTCCGTGGAGGCGTGAAGCTCGAAGCCGCCGCGGGCGGTGGCCATGAAGAAGCGGCGCGCCACGTCGCGACCGAACGGCTCGAACGCCGTCAGCGCGCGCCCGCTCCGCTGCGCCGCGACGGCAGCCCGTCGAGCGTCGGCCTCGCTCACGGGTGCGATGCGCGCCTGCGGGATCGGGTCCGTCGGGTCTTTCACTTCGCGCTTCGCCGTGGCGACGGTCCGCTCCATCAGCTCTTGGCTTGGCGAAATCGGGGCCGTGCCCGAAGGCTTCACCGCGGCGATCCGCGTCTCGCTCTCGAACGGGGCGTCGTCCGCGTCGTCGCCCTTCTCCGAGATGCCGGCAGGTACCTGGCGCCCCGGGGCACGAATGGAGCAGCCGAGGAGGAACGCATCACTGCGCTTGTAGAAGCCGGGGATGGTGCCTTCCTTGGCGAAGCCGAGCTTTATCCATGTCTGTACTTCGTCGCGCTCGACGAGCGTATACGCCTTTTCCACACCTTCTCGCTGGGCAAGCGACAGTACGAAAAGGCGCTTGGCGCTTGTAGGGCCTGCGCGAAAATCGATGATTCGCATCGTGCGAACGCGGCGGTTGATGAGAAGGCAGAGGGAGACGGCTTCGTTTTGAAAGAAGACCTCCTCGACGACTTTCTGCTGCGTATTCCAGATCTTGGCCGCCATGAATGCACCCACCCTCCGCGCGTCCGAGCGAACGACCGCCTCACGCCCATTCCCGCCGGGCAAGACCCGGGCGCGAACGCCGAGCGGATCGTTTCAAACTTGAAATGCACCTAGCACGCCGCGCGCGACCCGGTCAATCCGAAGTCGAAGCGAATCGAGCAGTTGCTGCGAGATTGCAGAAAGGAAAATAGCCACGTCGTGGTCGAGGGGAGCGACCNNGAGCTCCCCACCGGATTCGGTTCGAGGTCCCCGCCGGAAATGCGCTCACTCCGTGGATATGACGTCCGCGTCCGCGGCACCGAGGCGCCGAAGGGCGTCAGGGAGTCGTTTCTTCGGTATCGAGACGAGCGTGGGCATGCCGCCCGACAACCCCAGCGCGTCGAGGAAGTTCATCCCGCTGTCGTAACGGGCAGCGAGCGTCGCCGTGTCGAGGTCGACCACGAGCGCGAGGCTCGCCCGCTCCTGGCCGATCAGGAGCAGCAGCGTCTTGTCGTACCGGCCGTGCTGCGTCGTCGCGTCGACGAAGGACAGCGAGCGGAGCGCCGGCGCTACGACCTCCGAGGGCCCTAGCGCGATGACGCGGTAGTGCTCGGCGATCCGCCTGGCGACGTCTTCGAAAGGTGCGAGCTCCGCAGCGGCGTGGTCGACGGGCTCCCACAGCGACGTGTCATCGAGCCCCGTCGTGAGGTGGCGGACCACCAGGCCGAAGAGCGCCGTGTCGCGAGGGCGCGCGCGCAGGGCGCGATCGAACCGGTGTCCAATGGGCCCCGGCGTCGAGGTGCGGGTGTCGATGGCGCGGGCGTCGTCGTCTGCTCCGGGGTAGGGCTCGCGGCCGCCGCGCAGCCACTTGGCGGCGCTGCAAAGGCCGTCGAAGTCGGTGTGGCAGACGATCGTGTCGACGGGGCCGATGCGCTCCACGACATCCGGGGTGACCATCTCCGGGCACGCACCGTGCTCCGCCTTGGTGGCGAGGACGAAGCGGGGGTCGCCCCGGTAGCGCTCGTGCATCACGTGGTCGTGGTGATCGACCCAGCCGACGAGGCGCGGTCCGAGCTGCTCGATGAACGGCAGCGTGATCTTCGCGAAGCCTCCGCCCGAGGCGTCCGACGCGAACGCCACGTCGAGCACGACCACGCGACCTCGGAGCTCGCGCGCGTGCGGAAGCTTGCGCGGTGTCGCGAACGCGAGCTCGCAACGCGGGCGCGCCGGCGAGCCGGCGGGGCGCGACGACGACGTCATCGCATACGCTCCCTAGCGCGGCGCAGGCGCGAGCGCGATGGTATAGCCATGGCCGCCATGTCGGATCTCCCGATCAAGTTCGATGCGAACGGCCTCGTGCCGGTGGTGGTGCACGACGATCTCACGGGCGAAATCCGCATGGTGGCGTTCGCGACGGAGGCGGCCGTGCGCGCCACGATCGAGACTGGCCGCGCCACGTTCTTCAGCCGATCGCGCGGAGAGCTTTGGGAGAAGGGCCGGACGAGCGGCAACGCGATCGTGGTACGTCGCGTGCTGGTCGACTGCGACGGTGACTGCCTGATCTATTCGTCCGAGCCGCAAGGCCCCTCGTGCCACACGGGGGCGGCGAGTTGCTTCTTCCAGGTGCTCGAGGGTGAGACGATCCGGCAGCCGTCCGATGCAGAAGGCGTGGCGCAGACGATCCTCGACAAGCTCGAACGCACCCTCGAGTCACGCAAGCACGCGACGGGCCAGGCCAGCTACACGAAGAGCCTCTACGATGCGGGCGCGCCCCGCATCGGCGCGAAGATCCGCGAAGAGGCCGACGAGCTGGCGCTCGCGGTCGAGGCCGAGACCGACGACCGCGTCGTGTCGGAGGCGGCGGATGTGCTGTACCACGTGCTCGTGGGGCTAAGATGGCGCTCCATCCCGCTGCGCCGGGTGCTCGCGGAGCTGGCGCGACGGGTGGGCACGAGCGGGCACCGGGAGAAGGCCGCGCGCGGATAGCGCACGGCGATCGGGCGTGCAGACAGCGGCGCGAATCGCGTATTTCGGGCTCCCGCTCGGGGCGCTGCTGCTCGCGCACGACGGCCATCGCATCGTTTACGCCGGCGCGTGCCGCCAGGCCCCGGGGCTCCGGCGGCTGACAACGCGCGTCGCCCCCCAGCGCACGCACCTGCGGCCCGACCTGACGAGCGCGAGCACGCTCTCGAAAGTACGCGCCGCTGCGCCGGACGTGGTCGTGAGCTGGTTCTGGACGACGAAGTTGCCAGCGGCGGTCCTCGCCATCGCGCCTGCGGTCGGCGTCCACCCCTCCCTGCTGCCACGCCACCGTGGGCCCGACCCCTACTTCTGGACAATCGATGGCGGAGACAAGGAGACGGGCGTCACCGCACATGTGCTGGACGCGGAGTACGACACGGGCGCCATCCTCGGACAGCGACGCCTTCTCGTGGATCCCCTGTGGAACGCGTGGCAGCTCGCGCGCGCGCTCGATCGGCCCAGTCTGCACCTGCTTCGCGACGTGGTGAGGGCGTTCGCCGACGGGCAACCTCCCGAGCGCCGCGCCCAAGACGAGCGCTTTGCCACGACGGCACCCGAGCCAAGCGACGAGGATCTCGCGGTGGCATGGTCGTGGCCGGCGGCTCGGATCGAGCGGCGCGTCCGCGCGGCGGCGCCGTGGCCCGGAGCGTGGACCGAGATCGCGGGCCGCATCGTGACGCTCGTTTGCGTACGGGAGACGGCCGATTTTCCTCGCGCTTTGGAGCCGGCCGAGGCCGCCGTCCGCAAGGACGGAATCGCTGTGGTGCGAGCCGGTGATGCTGCGCTCGAGCTCCACGAAGGGCGCGGAGAGGGCGATGAGATCCTCGACGCCGATGCCTTGGCAGGGATCGTGAGTGAGGCCGTCGGAGCAACAGTGTAGCCGTTGCCGTCATGCGTCCCGGCGCTGCCGGCCGAAAAACCGCGCCGCGTTTTCGCTTTCGCTTGCGCACCGCCCCCGGGTACGATTGGAAGCGAGGAGCCCAAAAACCGTGTCCGACGCCGTTACGCTTGCGCGAGTTGCACGAGTATCGCTGGCTCGTGGTCTCAATGCTCTTCAGGCCGATCCCAACGTGCCGCAGCACCTGCTGGATCTCGCTGCCCCAATCGCCCAGGCCATGGGCGCGCTGCACCAGATCGAGCGATCCGGCGGCGCGCAGGTGTCGCCTCACGCGGAGTCGGCCCTCGCGAACGTCCAGTCGGCGTTGATGGCGCTGCAGGCGCAGCCGCCCCAATACGCCGCCGTCGCCGGCGCGCTCGAGGCCGTGGCTGGGGCGCTGGGCAGCGTGCACGCTCTCACGCGCGCCTCGGCTGCACCGCCTCCGCAAGCCGCACCCGTCGCGCAGGCCGCGCCGCCGCGCCCAGCCGCGGCGCCTCCGCCTGCCGCCGCCGCGCAACCCCTTCGTGCCCCGCAGCCGTCGGTGGCGGGGTTCGACACTNNATTCGTCTCGACGTATATGGTTCCCAAGATCGGCACCCAGGTGCGCCTGAAGGTCTCGCTCCCCGGAGGCTATGAGTTCGAGGCCAACGCTGTGGTCCGCTGGCGTCGCGAGCCGAGCGACGCGGGCAACGACGCCCCGCCGGGTTTCGGGGCTCAGTTCACGGAGATCACTCCAGAGGCACGCCAGCTGGTTCAACGCTACGTGCGTAACCGCGAGCCGATGTTCCACGACGACCTGTAAGCGCGCCGCGACGTCGCTACACTGACGCGCCTTGGGGCGCCGCCTCGGTTTCCTCGCGTGGTGCATCGCCGCCCTCGTCGCGACGGCGGGGACCGCGCGCGCGGCCAACAACCCCAAGCTGCTGTGGAAGTCGCTCGAGACGCAGCACTTCCGCATCTCGTTTTACTCGACGGAGGACGAAGTCGCGCAGCACCTCGGCGCGCTGGCCGAGGCGATCTACGCACGCCTCGTCCCTGCCGTCGGGTGGCCACCGACCACCGACAGCAAGACCGAGATCGTCGTCACCGACCAGACCGACAGCGCGAACGGCTCGGCGACGGCGCTGCCCTTCGATGCGATCACGCTCTACGTCACGGCCCCCGACGACATGTCGCCCCTCGGCGACGTCGACGACTGGTACCTCGAGCTCCTGACGCACGAGTACACGCACATCCTGCACACGGATCACATCGGGGGGATCCCCGCGCTCCTCAACCGGATCCTCGGCAAGACCTTCGCGCCCAACCAGGTGCAGCCCCACTGGTTGCTCGAAGGGCTCGCGGTCTTCGAGGAAAGCGCGCGCACGAGCGGCGGGCGCCTGCGGTCTTCGATGTGGAACATGTGGATGCGCGCCGACGTGCTCGAGGACAGCGTCGCCACCCTCGACATGTTCTCGAACGTCCCCCGTCGATGGCCGCAGGGCAACATCTGGTACCTGTACGGGTCGTTCTTCATGCAGTGGATCGCCGACACGTTCGGCGAGCAGGCGATCCGCGCCATGATCGACGACTACGGGCAGCAGCTCATTCCGTACGCGATCAACCGCTCGATCCGGCGGGCGACGGGTCACACCTACGAAGAGCTGTTCCGGGCGTGGGTCTCGTCGATGCGGCGGGCCTTCGGTGCGCAGGCCGAGGCCATCCGGGCGCGCGGCCTTCGCGAGGGCGTCCGCGTGACGCACGGGGGCAACACGGTGGAGCACCCGCGCTGGATCCCGGCGCGCGCGTGGCCGGAGCACGCCGGCGACCTGCTCTACTTCGTCGACGACACGCAGTCGTCGCCTGGGCATTGGGCGCTGCCGCTCACGAGGGACGCGCGCGGTCGCGTCGTCCGGGCGCGCGACAGCGACCGCGAGCTCATGGTCCGGACCAACGGTCCCGGCGGCCTCTCGTTCATGCCCGACGGCGCATGCGCGTTCAGCGGGCTCGACGTCTACGACAACCTCTTTTCCTTCGACGATCTGTTCGAGCTCCCGGCGCACCAGCGGAGCCCGAGCGGTATGGATGGGCGGCGCGTGCGGTGGAGCGCGGGCTGGCGCGCCCTCGACCCGGACGTATCGCGCGACGGGCGACGCGTCGTGTTCACGAGCAACCACCGCGGCACCCAGAGCCTGATGATCGCGGACGTCGTCCCCGCGAGCGATCGGGCGGACGCCCACGCGCTCGCAAACCCGCGCGTCCTCGTGCCGAGCGCCGCCTTCGACCAGGCGTTCACTCCACGATGGGCGCCCGATGGCCGGCACGTCGCGTATAGCTCCTGGCAGCACGGCGGCTATCGTGACGTGCGCATCGTCGACACGACCGATGGCTCGTACATCGACGTGACGCACGATCGAGCGATCGACGGAGACCCTGTCTACTCGGCCGACGGCCGGTGGCTCTATTTTCACTCGGATCGAACGGGCGTCTCGAACGTCTACGCCTACGAGGTCGCGACGGGACGCCTGAAGCAAGTCACCAACGTCATCAACGGCGCGTATCAGCCCGAGCCGTCACCCGACGGAAAATCGCTCGCTTACGTGGGCTACACGCACGACGGGTACGACCTCTTCGTGATGCCGCTCGATCCGGACGGCTGGCTCGACGCGCTGCCCTACGAGGAGACGCGGCCGGCCCCGCCTCCCGATCCGCCCCCCGTCGCTGCGCGGATTGTCCCGTACAATCCGCTCCACACCCTCGTTCCCCGCGCGTACACGTTTCAGACGACGCCAGGGAACTTTGGCCAGGCCACCACCGTCAGCGCTACGGGGGCCGACATCGCGGGCTTTCACTCGATCGCGGTCAACCTGACGAGCGAGTGGGACCACCCGACGCTCGAGGGCAGCGCCTCGTACACGTACGCGCGCCTGCCGTTCGACATGAACATGTCCGTTTCGCGCAATTTCGCGCCGCAGAACAACTACTCCCTCGGCCCCAACACGGTCACGTGGATCGAGGAGAGCGACAGCATCCAGACCTCCGTCAGCTACTCGATGCCGCGGGCCTTCGACGGGCAGTCGTTCAACCTCGGGTACAACTTCACGCGCTTCGCGGGCAACCTCCCGCTCCCGCTCGCGAGCCTGAACCCCTACGACACGCCCAACATCCCGACGACACGCGGCGTGATGGCCAGCATCCATCTTGGGTGGAGCTACTCCAACGCGCAGGGGTACCTGTGGAGCATCGGCAACGAGAGCGGCTTCTCCGCGAGCGTCGGGGTCGACATCGCCGAGGCGGCGCTCGGCAGCGACTTCGTCGGCTACGCGGGCAGCGCGGACGTCTCCTGGTACGTCACCATGCCATGGCTGAAGCACCACACGCTCGCGCTCCACGCGGGTGGGGGCGCAAGCGGCGGAAACCGCGCCGGAGACGGGCCGTTCTACGTGGGCGGCTTCGTCGACTACTCGATCGTCGACGTCGTCAAGGACTCGTATGTCCAGGGCGGCTTCCAGCTTCGCGGATACACGCCGGCGTATTTAATCGGCTCGTACTACGGCCTCTTCAACGCGGAGTATCGCTTCCCGATCCTCAACATCGACCGAGGGCCTTCGACGTTGCCCGTCTTCTTCAACCGGATCAGCGGCGTGGCCTTCGTCGACTACGGGAGCGCATTCGACGACTCCGCATCGGCGGAGTTCAAGACCGGGGTGGGCGGCGAGCTGTGGTTCGAGGTCACGTTCGGCTACCTGCTCGACTTCACGTTCCGTCTCGGCCACGCGCGAGGCCTCGCAAGCGGGGGCATCGACAAGTCGTATTTCGTCGCCGCGGTCCCTTTTTGACGGGCCCTCGCGATCGCATGGGCCGCCGCAAACTTGGCCCGGCGGCTCGCGCCGTGGTGTCCCGAAGCATGCGTCAACGGATCGCCCTCGCCTTCGCGCTCGTCGCGCCTGCGTGCAGCTCGCCCCTTGGACCGGTCATGACGGCGCAGCAAGCCGCGCAAGAGTTCAACATGGACGCGCGATTCGGGCGCGGCGAGGTCTCGGTCGACCGACTCGATCCGGCGATACGCGAAGAGTACGCGGCCCATCACCATGGCTGGGGCACCACGGTGCGCCTGGCCGACGTGGAGATCGCCGGCTCGCGCCCCAAGGGCGATCACGACATGGACGTCTTCGTGCGCTTCGCCTGGTACCGAACGAACGACGAAGAGCTCCGCAGCACCACCGTCCGCCAGGAGTGGCGCGAGAAGGTCGGCAACTGGCAGCTCGCCTCCGAGCAACGCATCGACGGCGACGTGGGCTTGCTCGGCGAACCGATCGTGTACCAGGCCCCGCCCGACGAGCCGCAGCACCGCATCTTCCCGAGCGTCACCCACGGCCAATCTCGCTAGATTCTCCGNNCCCCCACCGCCGCCGCGACGAAGCAGCTCCGGCATCGCGCTTCGTACTCGGCGGCCCCGCCGACGAAGAGCCGCCCCTCGGCCGCGACGAGGCGCTGCGAGCGCGTCGCCGGCGCCCCGCAGCGCGCGCACACGGCGTGGAGCTTCGTCACGTACTCGGCCACCGCCATGAGCGCGGGCATCGGACCAAACGGGCGACCTCGCCAGTCGAGGTCGAGCCCGGCGACGATGACCCGAGCCCCGCCGCGTGCGAGCAACTCGACCGCGCCGACGATCGCGTCGTCGAAGAACTGCACCTCGTCGATGCAGACGACGCGCGTGCCCGGCGCGACCCGGGCAAGGAGTTCGTCCACGCCGGCAACGGCGGCGGCGTCCGCGTTGAGGCCCTCGTGCGAAACGATCTTCTCGGCATCGTAGCGGTCGTCGACGCGGGGCTTGAAGAGCAGCACCGACTGCCGCGCGAGGCGCGCGCGCTTGACGCGCCGGAGCAGCTCCTCCGTCTTGCCACTGAACATCGAGCCACAAATGACCTCGATCCAACCTCCAGCCCGGCTACTGGGCTCCCCGTGACGCACGAACTCGTCACCCGGCATGGGTGGCGGGGGTGGCGGGCCCACGCGATCGGAGGACATGTAAGACAGAGGGTACGATAGGGGCCGCCACCAGCGGCGCAATTCCCTAGCAAAAGGACCCGAGCGAACGCCGCCGCTAGTAGACGGGAGGCGAGACGATGCTAGGTTCAGAGATGTGGACGTCGTCTTGCGCAAGCTCGGCAAAGGCGCGCGAGCGGTGGGCGGACGGCTCGTTCGTGCCCCCCGCAAGGGTTCTGTGGTTGTGATCGAGTTCCCCGACGGCATGCACGAATACGTGACCACGCCGGTGAAACGCGTCCTCCGCATCGCCGGCCGCGAGATCTTCTACATCGAGACGATCAACAGCCGCTACCGCCTCGAAGTGCGCGGCCGCGAAGCGCCCGCGGCCGAAGGCACCGGTTAGGGCGTCGTCGCGCACGGCACTCGAGGCGTTTGATCGAGCGCGACGGGCCTGGCGATCCTCGCTAGGGAGACTCGGACGGCGGAGCCGGGGCTGCGACGGGCGCGGCCTTGGGTGCTCGACGGGCGGGAGCCTTCTTGGCCTGACCTACGGGGACTTTGCGCTCCTTCGAACGGCGCTTGAGCCGCGCCTTCTTCTTCGCCTGCGCCTTGCGGCGCTTCATTTTCATCGAGTTGCGGCTGTCGTGCTTTCCCACGGCGCGCACCATGCCTTGCGCGCGGCATCCGCGCAAGGGCTCGCGTTTCTTCAGTCGGGGTTGCCACCTTTGGCCAGACACGTCAGGGCCCACGTCTGCGCCTCGCGGCGATGTCCGATGCCGCGGAGCATGCGCGCTCGTGCGCACTCGGGGCCGTCGTATGTCGCCGTTGGCGCGGCGCTGGGCACGGGTGAACCGTGGGCGTGACTGTTTGCACGGCTGCGCTCCTCGTCGAGGATCTGCTGCAAGCCGTCGTCCCTGTCGTGCTGGCCAGCGTCGATGACCTTCGCCGCCTGCTCCTGGGGCTGGGGCTGGCTCCCGGCCGGGCGCGCGTGTGCATCGTGCGGCGACGACAAGGCGGGGTGGATGCCGGCCCCGCTGAGCGGCGGCACGTCACCCGCCGGCGTTTCGGACGGCGCGGCCAGATCTCCCGTGGAGCCGGCAGACAGCGTCGTCGCAGGAGCCGGCGCCGCGCCGCCGTTGTCGAGGACGACGTCCTTGCTCGTGCGTCCGGGACCCCTCAGAGCGAACGCGATGGCGGCGGCGCTCACCACCCCGATGATGCCGGCGGCAGCGAGGAGCTTGCCGCGCCCACCGGGCGCCCGTGCGCCAACCTCGAGCGGCTCGGGCGGTGGGAAGCCCGCCGCGGTGGGAAATGCCACGTTGCCCCCGACGGGCGTATAGCCGGCCGCTCCGGGCGACGTCGCGGCGTGTGCCGCGAATGCAGCCCCCGCGTCGAGAGGGGCACCGAGCTCCGTTTTCTGTCGGGCCAGAGCCGCCTGGGCGACGAGCGTCACCCCTTGGAGCGGCGCCGCGCCCGAGAAGGCCGCGAAGAAATCGCGCACGCTCTGGAAGCGGTCGGCCGGGGCCTTGGCGAGCGCGCGGCGCAGGGCGGCGCGCATCGCCTCGTTCACGCGTTCCCCCTCGGCCAGGGACTCGATAGGAATGGGCGGCTGCGTCATGTGCTGCGTCGCCCACTCCCAGGCCGTGTCCGCCTTGAAGGGGAGCTTTCCACTCAGCATTTCGTAGGCCATGACGGCGAGCGAGTAGACGTCGCTTCGCAGGTCGATCGGGTTGCCGGTGAACTGCTCGGGACTCATGTACGGCGGGGTCCCGAGCACCATCCCCTGCTGGGTGAGCTTCTGCTCCTCTTTGTCCTCTTCGCGCTGGCGCTTGGCGATGCCGAAGTCCAGGACCTTCACGAAGTCTTTCCTGCCCGCCCGCTCCACGAGGACGACGTTGTCGGGCTTGAGATCGCG
>PLIR01000171.1 GCA_003139415.1 Myxococcales bacterium | reverse complement strand
CCCGCGTCCGCGCCCGAGCCCGCGTCCGAGCCCGCGCCCGAGCCCGCGTCCGAGCCCGAGCCCGCGCCCCCGCCTGCGCCCGCACTCGCGCCCGCGCCACGCTCACCCGTTGCGCAGGCGCGCAACCGTCCGGGCGCGGTCGTAGTGGTAGGCGATCTGCTCGTCGTCGTAGCGGGAGGCTTGGCCGACGACGCACCGGCCACGGACCTCGACGCTCGCGTCCGGGATTCCACCCGCGCGATCCCAACCTCCGACACACGGAGCCACGCAGCCGGTGCACGCGCCGACGAGGGACGGCGCGGGGTCGACGTCGGCGTCGACGATCCATGCGCCGCGCNNAAGGGCCCACCAGGGCCCGTGCCGTGGATGGATGAGCAAGCCGAACGGCCCCGGCGCCCCGAGGGCCGTGAGCCGACCCAGGGCCACGAAGCTCACCCGGACCGGCGCGGAGACGCCGGCGTCGAAGCGTCGAAACGCGACGCCGGCGGCCCCAAGCGCCGCATCGGCTCGATCGAGGAGCTCGCCAACGAATCCGTCGTACGGGTGCGCGGCATCCCAGAGCTCTCGGTGCGCGTCGACGCGGGCGCGGAACGCTCGCCAGAGGCCCGGGCCGGAGCTTGCCGCGACGACGACGCCCCGAGCTCCCGGAAGAATGGCCGCGGATCGCAGGTCGGCCGGAGCGCACGCGTCGTACTCGGCCACGCCGCAGGAGCCCACGACGTCGAGGCCAGTGCCATGGAGAGCCTGCCGGACCAGGGCCGTCGCGTTTGCCATCGGGATCGACGAAAGCAAGGATAGAGGGACCGGGGCAACCTCGCCCGACTTGCAGCCCGGGCGCGCGGCGCACGATGATGCACGGGTGCGCACTCCGTGGCGGGCCTTCGCGATCGCCGCGGTGTCACTGACGGTGACGACGGCTCGCGCGGACCGGAGCGCATCGGGCGCCCCACAGCCCCCAAACGACCTGCGGCAGCACGCCGAGGACGTCGTCGACTACACCCTGACGGCTTCCCTCGACACGGCGACCCACTCCGTTCACGCGACCGGCGCCATCCGCTGGCGCAACACGAGCTCGAAGGCCGTTCGCGAGCTGTGGCTCCACCTGTACCTCAACGCCTTCAAGGACGACGATTCTGATTTCTTGCGCGAGCAGGTCGGCGGCCGCGGCAGCTCGCTGCCCGAAGGGTACGGCAGGACCGAGATCCGATCCCTGACCTTGCAGAACGCCGACGGCTCGGCCGACGACCTGCTCGCCACGATGGAGACAAAGCGGCCGGGCGAAAAAGACGAGACCGATGCTCGCGTCCCCCTGCCCCGCGAGGTCGGCCCGGGCGAGTCGATCCAGATGGACGTCGCGTTCGACGACAAGCTTCCCATCGTCGTCGAGCGCACGGGATACAGAAACTCGTTTCACATGATCGGGCAGTGGTTTCCGAAGGTGGCCCGCCTCGAGCCCGACGGCACGTGGGCGCACTTTCCCTTCCATCACCTGTCGGAGTTCTATGCGGACTTCGGCACGTACGACGTGACGCTCGACGTGCCGGAGAGTTTCACGATCGGCGCCACGGGACCCGCTGTCGAAACACACGTTATGGGCGGACGCCGCGTCGAGCGCCACGTGCAAGGCGATATCCACGATTTCGCGTGGACGGCCTGGGACCGGTGGCAATCGCGCCACGACGCCGTCGACGGCGTCGCGGTGACGGTGCTCTTTCCTCCGGGCTTCGGGGATATCGCGGATCGCGAGCTCGAGGCGGTGCGCTTCGCCCTTCCCGACGACTCGGCGCGCTACGGGCGCTATCCGTACGTGACGCTCACGGTCGTGCACCCGCCGCAGGAGGCCGCCGAAGCCGGCGGCATGGAGTACCCCACCCTCATCACCGGCGACGGCCCCTGGCTCACACCGCGAGGGGTGCTGGAGCCCGAGATCGTGGCCGTCCACGAGCTCGGGCACCAGTGGTTTTACGGACTCGTGGCCACGAACGAGTCCGCGTGGCCCTTTCTCGACGAGGGGATCAACCAGTACGCCGAGGGCGACACGATGGGCCGGTGGCGCGGGGCCGGGTCCGCGGCAAACCTCTTCGGCCTTCGCGTGAGCGATGCCGCTATCCAGGCCGTGGCAGGCAACATGGCCGCGCGCGACGAGGCCGTCGCCCAGGCCGCAAACGCGTTCTCGACCGGAGCCAACTACGGCAGACTCGTCTACTCGCGCACCGCGTCCGTGCTCGAGACGATGCGCCGGGTGTACGGCGACGACACGGTCGCACGAGCTCTGGGCGTCTATACGCGCCGGTTTCGCTTCGAGCACCCAGGGCCCGAGCAGCTCATCGAGGTCTTCGACGAAGTGCTCGGCCCGGCGGTGGCGGCGACGCTCCGGTCGGCGCTCTTCGACAAGGGGTGGGTCGACTTCGCCGTCGACCGCGTCCGCTCGGAGCGGGCCGAACACGGCGCGGGCTACGAAGGCTCCGTCGTGGTTCGCCGGCGCGGGACCCTGCTCTTCCCCGTCGACGTAGACCTCGTCATGGCGGACGGCAGCCGGCGCCGTGAGACGTGGGACGGCGACGGCGACTGGAAGCGCTTCGAATATCGCGGCCGCATCCCTCTCGCGGGAGCGGTGGTCGATCCGGACGACCGGGTCGTCATCGACTCGAACCTCGAGAACAACCACGGCACGACGGCCGAGGGCGGCGGGCGGGCGCGCCGCACGATCGAGCGCCTGACGTACTGGCTGGAGCTCCTCCTGCAAACGGTGTCGCCGTGATCGAAGGGATCCTGGCGATCGATCACGCCGACGAGACGTCCGGGGTCCCGAAACCGCTCGGGTACCTCGTCCCGCGCCAGGGCGCCAAGATCCGCGCGCGCCTTCACCCCTGGGCGATCGCCGGCGTCTGGGCGTGGCAGGCGGCATGGAGCCTCCTCGCCGCGTACCCGGCCGCCGCGCTCGTCGGCGCCGCCTACGGCAACGATCCGCGCGGCGACCTGCCGCTCTGGGAGCCGGGGGCTCACGCCCTGCTCGATCTGCTGCGCACCGACATCCACGGCGTGGGGGCGGCAGGCGCCGGCGCCGCGATCGTGCTCGTGGCGGCGTCCCTCGCTGGCCTGCTGCCCCTCGCCGGTCTCATGACGGCCATGGCGCACGCCACGCACGGAGGCCGCCGCGTCGGCGCCTCGCGAGCAATCGGCGGCGCGATCGGCTCGGCGCGCGCCCTGGCGGGCCTCTTCATCGCCGTAAGCCTGGCCGAGGGGCTCGCGGTGGCCGTCGCCGTCGGCGTCGGCGAGGTGACAGAGGGCTCCGCGCACGCCTGGCTGGGGGAAGCACGCGCCCAGATGCTCGGCATCGCGTTCGGGATCGTGGCCATCGTCCCCGCGCTGGCCCTCGGCGTCGTCCACGACCTCGCCCGCGCGGCGGTTGTGCGTCTCCAACTCGGGACGCTCCCGGCCTGGGTCGCCGGCGTCCGGGCATTTCGACGCTCCCCATCGAGACTCGTCTGGTCGTGGACGTGGCGCGGCATCGTCGGCGTGGTCCCCGTCGGCCTCGTGGCCCTCGTCGCAGGACGCCTCGCGTGGCGCGGCGGGGTCGCGCTTCTCGCGCTCGCGGCGTTGCACCAGGCTGTCGCCCTGCTGCGCGTCGCGCTGCGCGCCTCCTGGCTCGCGAGGGCCCTGCGCACCGTGGAGCTGACGAACGAGGGCTGAGAGCGAACGCGGGCGCGGGCGCGGG
>PLIR01000131.1 GCA_003139415.1 Myxococcales bacterium | reverse complement strand
GTCATCCTGAGGCCGAAGGCCGATGGACCCCACAGAAGCCGCGGCTCGCATGGGATCCTTCGCTTTCGCTTCAGGATGACAGCGGTGGATCTCGGCGCGCTAGAAGCGGCCGATTAGGCCCGCGAAGCCGGGGGTGAAGATTGGGGTGAGCTGGACCTGGGGGGTCAGGGGCGCGGGGGGGGCTGTAGGGGGTTGGGAGGCCGGGGGGCGGACGGCGGCGTGGAGGAGGGAGCGGTTGTAGCGGGCGGCGTAGGCTTCGGCGTCGNNCGACGATGCCCATCGTCTTGCCCAGACCGGGATCGAGGGGCGGATTGCATTGGATCTCCCAGCCGGTGCCCGTGACGTTCTGCAAGGTTTCGACGTTGCAATTCGACGCGGGGGTAAAGGGCGTGGGCAGGTTCGTGCCGATAATCTGCGTCCTCGTCGGCGTCGCCAGGCTCACGTAGGCGGCCGAGCCGAGGAGGAACGCGCCAACGCTGGTGGCGGACACGGCGTAGTAGAGCCAGAACGGGTTTCGATTGCTCCTCGCGCCGGACAAGTCCATCGCGCCCGTGAGGTCTTGGTATCGACGGACGAACTCGTTCTCGGTGATGTCGCCGCGCGAATCCCGGAAGGTGTACGCGAACTCGGCGGGGACGCCTGCGCGGGCCACGACCTGCACTTTCTTCTGGTCGAACTCGGCCCGCGCCGGCTCGGGTAGGTCCTGCTCGGTCGGCTCGGCGGCCGCGGATTTCGGGTCGCCGAGCAACGTGAGAGCCGGACCCTTGGCCGGGTCGGTGACCGTCACGAGCGCCGCGACGTACCCGTAGACGTAGCGCTTGTGGAGCACCTTCGCCTTGATGAACCCTCGCTCCTCGGCCGCGACGGGGATCTCGACGCTTGCGCCGGTGTCGTCCCGGAGAACGGCGGCAAACTCCCCCTGGCCGTAGCCGAGGGCCGTGACGATCCCATACCCGCACGTGCCCTTGTCCTTGCAGCAAGCGAGGTACTCGGGCGTGACCGCCACCGTGATGCGCTTCTCGATGTCGAGCCGGTAGTAGAAGTGTGTTGCCGACGGCGCGTCCTCCTCGAAGCCGAACGGCGCGAGGGCCGCCTTGGCCTTCCCATCGGCGGCGAGGCCCTGGGCGTCCTCGAAGGTGGCGACGACGGGCTCCGTCTTCTCGGGTCCGAGCTTGTCGGCGCACTCGTTGGGGCGGGCGACTTCGTCGAGCGGCTTGCCGTTGTCAGGCGCGTCGGGCAGGACGCGACCAAGCAGCGCGTGGTCGTCGCTCGACCGCGGCACGAGAACGTACGACGGGCCGAGGGGCGAAGCCGCCGCCACCTCGGACGGGGCGGTCGGCCGGAAAGGCGCGGCAGCGCCGCAGCCGACGAGGACGATCATCGCGCCGAGCGACGCCAGATTTCGGAGCATCATGGGGCTCAATACACCGGACGCGCGCCGCGCCCTGTCTCCATTCGTCGGCGCAGACCGACAGCACGTCCGTTTAACGAGTTCTGCGCCCGCACGCTAGAGGGTCGGCGGCTTCTTGGACGGCGGGTCCGCCGTGCCCGCGTGGGCGCTGCCCGCGTCGTCGTCGAGCACGTCGATCGCGACCGCCAGCGTTCCCCCGACCAGCCGGTTGACGAGCCGGATCGACCCGTAGACCGTATCGAGGATGGCGTCGTGAACCACCCGGACCCCGCGGGCAGGAAGGGCAATCGGCGGGATCGCGTCCAGCACGTCGAAGGGACGCGCCGCGGTCGCACGGTGCAGGCGCTCGACCGCGGATGTGCCCTGGTCCACCGCCGTCTCGATGAGCGCCCGCAGCCCGCGCCACTGGTCCATCTTCGTCACGACATCTCCTCTTCAGCTCGCCCCGGCTGCCGGCGCGGCCTCGCCGGCACACCACGCGCGGACAGTCTCGTAGACCTCCGGAGACCGCGCAATCGCAAGATGACTCAAACGTGGCAGGTGGCGCACGTGCCCGGGAGGCAGCCCCGCCCCATCGAGCCCCGCCGTCGCGCTCTCGAGCGGCACGATGGAATCGCCGAACAGGGCCACGAGCAGCGGATGCTCCGCGACAGAAGCCGCGACCAAATAGTGCTCGATCTCGGGAAGGAGCGGCACCGGATGACGCGGGTCGGTCACCGAGATCGACCACCCACGGTCGCGGGCGCGGTCCTCCGGGCGGAGGTCGGCGTGGCCGAGGTCCTTGATGCCGGCGCTCCGGAGGTTGGCGATGTCGGAGACGAGCCTCGTGTACGGATCGTCCACGACGCGGAGGGCGCTCGTCACCACGCGACCGATGCGCTCCATCGGGGCGCCGAGGTGCGGCGTTCCGATGTAAATGGCGCGCTTCACCCGCGAGAGCCACGCGCGGCCGTCCTGTCGGGCGAGATGGCACGCGCTCCGTACGACGAGGCCGCCCATGCTGTGCCCGAGAAGGACGATCTCGTCGATCGCTACGGGATACGCGTCCGTCAGGGCGGCGAGCGCGTCGGAGAGTCCCGCGCCGTTCTCTCCGATCTGCCTGCCCGAGTTGTACCGAAGATAGAGCGGCGTGTAGCCGAGGTCGCGGGACAGCCTCGCGCCATAATCGGTGCCATCGGCCATCGTCCAGATTTGCTCGGTCGTCATGAGACCATGCACCAGCACGACGACGCGGCCGGTGGCGGCCGGCAGCCGCTGCGCGAGAGGGCCGCGCTGGAGAACGAGCGGTACGTCGCCGCCAACCTCGGCGAAGAGGCTCATCTCCGTCGCGAGGCCGTTGCCGGTCTTTTCGAGGAAATCGCCGATCACTCCGTTGAGGATGGCCAGGGAGGCATCGAGCTTTCGCCCCATGAGGGCCGACCTACCACGCGGTTTTCGGGTGCGCACTATGCGCACCGTTCTGCTCAGCTGGTGCACCAAACAGCGCAAGCTGGATATTGTGTTTCGAGGCGGACATATTGTGCAACGTGGATGCGCAGGCTGTTCCGGGGACAAACAGTTCCCGACCGGACTGACGGCACGCGATCTGCTCTCGTTACAAAAGACGGAGCAGGCCCCTCACCCGCTCTCTCCCCGAGGTAAGACAGTATGCGACGAAGCTTTCTTGGACCCACGACCGCAGGTCTCGCGCTCCTCTTGACGCTCGGCGTCGTCGTCGCCAGCGCGAGCTGCGGCTCGAGCAACAACGGTGGGCTCGCGAATGGCCTCGGTACGAGCTCCGGGGGCGGCGGAGACGACGGCGGCGCCGGATCCAGCAGCGGGTGTACTGGCGCCTTTTGCACGGGCGGGGGAAGCGGCAGCGGAACGTTCACGGGCACCGGGAGCGACGGCGGGACCATCGGACCGCCGCCTTCGATGGTCAACTCGCTCGTCACGATCAATGACTGCCCAGGCACCCTCACGACGGCGATGGCCACCGCGCTCGAGGGGGCCGGCTCCGCCGTCGGCTCGATGAAGTGGTTGTACCCGTACAACCAGACGGTGTTCCCGGGCGGTAT
>PLIR01000572.1 GCA_003139415.1 Myxococcales bacterium | reverse complement strand
CCTGGCGTCCTGGCGGTTCTCTCTCCCTCGTCCTGGCGATCGTCCAGCCGATCCACGCCGTCGCGAACGATGCGGCCGCGATTGCGTAAGCGGTTACGTATTGCTTGTGGTCGAGCAGGGGTCCGAAGACGAACATCGCCAGGGTCATCAGGCCCGACCATGATCCGGCGCCGAGGCCTGCGAGGTAGGCGCCGTGACGCTCCGAGTGCTGGCGCGTCACCTCGGCCAAGGACGCGATGACGAACCCCGCCGATGCGAACATCCCCAGGAACAGCAGCGCCAGCACGATCGGGATCGACGGCACCACCGCCGCGAGGACCAAGGGCGACCCCAGGGCGGCCAGCCACGGGAACAGGCGCCGGAAGAACGCCGGCCCCACGCGTCCGTCGGCGGCAGCGCGATCGATGACCCAGCCCCAGAAAAAGTACCCGACCTCCCAGCCGAGCGGGGGGATCCAGAGGACGTGGCCGAGCGTCGCCTGATCGCACCCGAGCCCCCTGCCGAGGTGAATGGGCGCGCCATACAGCACGAAACCTAACGGCAACCCTCCGAACGCATAGGCAAGCATAAAGCCCAGGACGGACGGGTCGGTGAGACGCGGGACGTCCGTGCCTTGGTCGTCGCCCTCTGCGCGGCGCACGGGGGGGACGTGCACATGGCGAAGCCTGTCGTCGCGCGAGACGACCGCCCAGAGCAGTAGCCAGGCCGCACCGAAGGCCCCGGTGACCAGGAAGGCGCCACGCCAGCCCCAGGCGCGCGCGATGGGGGTCACCAGGATCGGCGTCAGCACGGCGCCGAGGGAGCCCCCGCTGTATGCGAGCGCGACGCCCCTCGACCGCTGATCGGGACGCAGCGACCGGCTGGCCGTGCGGAGCCCGCCCGGAAACGTGGCGCCCTCTCCGAATCCCAGCGCGAAACGTGCCAGCGCAAAGGCAAGGACGCCGCGTGCGAACGCGTGCGACACCGATGCCGCCGTCCACACCGTGGCGGCAACCGCCAAACCGACCCGGACGCCGTAGCGATCGAGCGCCCTACCCCAGAAGGGGTTGCCGATGAAATACGCGGCGGAGAAGGCGCTGATCATCCACCCGTACTGCGTCACGCTGAGGCCCGTCTCCCGCAGAATCGTCGGCGAAAGAAGGGCTAGGACGTTGCGGTCGACGTAGCTGAGGAGCGACAAGAACATCATCGCCACGGTCGGCATCCACCACCGCCACGAACGCTCGAAGCCAGCCACAGGAAGCGATGAGTAGTGGCCTTGACGCGCCGGCGCTCGTCCCCATAAGGCCATCGCGATCCGTACGCGATCCTTAAGAGCACGCGCCCCGCGCATATCTTTCGCAAAAACTCCGTTGTCTCGGCTGCCCCAATTTCGTATAAGCGCGCGCTGGCCACCGGGCATTTCGACGTCGCTTGAAGAGGAACCCCGAACCCGCTCGACGGTGTAGAAAGGCGCCTCCGCGGCTGGCGTCACGAGCCCCCCGACCCCCATGCAAATCTTCCCTCGGTCCCTGAACAAGCTGCCGCTGGTCGTTGCCGGGGGCGCCGGCTTCGGCCTCGTCGCGGTGGTGTTCCTGATCTGGTACTACTTTTCACCCTGGTTCACGCAGGTGGGGTATGCGCCAAAGCAGCCCGTGCCCTATTCGCACCGCCTTCACGTTGGCGAGCTGGGTCTCGACTGCCGGTACTGCCACGTGAACGTCGAGCGGGCCCCGCTGGCGATGGTGCCGCCGACGGAGACGTGCATGAACTGCCATCAGCTCGTGAAGACGGACTCGCAGGAGCTTCAACCCATCCGCGACAGCTGGCAGACGGGCAAGCCGATGGAGTGGGCCCGCATCCACAAGTTGCCTGATTACGTGTACTTCGATCATAGCGTGCACGTGACGGGCGGGGTCGGGTGTGCCTCCTGCCACGGTCGCATCGATCAGATGGAAAGAGTCCGGATGGAGAAGCCGCTAAGCATGGGGTGGTGCCTCGAGTGCCACCGCGACGTGAAGGAGAAGCAGGGCGACAGCGCCTTCATCCGTCCAGTGAGTGAGATGACGAACATGGCGTTCGTGCACACGGACCACGTGGATCCACCGCGGAAGCTCAATCCGCCTGAGAACTGCGCGGGGTGCCACCGATGAGCAAGCGAGCCCCGTACCCGGTCAGCGAACCCTGGCCCGGTTCGCCGAAGTATTGGCGCGACCTCGAGGAGCGCGGCCGCCTGGCGCAGGAGTCGGCGGAGCAGGCTTCGGCCTCTCGCGGCGTCAACGCCCCCGAGTTCAGCAAGGGTCACATCGAGACGCCCCCGAGCGACGAGGCATGGCAGCTCAGTCGGCGTGGACTTCTCGGCGCGATGGCGGCGACGTTCGCGGTGGTCGGCGCCGAGGGGTGCCGGCGGCCGCTCGAGCGGGTCGTCCCCTACACGAAGATGCCCGAGGACGTCATCCCGGGCGTCCCCTCGCATTACACGACTGTCCTGCAGCGCAGGGGTGATGCCGTAGGCTTGCTCGTCGAGTCGCACGAGGGTCGCCCGACGAAGGTCGAGGGCAACGATCAGCACCCGTCGAGCCTCGGCGCGGCGGACCTCGTCGCCCAGGCCACCATCCTCGATCTCTACGATCCGGAGCGGTCGACCACGCCGTTGAAGGGCGCGGCCGCATCGGACTGGGCTACGTTCGAGGCGGACCTCTCGGCGAAGCTCGCGGGCTACGCCGCCGACCAGGGCAGCCGCTTGCGCCTGCTCATGCCGCCCACGCTGTCGCCCACGGTGCTCCGCATGCGCGCGGCGCTGGCGCAGCGTTTCCCCAAGACCCGCGTGCACACGTGGGCCGCGGTGAACGACAGCAACATCCGCGAGGGTGCGCGGATTGCCCTCGGGGCTCCGATGTCGTCGCTGAACGCGTACGACCGCGCGCGCGTCATCCTGTCGCTCGACAGCGACTTCTTGCAGACCGAGACGGCGAACGTCCGGGCCAACAAGCTCTTTGCGGGCGGCCGCCGCATGCACTCGGCCAAAGACTCGATGAGCCGCCTCTACGTCGTCGAGCCCGAGCGGACGACGACGGGCAACAGCGCCGACCATCGACTTCGCCTTCCGGCCGCGGACATCGAGCGATACGCGCGCGCCCTGGCCGTCGAGCTGAGCAAAAACAACGTGACCCTCGGCGACGTGGCGACGAGCGCCGCGAAGACCACCCCGCCCGACGGCATTCCGGCGAAGTGGTTGTCGGCCGTCGCGAAGGACCTCGCCGCCAATCGCGCGAAGGCCTTGATCGTGGTCGGGTCGCGGCAGCCGCCGGTCGTGCATGCCCTCGCGCACGCGATGAACTCGGCGCTCGGCGCCGTCGGTGCGACGGTCAACTACGCGGCCGTGACCGACGCCGACGAACTCGACGCGGCCACCGACCTCAAGGCCCTCACCGACGCGATCGCGGCCAAGCAGGTCGACGCGCTCGTCATCATCGGCGGCAACCCCGTCTACGACGCGCCGGCCGACTTGGGCTTCGCAGAGAAGCTCGCGGCCGTCCCGTTCAGCGTGCACGCGTCGCTCTTCGTCGACGAGACGGGGGAGAAGTGCTCGTGGCACGTGCCGCTCGCGCATACCTACGAGGCCTGGGGCGACGCGCGGGCCCTCGACGGAACCGCGAGCGTTCAGCAGCCGCTCATTCTCCCGCTGTACGGCGGCCGCAGCGAAATCGAGCTGCTTGCCCTGCTGGCCAACGCTCCCGAGAAGTCTTCTCACGACGCCGTCGTCGCGACGTCGCGCAGCGGGGTCCTCGCGGCGCACGCGCTGGCGAACTGCGCCCCCACGCCCGATGGCAACGTCGAGTGCCACGACCCTTCGGGCAAGGTCGTCCCCGTACGCTCGGTCGACCTGGCGCGCGAGTGGAACCGCGGCCTCGCCCTCGGCGTCCTCACGCGGCCTGCCGCGCCGGCCGCTGCCCCCGCGCTGCGCTCCGCCGATGTCGCGGCGGCCCTCGACAAGGCCACGCCGGCCGGTCGCGTCGGCCCTGGTTCGCTCGAGGTGACGTTCGCGCCGTGTCCGAAGATGGTCGATGGCTTTCACGCGAACAACACGTGGCTGCAAGAGATGCCGGATCCCGTGACGAAGCTCGTCTGGGACAACGCGGCCATCCTGTCGCCGGCCACGGCCAAGGCGCTCGGAGTCCAAAACAAGGACGTCGTCCGGATCGCGGTCGGCGAGCGCGCCATCACGAGCGGCGTGTGGATCGTCCCCGGCCAGGCCGACAACTCGATCGCGCTCAAGCTCGGGTGGGGCCGCAAGAAGGCGGGGCGTATCGGCAACGGGCGCGGCTTCGACGTCTACCCGCTGCGCACCACCCAGACGCTCGGCTTCGCCGTCGGGGCGCAGGTCAACAAGACAGGCGCGGAGCCGTACTTCTTCGCCCAGACGCAAGAGGCCGACCACACGTACAACCGGCCGATCGCGCACGAGGCGACCATCGCCGACTACCGGCAGAAGCCCAACTTCGCCGAGCTCGACTCGCCGCCGCCCCGCGCGCTGCCGCTCTGGTCGCAGCAGGACTACAGCCAGGGCCACCAGTGGGGCATGACGATCGACCTCAACGCCTGCACGGGGTGCAGCGCGTGCGTCGTCGCCTGCATGGCGGAGAACAACGTCCCCGTCGTCGGCAAGCTCGAAGTGTGGCGTGGTCGCGAGATGCACTGGATCCGGCTGGATCGCTACTGGGTCGAGGACCCGAAGCTCGGCGCGACCGAAGAAGACCCGCTCGCGATCCACGAGCCTCTCATGTGCGTGCACTGCGAAGAGGCCCCCTGCGAGAACGTGTGCCCCGTCGGCGCGACGACGCACGGTCCCGAGGGCCTCAACGAGATGGCGTACAACCGCTGCATCGGGACGCGCTACTGCGGCAACAACTGCCCGTACAAAGTCCGCCATTTCAACTACCTCAACTGGCACAACGACTCGGTCTGGAAGGAGACCGGCGGCCTCCCCGAGTCGCTCCAGATGCAGCAGAACCCGAACGTCACCGTGCGCTTTCGCGGCGTCATGGAGAAGTGCACGTACTGCGTGCAGCGCATCCAATCGGCGAAGATCCGGTCCAAGCGCGAATACAAAGAGCTGAAGGACGGCGACATCAAGACCGCTTGCCAGCAGACGTGCCCCGCCGACGCGATCGTCTTCGGGGACGTGAACGACCTCAATAGCCAGGTCTCGAAGTTGACGCGGACCGACCGGCGCTTCGGCCTGCTGGCCGAGCTGGGGACCCGGCCGCGCACCACCTACCTCGGCAAGGTTCGCAACCCGAACCCGGAGATGGCCTGATGGCGTACTACGAGCCCATAATCGAACTCGGCGAGGCCCCGCTCGTCCAGAAGGGCAGCACCCTCGCCGAGGTGACCGACGACATCGCCGGCGTCACCGAGAGGCCCGCTCCGCGCGGCTGGTGGATCGTCTTCGGGCTGGCGCTGATGTTCGTGGGCATCTTCACGGTTTGCGTCGGCTACCTCTTCTGGCGCGGCGTCGGGGTCTGGGGCAACACCTCCCCCGTCTTCTGGGCCTGGGACATCACGAACTTCGTCTGGTGGGTCGGCATCGGCCACGCCGGGACGCTCATCAGCGCCATCCTCTTCATCTTTCGTCAGAAGTGGCGCACGGCGATCAACCGCTTCGCCGAAGCGATGACGATCTTCGCCGTCATCTGCGCGCTCATCTTCCCCGGCATCCACGTCGGACGGCCGTGGCTGATGTACTACGTGTTCCCGCTCCCCAACCAGATGACGCTGTGGCCGAACTTCAAGTCGCCGCTGCTCTGGGACGTGTTCGCGGTCGGCACGTACTTCACGGTGTCGCTGCTCTTCTGGTACGTCGGCCTCATCCCGGACCTGGCCACGCTGCGCGACCGGTCGATGACGAAGGGCCGCCAGATGGTCTACGGCTTTTTTGCCCTCGGCTGGCGCGGCAGCAACCGGCACTGGCGCAACTACGAGCGCGCGTACTTGATCCTCGCGGCCATCTCGACGCCGCTCGTGCTCAGCGTGCACAGCGTCGTTTCGATGGACTTCGCGACGTCGGTCATCCCCGGCTGGCACACCACGATCTTCCCGCCCTACTTCGTCGCGGGCGCCATCTTCAGCGGCTTCGCGATGGTGGAGACGGTGCTCCTCATCGCGCGCACCGTCTTCAAGCTGCACCGCGTGGTCTTGATGCGGCACCTGGAGTTGATGAACAAGTTCATCCTCTTCACGTCGCTGCTCGTCGGCTACGCGTACAGCATGGAGTTTTTCATCGCCTGGTACTCGGGCAACCGGTACGAGATGGCGCACTTCCTCCATAACCGCCCGGCCGGTCCGTATTGGTGGGCGTGGGTGTGGATGATGGTCCCGAACACGCTCATCCCGCAGCTTTACTGGTCCAAGAAGATGCGCACGAGCATCCCGGTGATGTTCGTGGTGTCGATCTTCGTCAACATCGGGATGTGGTTCGAGCGCTTCGTCATCATCGTGCTGTCGCTCAACCGAGACTTCTTGCCGAGCTCCTGGGGGTACTACCGGCCCACGATCATCGACGTCGGCACCTTCACGGGCACGATCGGCATCTTCTTCGCGGCCTTCTTGCTCTTCATGCGCTGGCTGCCGATGGTGGCGATGGCCGAGGTGAAGGGCACCATGCCGCAGGCCGACCCGCACCACGGTCACCGCGGCAAGCACGCTCCGCATTCGGAGCCCATCGCGGCCAAGGGCACGCTCGCGACCGAAGGAGCGGAGTGATGGAAGAAGCGAAGGCGACCGAGCGCAAGATCGCTCCCACCGTCATCCTCGCCGAGTTCGAGGATGCGGGGGCGGCGCTCCACGCGGCCGAGAAGGTCCGCGACGCGGGCTACTCCCGGTGGGACACGCACACGCCGTTCCCCATCCACGGCATGGACGCGGCCATGGGGATGAAGGACTCCCGCCTCGGATGGATCGTCATCGCGTGCGCTCTCACCGGGCTGACGGGCGCGTTCACGATGATGCACTGGATGAACGGCATCGACTACGTGACCGTCGTCGGCGACAAGCCCCCCGGGGCGCCCGGCACGATCCCCTCGATGGTCCCGATCATGTTCGAGCTGACGATTCTCCTGTCGGCGTTCGGAGCGGTGTTGGGGATGTTCGGCTTGAACCAGCTCCCGCGTCACAACCACCCCGTGTTCGCGTCCGACCGCTTCCGCGCGGCGAGCATCGACCGCTATTTCATCTCGATCGAGGCAGAGGATCCGAAGTTCGACGTGAAGGCGACGCGGGAGTTTCTCGAAGGGATTCACGCGGCGCACGTCGAGGTTGTCGAGGAGGAAGTGGAATGAGCCTCGTGGCTCGACCCAGCGAGTACGTCGCCGCGGTGCTCCGCCTGGCGATCGCCGTGACGGTGGTCGCGGGGCTCACGGGCTGTCGCGGACAGACGAGCGAAGATCCGCCGTTGCTCCTGGAGCGCAACATGTACGACCAGGAGCGGGACAACCCCGAGTCGTACTCCGAGTTCTTCGGCGACCACCGGACGATGCGCACGCCCGTCGCGGGCACCATCGCACGCGATCACTACGAGGACGATCCCGAGGTGGCGACGGGCCTCCTGCCGGATCAGTCGGGCTACGTGATGACGGTGCCCCAGGCCGTCGTCAATCACGCGGGTGGCCTCGCCAAAGTGCTCGCCCGAGGGCAAGAACGCTTCGGGATCTACTGCACCCCGTGCCACGGGCAGACGGGCGACGGCAAAGGCATGGTCGTGTGCAAGCGCGACAAGCCCACGGATCCCTGCGAGTCGCGCGGCTTTGCTCCGCTTCCGTCCTACGAGGACGACCGCCTCCGCCACATGCCCGACGGTCAGCTCTTCGCGACGATCACCCATGGCGTGCGGACGATGCCCGCGTACGGACCTCAGATCCCGGCGGGCGATCGTTGGGCCATCGTGACGTACGTCCGGGCGCTGCAGATGAGCCAGATGGCTGCCAACGCTCAACCCGCGCAATCGGAGCCAAAGAAGTGAGCCCCCCCACCAAGGCGTCCCTGCGCCCCGACCCGAACCAGTATCGCATCACGTCGAAGTCGACGTGGGCGGGCAAGTGGCGCATCGCCGCCGGCGTCGGCGTCTTCGGTCTCGGCATCGCGGCTTACGGCTGGAAGGTCGACCCGACGCGGTTCGCCTTCTCGTACCTGTTCGGGTACTTCGTCGCGCTGAGCCTCGCGCTCGGCTCCATGTTCTTCGTCATGGTCCAGTATGCGACCAAGTCCGGCTGGAGCGTCACCGTGCGGCGCGTCTCGGAGCTGCTGATGCGGCCCATGCCGATCTTCGCGGTGCTGGCCATCCCGCTCGTGCTCACGATCCACCTGCTCTTCCCGTGGCTCGGCGCCAAGCACCACGAAGAGGCCGAGGCGGGGCACGACACCTCCGCGGAGCACAGCTCGAGCGACTCGCCTCTCGCGGAGGAGCGCGGCTACGCCGATCGCGAGCCCGCGGCGATGCGCGACATGCCTCTCGCCAGCCCGAAGCGAATGGAGCGGGCCGAGGAGCGCGAAGAGACGGGCATCATCGAGCACAAGCACTTCCTCCTCAACAAGCAGTTCTTCCTCGCGCGCCTGATCCTCTACTTGGTCGTCTGGAGCTGGATCGTTCATCGGTACTTCAAGTGGTCGACGGACCAGGACCAGAGCGGGTCGCTCGAGAACACGACGGCTGGGCAGCGCTTCGCGCCCGCCGGGATCATCCTCTTCGCGTTCACGCTGACGTTCTTCGCCTTCGACTGGCTGCTGTCGCTCGACGGCACCTGGTACTCGACGATCTTCGGCGTCTACATCTTCGCGCAGTGCGCGCTCTTCCAGTTCGCCTGCCTCATCCTGATGACGCTGGCGCTGCGCAGCAGCGGTCTCCTCGGCAAGGCGGTCAACGTCGAGCACTTCCACGACCTCGGCAAGTTCCTCTTCGGGTTCATCGTCTTCTGGACGTACATCGCCTTCGCCCAGTTCTTCTTGACTTGGTACTCGAACATCCCGGACGAGGTGGCCTGGTACCACAAGCGGTGGGGCGACAACGGCGGCACCTGGCAGACGGCGAGCATCGCGCTCGTCCTCTTCAACTTCTTCGTCCCGTTCTGGTTCTTGATGTCTCGCAACATCAAGCGGCGGCTGCACCTCCTCGGCATCGGCGCGGGATGCATCGTGGTGATGCACGTGGTCGAGGTGTACTGGGTGGTGATGCCCAACTTTGGGCCGATGGAGCCGAGCATCGTCGATCTCGGGTGCCTGCTCGGCATCTTCGGCGTCTACATGGCTTTCGTGCTGCACGGGATGGAGGAGTACTCGCTCGTCGCCGTGGGAGATCCGCGGCTGCCGCGGGCGCTGGAGTTCGAGAACGCTTAGAGGCACGGGTGGCAGCCCGCGCGCTGCAGAGCGCCGGGCCCACGGAGGACGGATAGGCAACATGGCCACGGACAAGTCGGAGCCCCAAGTCGGTTTGATCTTCAGGATCGGCATCCTGGTGGTCGGCAGCGTGCTCGCCACGCGTGCGGGGCTCATGGCGTACTTCGACGACATGACGCGCGGCGAGATGCACCGTAAATACGGCGAGAGCGTGCCCGAGGCGCTGCAGAACTTGCGCGCGAGCGAGCGCGAGCGGCTCACCGCGGGCGCCACGCCCATCAGCGTGGCCATGCAGCACCTGGCCACTCAGGGGCGAGCCGCCGTCAGTCCGGAGATCGCCGCGTCTGCGTCGCACGACACCGCGCCGCTCGCCGGCTGGTCCAAGATGTCCAGCGACGTCCCGGCCGCGATGACAGCGCCGCCGGCGGATTCCGCAAGTCTTGCGGCGGATGCCGGCGCCAAGCCCGGCGACGCGGGAGCTGCGCCCCCCGACGCCGGCCCGGCGCGCAAAGGCCGTCCGAAGAGGCAACCGTGATCGATCGCGGCCACGCCCCTCGGCTGCTCGGCGTGACGGTGCTGGTCACGTGCCTCGCCGTCGGCGAGGGCGATGCCCATGGTCAGGCGGCCTGGCAAAAGGGCGAGCCTCAGGGCATTCCCAGCACCCCCGCGCCCGAGCTGTCGGGCGTCGGCATCATCGAGCACCTCAACGGCGCGCTCCCCCGCGACGCCGCGTTCCACGACACCGACGGAAAGGCCGTCACGCTCGGCGATTTCTTCGACGGCAAGCGTCCGACGTTGCTCGTCTTCGCGTACCACACCTGCCCGATGCTCTGCAGCTTGGTGCTCGACGCGACCGTCCGCTCGCTGAACGACGTCGCGTGGACGGTCGGGCACGAGTTCGACGTCGTCTCGATCAGCATCGATCCCCACGACACGCCCGAGACGGCCACGCGCAAGCGCGCGAGCGTCGTCGAGTCCTACGCACGGGCGAAGGGCAGCGTCGCCGGCTGGCATTTCCTCGTGGGCGACGAGACGAACATCCGCAAGGTCACCGAGGCGATCGGCTTCGAGTACCGCTACGACGCGCGCCAGAAGCAGTACGCCCACCCCGCGGCGATCTACCTTTTGACCCCGGAGGCGCGCATCGCGCGCTACCTCTACGGGATCCAGTTCGACCCGAAGGACATCCGCCTTGGCCTGCTCGAGGCCGCGGAGGGCCGCTCGGTTTCGACGACCGAGCGAATCCTCCTCTACTGCTACCACTACGACCCGCAAGGCGGTCACTACTCGATCCTGGCGATGCGGGTCATGCGGCTCGGCGGAGTCGTCACCCTCGGCGCCCTGGGCACCTTTTTGACGATCATGTGGGCGCGCGAGAAGCGCCGGAACAAGAAGCGCGCGGCAACCCGGTCGCCCGACAACAACAACCTGCCCACGACCCGCGAGAGTCCGACGTTGCCATGAACGAGCCGAACGCACCCCCGACCTTCCAGCTCCCGGAGCAGATGTCGACGGTCTCCGCCGACATCGACTGGCTCTACTATTTCATCTACTGGCTGAGCGTCGTCCTCTTCGTCGCGATCGTCACGACGATGCTGTACTGGGCGATCAAGTACCGCGAGCGCAAGGGCCACAAGGCCGAGCCGACGGGCCACAACCTGCCGCTCGAGATCGCGTGGACGATCGCGCCGCTGTTCATCCTGGCCTTCCTCTTCCACAAGGGCTTCCAGGGCTACATGGACATGGCCATCGCGCCGGCGGACTCGATCGAGATCCGCGTGAACGCCAAGCAGTGGAGCTGGGAGTTCGTGTACCCGAACGGCGGCAGCAGCCCCGAGCTGCACGTGCCCGTGCACAAGCCCGTGAAGCTCATCATGGGCTCGGTCGACGTGCTTCACTCGTTCTACGTGCCGGCTTTGCGCGTCAAGCGCGACGTCGTGCCGGGGATGTTCACGTCGGCCTGGTTCGAGGCGACCCACGTCGGCCACGACGACATCGCCTGCGCCGAGTACTGCGGGGGCCGCAGCACGGGGCCGGGCGGCGAGCTCCCCTACGAGCCGAGCGACGATCCGCGCAACCCGTACCCGGCCGGTCAGGCGACGGGCCACTGGGCGATGCACTCGATGCTCTTCGTCGAGACGCCGGAGGACTACGAGAAGTTTCTCAAGGGCATTGGCGACAAGTGCGAAGAGTTCGCGTCGACCGGCAAGACGTGCCCAGCGGACATCGCCGCCGCGCAGGGCTTGCGCCTGTACAGCAACAAGGGCTGCCTCGCCTGCCACACGACGACCGGCGCCCCGGGCATCGGACCCTCCTGGAAAGGCATCTGGGGGAAGGACGAAGCGACGAACGTCGGCGTCGTCAAAGTGGACGAGAACTACGTCCGCGAGTCGATCCTCGACCCGCAGGCGAAGATCGTGACGGGCTTCGGCCCGGTGATGCCCACCTTCCGCGGGCAGGTCAGCGACCTCGAGATCGACGAGCTCATGTCGTACATCAAGTCCCTCAAGTAATTAGCCGGTAGCCTGTAGAACGCATGCTCGCCGCACGAGAGTTTTAGAGGAGTCAAAGGTCATGGCAGCAATCGACATGCCCATCGCGGGCGGCCACCCGATCGACGCACACGGCGATCCGGACGCGATGTATCTGGACGCCAAGAAGGGCATCGGCTCCTGGCTCACGACGCTCGATCACAAGCGCATCGGCCTGATGTACCTGACGATGATCAGCATCGCGTTCCTGGCGGGCGGCACCTTCGCCCTCCTGCTGCGGATCGAGCTCTTCTCCCGGGGCAAGACGATCGTCGACGCGGAGACCTACAACCGCTTCTTCACGCTGCACGGCGCGATCATGGTCTTCCTCTTCATCATCCCGAGCGTGCCGGGCGCCCTGGGGAACTTCTTTCTGCCGATCATGGTGGGCGCCAAGGACGTGGCCTTCCCGCGCCTCAACCTGATGAGCTTTTACCTCTATCTGATCGGCGCCTCGATGGCGCTCCTCAGCATCGTGATGGGCTCCATCGACACGGGGTGGACTTTCTACACGCCGTACAGCGTCCAGACGAGCAACAGCGTCATCTCGATGACGCTCGGTGTCTTCGTCCTGGGCTTCTCGTCGATCCTGACGGGCCTGAACTTCCTCGTCACGGTCCACACGATGCGGGCGCCCGGGATCACCTGGACGCGTCTCCCGCTCTTCGTGTGGGGCATGTACGCCACCGCGCTGATGCAGATCCTGGCGACGCCGGTGCTGGCGATCACGCTGCTCCTGCTCTGCGCGGAGCGGTTCTTCGGCATCGGCATCTTCGACCCGAAGCTTGGCGGGGACCCGGTGCTCTTCCAGCACTTCTTCTGGTTTTACTCGCACCCGGCCGTCTACATCATGATCGTCCCGGGGATGGCGATCACCAGTGAGCTCATCGCCACGTTCTCGCGACGCGCCGTCTTCGGCCAGTTCGCCATCGCGATGAGCTCCATCGCGCTCGCTCTGCTGGGCTTTCTCGTGTGGGGTCACCACATGTTCACCGCCGGCATGAGCGAGTTCTCGACGATGCTCTTCTCGGCCCTCACGATGCTCGTCGCCATCCCGTCGGGCGTGAAGATCTTCAACTGGACGGCCACCCTCTACCGGGGCTCGATCCTCTGGGCGTCGCCGATGCTGTACGCCCTCGCGTTCATCTTCCTCTTCTCGATCGGCGGGTTGACGGGCCTCTTTCTTGGCACCCTCAGCGTCGACGTCCACCTGACGGACACGTACTTCGTCGTCGCCCACTTCCACTACGTGATGATGGGCGGCACGGTCATCGGCTTCCTCGGCGGCCTGCTCTACTGGTGGCCGAAGATGACCGGCAAGATGCACGACGAGGTGAAGGCGAAGATCGGGTTCGGCTTCGTCTTCGTCGGCTTCAACGTGACCTTCATGTCGCAGTTCATCATGGGCTCGCGAGGGATGCCGCGGCGCTACTACGACTA
>PLIR01000248.1 GCA_003139415.1 Myxococcales bacterium | reverse complement strand
TGTCCGGCCGCCGGAGCCGATCGAGCTCCTGATGCAGCCCGCGCACGTCGTCCGGCGTGCGGACGAACGACAATCCGACGGCGTCGGCGTATTTGGTGACGAAGGCGAGCGCGCGTAGATCGTCTTTCGTCAGGCTGGGCACGGTGGTCGGCGTGTCCGGTAGGTTGATGCCCTTCTCGGCGCGCAGATGGGCCGTGGGTTTCTGCGTGCGGAGGATGCGAAGGCGGAAGTCGCCTTCTTTCGTCTTGGATGGCTCGACGACGGCGTGGATGCGACCGTCGTCGAACAGCACCCGGTGGCCCGGCGCCAGGTGATTGAGCGCAGCCGGCAGCGTGCACGCGATGACGCCGGCCTTCTCGACGCGACCCCGCTGATCACGTCGAGGAGCCTTGCCGCCGATCGCGCGCCGGGTAAGGACGAGCGGGTCGCCCATCTTGACGTCGATCGCCGCGTCGCCGTTGTCGCCGACCTCGAGCGTGACATGGCTTCGGTGAGCCCCGGAGGGGTGAATGCGCGCACGGGCGCTGTTAAGTACGTACGTCCTCTCCGTCGAGAGTGCGACGAGCTCGTCGCCAGTGACCTCGTGAATGTTCAGTGCACGCTTCTTGTTGCGCGCGTCTCTGAAGCGCAGCTCGTCTCCCTTGCGCACCTTGCGGAAGGCTTCGTCTCGCACGAACAAGAAGGGGCCCGAACCCTCGACCGGCGGCGCAGAGGCACGGCGTATGACGACGCGCGCAGGAGCCGTGACCGTACCGGCGTCGTCCTTGGCCGGCGTCCACGTTTGGATACGGCGCGCTGGGATGATGCGGCCCGTCCGAATCTTCGGGCCCGCGAGATCCATGAGGACGCAGCACTCCCTGTCGGTTTCTCTCCGGGCCCCGGCCAATGCCCGGATCATCTTGCCCCATTCGCGCTCCCCTTCGTGCGCGCAATTGATGCGGAGCGCGTTCATTCCAGCGCGCAGCATCTTCGCCATCCACGCACGATCGGCCTCGATGGCCGAGGGCGCGGTGACCATGATGTAGATGTGCCGGTCGCCGGGCCGTGGGCCCAGCACACCGTGCGTGTGCTCGTGCAGATATCGGTTCGCCGTCTGCCAGGACATGGTCGTGCTGCGATCGTTCTCCAGACGGGCGAGCGTGCGTTTGGCGCCTTCGTCCCCGTGCATCGCGAGAGACTCGTGCGCCCGCTCCGACACTTCGAGCAAGCTGCCGAGTACGCAACTCTCGGAACGGCCTAGCGACGAGAGTCCGCGCAGCGAAAGCTCGCTTTGCAAATTGCGAAGGTCGTGGTGCCTCAGCGCCACGTAATGGACGAGGTTCTTCGCGCTCTCGCGTCGGTCGGGGGCAACGCGTTGAATCGAGCGCCGCATGGCTTTCTCGAGATCCAGGAGCGTGCCCTCGAGGCGGACGAGCGCGCGCGCAATGCGTGCGAGAGACGCGTGCGCCCATGCAGAAGACGACGACTCGAGCGGCGCGGAGCTCACGGCCGCGATTCGAGAGCAAGCTTCGTACCTCTTGACCCAATGTGAGGCGACCAACGACCCCCCCCGTGATCGTCTCGGGCGCATGCGACGCTGCGCGGAGCGCGCATCGCGCGACCCGTCACACGACCGTAACGGGTCACCGCGTGCGGCTGTCGGAAACGCCCCTTGCGATATCGTCGCAACGTCGCACCCTTAGCCCGCGAGCAAGCTTGATGAGCACCCCGCCCCTCGAGCTTCCCAAGAGGAGTCCGGTCAGTCAGCGGCACGAGAAGCAGGCGATCCGCGTATCCGCGATCGTCGTCGACTCTTCGAGCATGGCGGCAGACCGCGTCTACGACCGGCTCGGGACTCGCGCCGGCGGATTGACCGCGGAGGAGGGCTCCGTGCGGTTGGCCGAACATGGCCCGAACGTGCTCGCGAAGGATCGGCGCCCCGGCTTCGCCAAGTTGCTCTGGCACTCGGTGCTCAACCCGCTCGTGATCCTCCTGGGCGTGCTCGCGACCATCTCGTTCGCGACGGCCGACGCCCGGGCGGGCGCCATGATGTCGTCGATGATCGCGCTGAGCGTCGGGCTAAAGCTCATTCAGGAGGCCAGAGCCGACAGCGCGGCGGCCAAGCTCAAGGCCATGATCTCGGTGACCGCCACGGCACTCCGCGGCGGCGCGCCGGTGGAGATCGCCGTAGCGCACCTCGTTCCAGGGGACGTCGTTCAGCTGGCCGCGGGCGACATGGTCCCGGCCGACGTGCGGATTGTCCATGCGAAGGACCTGTTCGTCGTGCAGGGGTCGCTGACGGGCGAGAGTTTTCCCGTCGAGAAGTTCGACGCCGCGTGGAACTCCGCCGCGCCGGTCGCGCCCCTCGAGCTGACGAACGTCGCGTTCCTCGGGACGAGCATCGGGAGCGGTGCGGGCACCGCGGTCGTCGTGGCAACGGGAAAGGACACCTATCTCGGCGGTATGGCCGAGTCGATGCAGCAGCCCGGGGCCGAGACGGCCTTCGATCGCGGCATCTCGCGCTTCACCTGGTTGATGCTCCGCTTCATGGCCGTGATGGTGCCGCTCGTCTTCGTCATCAACGGCGTCACCAAGGGGACCTGGAAGGACGCATTCTTCTTCGCGCTCGCGGTGGCCGTGGGTCTCACGCCGGAGATGCTCCCGATGATCGTGACGGTCTGCCTGTCCAAAGGGGCCGTCGCGATGAGCAAGAAAAAGGTCATCGTCAAGCGGATCAACTCGATCCAGAACCTCGGCGCCATGGATGTGCTCTGC
>PLIR01000565.1 GCA_003139415.1 Myxococcales bacterium | reverse complement strand
AGGGTGTCCGAGAACGTCTCGTACAGATAGGAATAGACGAAGTACGAGAAGGTATAGTCACCCGTCGACTGCACGGCGTCGGGATTGGCGCCTATCACGCGGTACATGGGCTCGCCGGGGAAGGGCAAGACACTCGCGGACGTGAGGAGGTAGGTCACGCCTGCTTGGTCCAAGTACTCGTGAAGCTTCCCGCCACGAAGCGCCTCTTGGTAGGCGCGGTCATTCGTCAGTCCGTCAAGGTTGACGATGTCTCGGTCCATCCAGAATGCGAGGTATCCGCAGTCGGTCGACGCGAGGCGGCCCGGGAGAGGGGTCGCGTCGTCGATCTGACGCAAGAGGTGACGCGCTGTCTCCGCGTCGGCCGTCNNAGCCCCGGAAAGGAGCACCACCGCTTCGGAGTAGTGCCAAACTCCTGGTGGCTTCATCCATTTACGAAAGAAGAGAAGCAGAGCAAGCGAGATCGTTGCTGCTGCGATCAGCGCGACGATCGGCGTCGCCCCCTCAGCGCGCCCCGCGCGCCGGGCTCGCACCCAGAGGAACATCCCAAGGGCAGCGGCTATCAGAAGCGAGCAATGGTTGGCGTAGGTGAACGTCCGCACCCCACGAGTGAGGAGACCCACGAGCAAATGCCACTTCGGAGAGGGAAATGGGAACGTGGACGTCAGCGCGGCGTGGATGGGAAGGATGCTGCCGGTCGAGATCACGTTGAATGTCCCGAGCCCCGCCATGGTGGCAGCAAGCGGCATCACAAGAGCCGCTCTTCGACGCCACGTTACCGCACGCATCGCTTCGTGGAGGATGAGGGGTGCCAGCCACAAGGGCGCGTCGATTCGGGTCAAAAAAACCAGCGGCAAGAGAACGGCGAACCATCCCGATCTCTCGAACAAGTACGCCCACACGGTCAGAATCAGCAGGCACACAAGAAGGCCGGACTCGACTCCGACCATGCACACGTAGCCCGTCTCGGGCAGCGCTAAACCGAGTAATATTCCCAGGAAAACGAGGGCTCGCGGGTCTCCCGCGGCACGCAAGGATGCGAAGTGGCACACGCAGGCCGCTGCGCCGATGAGAAGCGGCCCCATGCAAGCCCCGGCGTAGGCCGCGGCTTGCACCCGCAGCGAACTGCCCAAACCGACGATACGCACGACGGCCACGGTGACCGCCATCCAGAGGGGATGAAATCCGTTCGTGGGACGAAAGCCGTCAAAGCTAATTCCGTCGCCACGGACTGCGTGCTTTGCGATGACGAGGTAGTAGTACGCGTCGTCTTCGAGGCCCGGCCGCACACCAACACGTGGCGGGAGCGCTCTCCAGGCTGCGATGACGGTGGCTGCTGCAGATACGAGGAGAGCCAGGACGGCCAACCGAACCGCCCATCTCAACGTACGAGGCAGGGACTCACCCGGCGGAACACCCGGCGCGTGATGACGGGGGTCGAAGATCACTTGTACGTGCGGAGGATGTCGTCTGTACCTTGGGTGCTCTGCAAGCACTGCACCTCGCGGTCCGTGGACGTGGAGGCCTCTCGGACACGCTCACGAGACAGGGGATCTGCGTGCGGGCGCCGACTTTCGGTCAACGGTTGTACAGACGCGTCGCCCTCGGAAGAGCCTTCACGGAGCGCATCGACCGGCCGAAAAACCGCTGCGCAGGCTACAGGGCGCCAGAGTCGGGGACCGTGTAGTAGTCGCATGTACCGCCCGAGCCGAGCGGGTCGCTGAAGACCTGTCCGCTCTGGCACGTGGCCCCGGTCGCTGGCGAGTATATGCAGATGTTCGAAGCGCAATTCGAGGGGGCGTCGCACGCCGACCCCGCAGCGAGCGACGTGGCGCAGTGGCCCGTAGGATCGCAGTAAGCCGACGGCGAGCCGGCGCCGATGTAGCTGCACTGGTAATCGGCCGTGCAGCTGTCGCTGATGGACTTCAGGGCCGTGCAAGTGCCAAGGGCAGCGTCCGTCGGGTCGGAGGGATCGGTCACGGTGCAGTAACTGCCGCTCACGCACTCGTACGAGGACGCGCACGCACTGCCGATCTGCACAGTCGGTCCGAACGCCGCGAAGCAAGTACTGATCAGCGCGTCGTAGGTCGAGGCGGAGATGAGGTCGCACGTGATCGTGCTCGAATTCTCGATGCACGAGCACGCCGCAGATTGGTTGTAGGCAATCGCCGAGGCGTTCTCGAATGGGACCACGAACCCGGTCCCCAGCCAACCGCCGTAGGCGGCTACCGAGTAGTTCGAATAACACAAGGTCGAGTTGAATTGCGCCGGTTTGAGGCCACAGCAGTCCTGGAGGCGGGCGCACCCAACCGTCGCCAGTTCGTCGAAGTAATTGTCCAGCGTCGGCACTGTGATGGAGCACGATCCCCCATCGGCTGCTGCATCTCCAGCGTCCCCCGCGCCTGCTTCGACGTTAGTGGCGTCCAGGCCGGAATCGGTGCCGGCATCACCGCCGCTGACTGTCGAATCAATCTCCGCGCCATCGGTGGCTGCGGCATCGGTGGCTGCGGCATCGGTGGCCGCGGCGTCGGTGGCCGCGGCGTCGGTGGCCGCGGCGTCGGTGGCCGCGGCATCGGTGGCTGCGGCATCGGTGGCTGCGGCGTCGGTGGCCGCGGCGTCGGTGGCGACGGTCACATCATCGCCCGCATCCGCGTACCCTCCGGAGCTAGAGCCGGAGGAGCTACCGGAGCTGGAGCCGGAGGAGCTGCCCGAGCTGGAGCCCGAAGGGCTGTCAGAGGCAGCATCGCCGCCGGCGTCCGTCTCCGAGGTCGCCGTTTCGCTGCCCCCGCAGCCAACGAGCGACGAAGACAGCAGAATTGCTCCCGGCGCGGCCAGAACCGCGGCCAGGTAGATGCGCGAGCGCAATACTCTCATTGAAATCCCTCTATCTCCGTATGCCAAGTGCCCGTTGAACACAGGCCCAGATCTTTAGCACACGAGTCTAGGTCTCGGGCCCTAGCTTTTCGGTCACGGCTCTTTTGCCGCGCCCCCGTCGCTCGCCACCAGCAGACCGCTACGGAGCAATGTATCGAGAAGCGCATCGATGTCGCTCTCGAGCCGCGCGCGGTCTACATCGTAAACGGTTAGGAGGTCGGCCACGACCTCACTCGTCGGGCTGCCCTTTGCGAGCCGCTCGAACGCGGCGGCAGCCACCTCGCTGAAGCCGAAGTACGCTCCGTCCTTCATGTCTAGAACGACGAGCTCCGAGTCGAATCGGCGCCAGTGAACGTACTCCGGGGTGCGGTGCGTCGGATGTGGCATCATTTACCGGCCTTCGTCCGCCGTGGGGCCATCGAATCGCTGCCCGACGACAGCCGCGATCGCGTCCAAAGTATCGAAGTTTCGCCGCCTGCGCAGCCGAAAGATCCGCCCCGCGCTGCCTAGGCGCGCCCTTGACTCGAGGTCGCGAAGGGCTTCGGCGTCCCGGTCGGTAGGGTAGCAGACGTGCGCCTTGCTGAGCACGAGAAAGGCATCCTGACCCCTCAACGGTTGGAGATCGACACGATCGACCGAATCGTCGAAGACGAGTTCGACGATGGCCCCCAACTGCTCACTTGAGGTAGCTCGCGCACGCGGAGGGTGAGGCCTTTTCCCCTCGTAGTTGGAGTCTCGCCCGAACCAGGCGGACACCTCGGCCGATAGCCAGAGCGACTCGTCCATGGGAAGCACGACGGGTGTGTCCCCGATCCAGTCGATCGGGACGATGTCGTCGGCAAGAAACTCTCCACCGCTCCGCTCGACCAGCGCCATCGCGGTCGTCGACTTTCCCGCCCCTTTTTCTCCGACAAACACCACCGCGCACGAGGGAAGCCGGACGGCGGAGCCGTGCAACGAGAGGTCACCCGCGAGGTACCGGCGGCAGGCCACGAGGCTCGTCGCACGAAACTTGTCGAGGACTACGGGGTCGATTCCCGCTACGGGCTCGAATCGCCCGCTGGAGCCCGACCCCGAGATGAGCAGGCGGCCGATGCCTTGCCATTCGACCACGATCTGCGATCCGATCCTACCCACCCGCACCCCGCCTGCCAGCGTCCTCGAGGACCACCGTGGCGCCGGCTGGGCCGTGTCCTCCGTCACGAGGCCACCATCGAAGGCACCAGGGACGTTGTGACGTCGACGTTGCACGTCTTGAAGGCGCGAAACCAGCGCGCGTACGCTTCTGCGGTGATCGCGGGCCATAGGCTTCCCCAGAGCGACGGGTCCGCGCGCGGATCCAAAGCAAACTCTTGAAACGCGGTACCGAAGCGTTTCGCGTCGACGATCCCCATGGCGTCGAGCTCGCGCAGCGAGAGCAGGTCTTCGAACGCCGGGGTGCCCTCTAGCACGGCGAAGGCTTCGGCCGAGGCCTCGTTCGGCCGCGCCTTGTCCATCCGGTATCGAACGCTGTCGGGTACGAGACCCTCCATGGATTCCCGCAGCAAGCCTCGTTCCCGAGCCCCCGCGAACATGGCCCCGCTCGGAATGCGTCCTGCGAACCGGACAAAGTCATCATCGAAATACGGCAGCGAAACTCGTAGTCCGCAGGCGAGTTCCCAGCGACTCTGGAACTCTCGCTGCGCCATGAGGACCCCGGAGGACGCGAGCCGTCGCACCCGTTCCCGCTGGCTGTAAATCGGCGGCGGAAACGGGTCCTGGCGCTCCGTGGCGAAGAATGTCCGGAGGCGGGGCCCCGCCCAGTCTAGCTCACGGAGGCGATGCTTGGCCGCGCGTCTGCGCCCGGACTTGTAGCGCAACGCGAGCGCAAACGGTGGCAGCGCGTGCCGCAGCAAAGGCCCGCCGACGAGGCGGCGCCACGACTGCCGCCGCGTCTCGTAAATGGCAGTGAAACGGCCAGCGCACGCGAGCGCGCGAAGAGGTTGAGTCATGAGGAAGTCGCCGAAGACGGCGGCCTCCGAGTCCAACAGCAGCTCGGAGGACTCGCCCACGAGCACCGCCTGGGCTCCGACGCTTCGCATCCGCGCCATCGCGGCCATCACGAACGCTCCCGGCACCGATAGGTGCGCTGCGCCATCGACGACGCGATCGCGCAGCCCGTATGCCGCACCGTCGGAGGGCGCGATGCGGACCGGCTTCACGTCCAAGTGACTGCAGAGCGCACGAAGGTGAGGTCGATCGTCGCCGATCCCCCCGAAGTCGAACGCCACGGGGACGACCGAGGCCGTTCCGGAACGACGTGCGTTGCGGACCGCCATCGCGAGCAGGTTGCTGGAATCGACGCCCCCG
>PLIR01000123.1 GCA_003139415.1 Myxococcales bacterium | reverse complement strand
CCGAAGATCGAGATGAAGCCCATGGCCGCCGACACGGAAAAGTTGGTGTGCGTGAGCAGCAGCGCAATGACGCCCCCGGTGCAAGCCACCGGGATGTTCGTGAGGACGAGCGCCGTGTCGACCCAGGTCTTGACCGCGCTGTACGTGAGGAACGTGATGAGCAGGATGGTCATCGGAATGATGATCTGCAGCCGCCCCTCCGCCTCGTGCAACTGGTTGATCTCGCCGTCCCAGCCGAGCCGGGTGTCGTAAGGACGGCAGATGCTGCTGCCGCCCCCCGCCTTGTCGCAGCGCGGAATCTGCTCCTCGATCGCGCTTTGCGCGGCCGCGATCGTGCTCGCGAGGTCGCGCCCGCGNNCGCCCGCGAACGCTGAACTTGACGGGAGAGAAGCGGCGGGCGTCCTCCCGATAGATGATCGCCGGGCCATCGACGATCTGCACCTCCGCGAGCTCCCCGAGCGGAAGCTGCGAGCCGTCGGGCGTGGCGACCGTGATCTCGCGGATCGCCTCGAGGCTCAGGCGGTACTGCGACTTCCACCGGACCGTGAGATCGAAGTGCTTCTCTCCCTCGTAGACCTGCACGACGGCCTGCCCGCCGATCGCCGCCTGCACGACCGCGTCGACGTCTCCGGTGTTGAGGCCGTACCGCGCGCAGAGGTCGCGGTTGGGCGTGATCTTGATGTTCGGTTGGCCCATCGACTTGAAGTGACCGAGGTCCTTGATCCCGTCGACTTTGGCCATCACGTCGACGATCGCGTCGGCGATCCGCTCGTTGCTCTCCAGGTCGTTGCCGTAGACTTTGACCGAGTTCTCGCCCTTGACGCCGCTGACGGCCTCCTCGACGTTGTCGCTGATCATCTGGGAGAAATTGAAGACCGCGCCCGGAAAGGCCTCCGCGAGTTCCTTGTTCAACTCGTCCGTCATGCTGTCCTTGGTGACGCCTCGCCGCCACTCGTCGAACGGCCGGAGCGGCGCGAATAGCTCGATGTTGTAGAAGCCAGAGACGTCCGTTCCGTCGTCCGGTCGACCGAGCTGCGAGACGACCGTCATGATCTCCGGGTGGCTCCGGTGCGCGTCGTCGCACGGGACGTTCGGGTCCTTGGGGCAACCGCGCAGGATCGAGCGGATCCGGCCGACGTACTTGGCCGACTGGTCGAGCGAGATGGACATCGGAAGCGTGGCCCGGATCCAGAAGTTGCCTTCCTCGAGCTTGGGCATGAACTCGCGCCCGAGCTGCGGGAAGAGGAACACGGTGGCCAGGATCGGCACGAGCGCGAGAGGAGCCATGATCCGCGCGTTGTCCACGACCCACTGAAACATTGGGTTATACAGGCGAGCCAGGGAGCGCATCGCGAAGCTGTCCGACTCCTCGGACCGTGCCGGGATCACCTTGGACGCGAGGACCGGCGTGAGCGTCAGCGCGAGAACGATCGCGCCTCCGATCGCGAAGGCATACGTCCGCGCCATCGGCGCGAAGATGACGCCGGATACCCCCGTCATCGTGAAGAGCGGCAGGAACGCGACGCCGATGATGAGCGTCGAGAACGTCATCGGGGTCGCCACTTCGCGGGCGCTCTGCTCGATGCGCTCGATCATCGTGCCTTTTCCGTGCGAGCCCAGGTGATGGAAGATGTTCTCCATCATGATGACCGTGGAGTCGACCACGATGCCGAAGTCCACCGCGCCGAGCGAGATGAGGTTGGCCGACGTGTGCGACGCGACGAGCCCGCAGAACGCGATGAGCAGCGCGAGCGGGATGTTGATCGCCGTGATCAGCGCGGCGCGCGTATGACCGAGGAACACGAGCAGGATGGTCGTCACGAGGACCATCCCGACGATGAGGTTCTCGAGGACGGTGTGGGTCGTCACCTTCACCAGGGCGCCGCGGTCGTAATACGGCTCGATGTCCATGCCCGGCGGCAAAATATGGTTGTCCCGGATGTAGTCAACGCGCTTATGAATACCTTCGAGCGTCGGGGGCGTCTCGCCGCCGTAGCGCATCAGAACGATCCCCTGCACGACATCGGGCTGTTCGTTGTACCCGACGATCCCCAGCCTGGGCGCGTGCCCCACGTCGACGTCCGCGACGTCTCTGATGCGTACGGGGGTCCCCTTCTGCTCGGCTATCACGACGCTCTCGATGTCGTGGACGGCCGGGTTGCGCGCTCCGATGAGGCCGATGCCGCGGACGTCGTAGCTCTGCTCGCCCATGAACAGGCGCTGCCCGCCGACGTTCTGATTTGCGTTCTGGATTGCGCTGATGACGTTCGCGAGGGGGACGCTATGCCCGCGCAGGCGGTACGGGTCGACCTCGACGTGGTACTCCTTCGACTCGCCGCCGAAGCTCGTGACGTCGATCACTCCCGGCACCTGGCGGAACTGCCGCTCGAGGATCCAGTCCTCCGCCGTCTTGAGATCCTTGAGGCTGTAGCCCTTTCCGACGACGCGATACCGGAAAAGCTCGCCGATCGCGTTCCACGGGGACAGCCCCGGTTGCATCCCGGTCGGCAGCGAGACGAAGCCAATGCGATTGATGACCTCCTGCCTCGCATCCCAATAGAGTGTGTCCCACGAGAAGTAACATTTGACGTCGCTCAAACCGAACAGCGACGCCGAGCGAATGTGCTCGAGGCCGCGCATCCCGAAGAGGCCAATCTCGAGGGGAATGGTGACGTAGCGCTCGGTCTCCTCGCCGCTCCATCCGTCCGGCTGGGTGATGATCTCGACGAGCGGGGGACAAGGGTTCGGGTACGCCTCGATGTCGAGCTGTTGATACGCGAACAGACCGACGACGATGAGAAGGATGGCCATGGCGAATACGATGATCGGCATTCGCAAGGCGCCGGCGACGATTCGCTGAATCATGGTGAGTCACCTCTTCGGAGTGCGGCCGCGGAACCGAACCTAGAGAATCGATAGGAGCAGGATCCCGCCGTTTACGACGATCGTCTGGCCGGCGTCGAGGCCATGCTTGACCTCGAGCCACGGGCTGGACTCGCCCTCGTCGACGTCGACGTTGACGCGGGCGAACTTGACGCGACCTTCGGACTCGCCGAGCTGCGTGAAGACGACCTTGTCGTCTCCAACGCGGAGGAGCGCCTCGCGGGGGATCGCGAGTGCCTTCTTCCGGTCGACCGAGATCTGGACCTGAGCGTACATCATCGGGCGGAGTCGCTGTCCGGGGTTGTCGAACGTGCAGCGGACGGTGGCCGACCGGGTGCCGGGATCCAGCCCGCCGCTCACCCAGTCCACCCTGCCGTCGAAGGAGAGCCCCGGGTACGCGACGACCGTGACCGCGGCGGGCGCGCCGACCTGCACGCGCGCGAGGTCCATCTCGAAGAGGTTGGCCAGCACCCAGACGCGATCGAGCTCGCCGATCGTGAAGAGCTCTTGCGTCGCGCCGCCGCTGTACTGACCCTGGACTTCGATGCCGGGGTTGATGTTGCGCAGGAGCACCTCGCCGTCGACCGGGGACGTCAAGGCGTACACCTGAGTCACGCTGTCGACGTTCCCGATCCGGAGCAATGTCTCCTTCTGCCGGGCGCGCTCTACTTCGGCCTTCGCGCGCCCGTAGGTGTCTTGGGAGCTCTCGAGGTCTGCCGCGGAACCGGCCTTCTGCTCGTAGAGCTCCTTCTTGCGCCGCAGGTCGTGCTCGGCGGCGATGAGGTCGGCCTCCGCCTTGTGCACGTCGCTCACCGCGCTGCCGACGTCCGGCGACTCGATCGTGGCCAGAGGGTCCCCGCGCTTCACGCGCTGGCCGAGCTGCGCCATGATCGTCAGCACGCGACCGGTGACGGGCGAGAAGACGTGGCCCGTGCGCTTGTCGTCGAGGCTGACGGTGCCGCTCGTGAGGATCGTGTCGTCGACGTCCTGCGGCGCGACGGCCGCGACCTCGATTCGTGCGTCCTTGACCTGGCTCGGTGTCAGCCACACTTCGCCCGGCGGGGGCTGCGGGCCGCTCGGCGCAGCGGGGCTGCCCTCGGCCTTCTGGCACGACGTCGAGAGCGCCGCGAAGGCGACGAGGGCGGCCCCTACGATCGCGCGCAAAGGCGGCAACTCGCTGTACCCAATGCAGGACGCAACGCGGTTCATCGCTCGAGCTCCATGCGTCGCCTCATCTCGCTCCGTCCGTTCCGCTCACAAGCGCTGCGACAGGTAGGTGGATCCCGCGACGACGACCTTCTGCCCCGCGTCGAGGCCGTGCTTCACCGCGATCCACGGGCTCCCCTCCCGCTCGTCGAGGTCGACGGGCAGGCGTTCGAAGCGCACGTGGCCGTCCTCGTCGGCGAGCTGGACGAACACGACGCGGTACTCGCCGAGGTGCACCACGGCATCGCGCGGAATGGCGAGCGCCTTCTTCTGGTCGACGGCGATCCGCACCGTCGCGTACATGAGGGGGCGCAGCAAGTGTTCCGGGTTGTCGAACGTGCACCGAACCTTCGCCGTGCGGGTGTTCGGATCGAGGCCCCCGCTGATCCAGTCCACCTTGCCCTGGAAGACCTTGTCTTTGTACGTCAGCACCGTCACGGCCGCCGGCGCCCCGACGTGGACGCGGGCCATGTCGATCTCGTAGATGTCGGCGAACACCCAGATCTTGTCGAGCTCACCGACCGTGAAGAGCTCTTGAGTCGCGCCGCCGCTGTACTGGCCCTGCACTTCGATGCCGGGGTTGATGTTGCGCAGGAGGATCTCGCCGTCCACGGGCGAAGTCAGGGTGTACGTCTGCGTGACCGAGTCGACGTTGCCGACGTGCAGGAGTAGCTGCTTCTGCCGGGCCCTCTCCAGCTCGGCCTTCGCGGTCCGGTAGGCGTCCTCGGAAGCCTCGACGTCGGCCGCGGACGCGGCGTGCTGATCGAAGAGGTCCTTCTTGCGGCGAAGGTCGTGCTGGGCGGCGATGAGGTCCGCCCCCGCCTTGTGCGAGTCGCTCACCGCGCTTCCGATGTCCGGCGAATCGATGACAGCGAGCGGATCGCCCTTCTTCACGCGCTGGCCGTACTCGGCGAGGATCGAGGCGACGCGGCCGGTCACCGGCGAGAACACATGCCCGGTGAGCGTGTCCTCCAGGGTCACGGTGCCGCTCGTGGTGACCGTGTCGTCGACGACCTGGTCGCCGACGACCTCGACCTTGATCTTCGCCTCGGCGACCTGGGCGGGGGTCAGCGTCACGACGCCCGGGTCCCCCTGCGGGCTCGCCGCCTCCGCCGCGGCTTGCGACTGCCGGCACGAAGCCTGCGACCCCGCGGCGAGGGCGCCCACCACCCACGGAAGGGCGCGAATCGCCCGGGCAAACGACCGAAACGCTGGGGTCTTCATCAGTGCAGCTCCATCCCGACCGCTTCCTCGAGCTGGAATACGGCCGTCCAATAGTTCGTGAGATCCCCGAAGTACTCGACGTTCGTGGCGATGTACGTGCGCTGGGCGTCGAGGAAGTCCGTCAAGCTCGCGGCACCCTTCTCGAACTGAAGCCGCGTGATGTCGCGCGCCGTCCGTGCACTCTGCAGCAGGCCCCCGCCCTCCATGCGCTGCACGAGCTGGCGCGAGACGACGTACCCGGCGTAGCCGGTCGCCACGTCGTTCACGACCTGCGTCGTAGTCTTCGCCTGCTGCAGCGAGTTCTGGTCGTATTGCGCCTCGGCCAGACGCGTCTCGCCCTGAAGCTGATAAAAGACGGGGATCGGCGCCGAGATGCCGAAGGTGATGGTCGGCGGTGAGAGCGCTCCCCCCGACTGCGTCGCCCCCGTCCCGAGCTGCGTGTAGTTGACCGAGAGCGTGACGTCGGGGAACTTTTGCCGCTTCGTGAGGGCGAGCTGCGCCTCGGCGGACGCCTTCTGGTATCCGGCGGCGACGAGGTCTGGCCGGTGGTCGAACGCCGCGCGCAGCAGCTTTTCCTCGCTCGTGGCCGAAAGCTGATCCGGTTGGCTGAAGCTCAGCACCTTGACGTCGACGTCGAAGTCCGAGACCGCGCCGCGCACGCCGAGCAAGAAGGCCAGTTCGACGCGCGCCTGCCGCAAAGTCTGCACCGCCTGGTCGAGCGCCTGATCGGACTCGAGCTTCTGGGTGACGACGCGCGCGAGATCGCCCTCGTTGATCGCGCCGCTGCGAAAGCGCGTCTGAAAGAGGTCGAGCGTTTTCTCGTTGGAGCTCACCACCTCCTTGGCGAACTTGTACGCGAGCACGCCCTGCGCCACTTGCAGGTACGCGGACTTGACCTGGAACGCGATCGTCCGCTCTGCGTCGGTGCGGGAGAGCTTCGCCGCGGCGAGCGCGTTGCGGGCGACCTTGAGGCGCAGGCCGCGCTTGCCCGACAGGGTGTCTTCGATCGCGGCCGAGTCGGACAGTCCGAGCGACCAGTACGTCGTCGAACACTCCTGGCACGTGCCCGGGTCGTAGTTGATCGTCTTGCCCCATCCGGCGCTGCCGACCGGATTGGGCACGGCGCCGGCCACCTCGACTTGACCCTCGGCGGCCCTCGCCTGCGCTTCGGCGATGAGGAGATCGAGACCGTGAGCGTGAAACTCGCGAATGGCCTCGTCGAGCGTGAGCATTTGTGGAAGGTCGGCCGGCGGCGGAATCTCGGCGCGGGCCTTCCTCTCCACCAACGTCACGAGGCCCGCGCAAGACATCAGGCAGGCGAGCATCAGCACTCGAAGTCGAAGCTGCATCGGCGCCCGGCGCAAAGCAACACTCGCACCACAAGCTCGAGGCCGCATTCGTTGCTTATCGGCTCGTGCGACGAGGGACGCTCGCTGCGCCGTCCATCGATCGGGGCGTACTGCCCTTTTTACGGTCACACTTCGCGACAAATATTCCCTACGCATCGGTGACCGTCGAATGGCTAGATATTCTCTGGAAATAGAACTGAAACACGCTCGGCTCACCGGCAGATCACCTCGGGCAGGCACAATGCCCTGGCTTGCCCCGTCCCGGCAATCGGGACTAGATGGCGCGTGTTGTTCTCTATCAAGGGCATCGTGTCCCACGCTTCGATCGGCGGGACATCGCAAGCGCTGCGGCCGCCGTCACCGTGACCCACGTGAAGTGGTCGCACGGCAATCCGGCTGCGCTACGGGCTAGAGAACACCTCGTGCCGCTGTCGGTCGCGCACAGCGCCCCGTCACAAGCGATGACCGTCGGCTCCGATGCCTCGGGCGATGCGTCGTCGATCGACGCGTCGGAGGTGACGCTGTTTGTCCCGCCCTCTCCCGCGTCGTCGGCCCGAGCCGGACGGCAAATTACGAGAATGACCGCGAGGAACGCGGCGCCACCGAGTCGCAGACGCATGGGGCGGCCGCTAGCACGGACCTTGCCAACGGGGCGCGACGATGAGCGCGATGAAACGATACGCCGTAGCTTTCCGGTCGCCCGCGGGCGCATTCCCAATCTGCCTTTTCGCCTGCTCGTTGGGCTCCGCGGCGATGGGCGGCGTCGCGCTGGCCGACCCGCCACCGCCCGTCGACGTCGTCGTCACCGAACCGCCGCCGCCCTTCCGCGTCGTCACCCTTCAATGGAACCCGGTCGACCTCGTGTACGAGCGACTGAGCGCGAACCTGCAGATCGTTCCCGTCAGCCACCACGCTCTCGTGCTGACGCCCTTCTACTTCGACTCGCAGACGGCCGCCTTCCAGCAAAGCGGAACCGACGCCGCGGGCGCCGCCGCGATCGTGCAAGTCCCGTCGCAGAAGTTCGAGGGATTCGGGGGCGAGATCGGGTACCGGTACTTCACCGGCCTCGCGGGGCCGCGCGGCTTCTTCATCGGGCCCTCCTTCGTCATCGCGGACGTGCAGGCCACGGCGGGCAACGGGGCGCAGACCTCGCTCGCGGACTACGGAATCGCGGTCGACGCGGGCTACGAGATGCTAGTGGCCGACAACTGGGCCGTGTCGCTGGGCATCGGGGCCGAGTACGTCTTCACGAGCAAGTCCCTTCCGGACCAGCAGTGGCCCGCGAACATCTATGCCAACAACGGCTTTCACCCCCGGCCGCTCTTCGCGCTCGGATACGCCTTCTGATTCTGGGCGCCATGGAACGGAACCGACGGAGATTCTTATCGATGACAACCGACACGAAGCGGGCGCACGCGAGCGCTCTTTGGATTGCCCTCACCGCCGCGGCGGCTTGCACGTCGGAGACGGTCGCGGCCCCCCCGGCGCCGCCCGTGAACTGGCACTCGTTCGACGCCCGGGCCGTCGACGCCGGAACGAGCGCCCCCACCGACAAGGAGCGCGCCCTGGCCGAGGCGTACGCGGCGGCCCTCGGCTCCGCGTCGTTCGCGCAGCTCGCGCCCCTCGTGGACGACGAGGCCCACTTCTCGTTCCCCGGGCTCGACGAGGCGCACGGACGCGACCCGGTGGTGCACGCCCACGACATCCTGTTCGGCGCCTTCGATCAGCGCCACTTCGCCGCGACCCACGTGTGGCGCACGGCGAGCGAGCAGACGGTCGCGTGGACGATGACGGGCGTGCAGGCGCGCGACTGGATGCGCGTGCCGGCCTCGCAAAAGCCGGTGGTCATCGAAGGCGTCACGCTGCTGTGGACCAAAGACGACGGCTCCGTCGCCGACGTGCACTTGTACTTCGACGTCGCCGCCGTCCGGGCGCAGCTCGGCGCGGGCCCCAAGGGCCTGACGCCGTTCGTCCCGCCCGTGCCGCCGGCTGGGCCGCCGCAGTTCGTCGACCAGACGGGCAAGGAGATGGACAACGTCGGGACGGTCCGCACCGCGCTCGACGCGCTCGAGAACAGCGAGCCCATGTACCTCAATTCGTTCACCGACGACATCGAGGTCCACACGCTCGAGCGCGCCGACCCCGCGCGCGGCAAGGACGAGCCGCGGGCGTACTACCGGGCGACCCACAAGGCGATCGCGCAGCTCGATACGACCCTCGTCAACGGCTGGTCGATGCCGAACTTTGCCGTCGTCGAGTACACCATCGCCGGCGAGCAGATCGCTCCCCTCGGATGGATCCCGCTGCAGAAGGACGCTGTCATCCGCCTGCACGTCGTCGACGTCTGCGAGATTCGGGACGGGCGGATCGCGCGCGTCTGGCGCTACGACAACCCGAGCGAAATCGTCGCGCCCGGCCCGTGACGCGCGGTCACTGCAGGTAGTCCCGATCGCGGAGCTTCTTCGGGATGTACTCGTCCGTGATGAAGGAGATCCGCTTGGTGAGCAGCGCATCGACCTCCATCTTGAAGCCGTTGTCGATGGTCGCCTGAATCTCGCGCTGCCACTTGGCGTCCTTGAACCAGGGGTACGCCTTCATCTGCTCGGCGCGCGTGATGTCTTCCTTGGTGAGCTTGATCTCGGCCGCGGGCGGCATCGCGAACTTCTTGTAGTCGAACGCGCTCATCCCGAGGAAGCGCACGTTCGGCACCGCCATGCGCATCGACTCGTACGCGAGGTTGATGCTCCCCTGCTTGAGGACCGAATAGATGTAGAGTCCCCATGGATCGTTGTCGACGAGGACGTAGATGGGCAGCTTGAGCTCCGTCGCCATCCGTTGCAGAAGGCGGCGCGCCCCGCGGGCGGCCTGACCCTCGCTCGTCAGGAGGATGCAGTTGTGCTTCTCCCAGAAGCGATCCTCGTTCAACCTGTGCCATACGGCCTGCTTCTCGACGAGCAGGATGAACTCGGCGGCGTTTCTCACGAACGCGAGGTGGCCGGGCTCGCAGATGCTCGGGATGCCCCACCCGCCGCGGCCCATGCGGGCGAGATCGATCTCGTCGCCCGCGTCGTTGACGACGAGCTTGCCGACGACGAGCCCGCGCCGGTTGGCGAACAGGTGCAGCTCCTCGCGCAGCGCGTCGATGCCGACCTCGAGGTCCTCGATGATCGGATCGCTCTCGCTCTGATCGTCGAACGTGTTCTCCGACGACCCCGGCAGCGTGTGCTTGGTCATGTAGAACATCTGGCGGATGCTGACCGTCTTGTCCTCGCCGATGAGCGTCTTGCACCCGCTCGCGACGAGCATCGTCTGCATGAACTTGCGCGCCATCGCGACGTTGAAGAACTCGCGCGACTGGGTCCTGTCGCCGAGCTCGATGATCCGCTTCTTCTCGTTGAAGCTGACGTTCGAGAGCGTGCGCGTGCGGATGTCGAGCGCGGGGTTGCCCCCCTTGGTCGCCTGCGCGAGGGCTTGACGCGCGAGCTTCTCGATCTTGCCGAGCGTCAGGGCGTCGCGATCGGATCGCTTGGACGCGGACGACGCGGACGGCGTCGACGGCGCGGACTTCTTCGGGGCGGTCTTCTTGGCGGCCATCAGATGAGCTCTAGCTGTTCACCGCGTGGGCTTGCCTTCCCCTTGCCACCCTTGCCGCCCCTCGCGGCGGCAGGAGGCGGCGGGGGTGTGGGCGCGTCGTTCGGTGCGGCCGCTGCGGGCGGTGCCCCGTCCGGAGGCGTGCCCGGCTCGTCGGCGAAGCGAACGAAGTTCGGCAGCGCCGCGAAGAACGGCTTCTCGATCTTGTCTTTGGGCAAGTCGAGGATCGCGGAGATCGCGGCGGCGACCTCCGGGATGTACCTCTCGAAGAGGCTGCGGCGCTTCTCCTCGCGCTGCGCGTGCGCCCGCGCCCGGACGTGCGCCGCGAGCTTTCGCCCGCACTCCTGCACCGCGAGCTTCATCTCGCGGAGCAGCTCGTCGTAGTGCGCGACGGCCTCCTTGGCCTCGCTCGTGAAGGGCACCCACACACTCGCGAGGTGCACGGCCACCGCCATCGGAGCGACCGGCAAGCCTCCCTTGGGTTGCTGCAGGTCGTAGCCGCGCCAGTTCGTCTGGTACACGCTCTCGCTGATCGCGCACGCCTTGGGCTGATATTGCAACGGGACGCGGTTCGCGAAGCGCATGATGTCCGCGGCCTCGTCGAGCGGCAAGTCGCCTCCGAAGGCGAGGCCAACTTCGACCACGAACGGGTTGCCGCGGTACACGCTCGGCGGCCGCGTCGTCGACGCATAAAATTCGGCGTTCGAATAGCGCCGCTTGAGCCCGGCGATGAGCAGCTCTTCGCCGATGGGCACCACCGCCGTCGCCGGGGGCGCCATCACCTTCACCTCTCCGAGCGCCTTGTGAAGCCGCTCCAGGTCTTCGCCCTGGATCCGGTCGGCGGCCGTCTTGGGCGAGACGCGCGCCATCTTGCAGATTTGCGCCGCGACCGCTGGCGAGACGCGCGAGAACGACTCGACCAGCGCGTCCTTGACGCTCTCGCCCCCGGAGTCGCTCAGCATCGTGTGAAGCATCCCGAGCTCGACGCCGTGCGGGTGGGGCTTGATCTCCTGCGCCTCGCGCGGCAGATCGCTCGTCACGCGCGGAAACTCGAGGCGCTCGCCCTTCGGCGAGACGTACGCGAGGGCCATGTGCGGGTTGGCGACGACCGTCTGCTCCAGGTACTCCTGCACCCCCGTCCGGCCACCGCGGTACGCGGCCACGAGCTCGATCTCGACGCGCGTACCGTGGTCCTTGGCCCAGTCGACCGTCTCCTCGCTGAAGACATCGGGCTGGTTGCGCTTGGTGTCGATGCGCAGATGGATCCGGAACGCCGGCCGCCCCTTCGCCGTCTTGCTCGTGATGACGACCGGCTTGCCCGTCGTCAGCTGGCCGTAGAGGCCCGCCGCGCTGATGCCGATGCCCTGCTGCCCGCGCGACTGCTTGAGGCGATGAAACTTCGACCCGTAGAGCAGCTTCGCGAAGATCTTCGGGATCTGCGCCTTGACGATGCCGGGACCGTTGTCTTCGACGACGACCCGGAACCGCGACGAACCGGCCGGAGCCCCGCTCGTCCCGCCGGCGCCCGCCCCCGTGGTCCCGTCGCCGGCCTTGGCGGCGGCGCCCGTCTCGTGGATCTCGACCAGGATGTCCGGCAGGATCCCCGCCTCTTCGCAGGCGTCGAGCGAGTTGTCCACGGCCTCTTTGATCGTCGTCAGCAGCGCCTTGGCCGGATTGTCGAACCCGAGCAGGTGGCGGTTCTTGGTGAAAAACTCGCTGACGGAGATCTCGCGCTGCCGCGTGGCCATCGACTCCGCGGTCGCCCGGCGTTTGGGCTGCGCGGGCTCGGGCTCGGGCTGCTCGGGCTGCTCGAGCGACGGCGCGTCCTTCTTCGACTTGGGCATAGCGTCCGATGCTTCTCGCGGGGCTGTTATCCGCTCGTGCGCGGCTGTGTCAAGGATCGCCACGCCCGGTAGACGGCGCATGACCTCGGACGACGCGGCTGCGTTATGGTGGCCGCGCTCATGGCCTGGCGCATCCGCAATCCCAGGGTCGTGCTTGGCTTGCTCACCGCGCTAAACCTCGTCAATTACCTCGACCGCTTCGTTCTTTCTGCCGTGATCGCGCCCGTGCAGGACGACCTGCATCTCTCCAACTTCGTTGCAGGCTTGCTGCCTGCCATCTTCCTTATCGGCTACTTCGCCACGAGCCCACTTTTCGGCATCCGCGGCGATCGGGCGTCTCCGGGGGGCCGCAACGGCCTCATCGCTGCTGGGGTCGCGGCCTGGAGCGTCGGCACCGTCGGCTCGGGCCTCGCCGTCGGCGCGGGCTCGATGGTCGCGTCCCGCGCGCTCGTGGGAGTGGGCGAGGCGAGCTATGCGACGCTCGCGCCGTCGCTGATCGACGAGGTCGCCCCGCCCACGCGCGAAGCGGCGTGGATGGCGGTCTTTTCCGTGGCGATGCCGGTCGGCAGCGCCCTCGGCTACCTGGTAGGGGGCCTGATGCTGCACACGCACGGGTGGCGCGCCGCATTCTTCGTCGCCGGCGGTCCAGGGCTCGCCGCGGCGCTCCTCTGCCTGCTCGTCCAGACGCCCTCGCGAGCCCCGACACTCAAGGCCCATCGCGTCGACCTTCTCGAGACGGCGCGCGCCCTCGCCCGCGAACCGCTCTACCGGCGCACGGTCCTCGGCTACGCCGCCTACACCTTCGCCATGGGGGGCTTCGCGTTTTGGGCCCCGAAGTACCTGCACGAGCGCTACGGCATGGAGGCTGGGGTCGCGAGCGTGCGATTCGGGCTGGTGACGGTCCTCGGAGGGTTGATCGGGACCCTCGTCGGTGGCTGGGTGGCCAATTGGGCGGTGCGCGCCGAGCTGCGGGCGCTGGAGCACGGGGCGGGAGAAGCCCTCGAACGCCGTCGCGACGCCGCGGTGGCGCGCGGGAACCTGCGTGTCTGCATGCTGGGCGCGGCCCTCGGCGCCCCCCTCGCGGCCATCGCCGTCGCCGCGCCCTCGCCGCCGATTTTCTTCGCTGCGCTCCTTCCGTGCGAAGTGGCGCTCTTTCTCTTGAGCGGCCCTTCCAACGTCGCCATCCTGCGATCGGCGCCCCCGGCCATGCGTGCCAGCGCGATGGCCCTGGCGATCTTCGCCATCCACGCGCTGGGAGACCTCTGGTCTCCGGCCATCATCGGCCTGGTGGCCGACCACGCCCCGATGAGGGTCGCCTTGGTGGCCGTCCCGATCGTGTTCGCGATCGCCGCGCTGACCTGGCGCAAACCGCGTTTCGCTTCCGTTGGGTTGACCTGAACCTCTGCGGTGCGCTACGAGCCAAGCGCCAATTTACGCGCCGTGGCCGGCCAGGCTGTCCCGCGCGTGATCCCGATGCGAACCGCGCGATTGCTTGCCGTCCTGGCCGGAGTGCTCCTGGCGCTCCTCACCACCGAGCGGTCGGCGCGGGCGGCCAATGTCGACGCGGGCGCCGCAGCCCCCCCCGCGTCTTCGGCTGCCCCTGCCGCACCCTCGGCGCCAAACGCCTCCCCCGCCCCAAACACCTCCTCGGGCGCGGCCCCTCCCCCCGCTGCGCCCCCGCCCCCTGCACCGGGCGGGGCCCCTGGCCCAGACCCGTCCCTGGCCTTGCCGCGGGGCGCGGCCGAGCAGGCCGAAGGGCTGCCCATCGTCACGATCGAGGTCGTCGGCAATCGCCGCGTCGCGCGCGACGACATCCTGTCGTACCTGCACTCGAAGCCCGGCCACGTCTTCAAGGCCGAGGCCCTGTCGTCCGACGTGCACGCCCTCTGGGACTCGGGGTTCTTCGAGGACATCCAGGTCGACCTGACGGCCAACGACCGCGGCGCCGTGCTGCGGTTCGTCGTCCGCGAGCGCCCTAACGTGAAGGGGGTCGACTTCGAGGGCAACGACGAGATCGAGACCGAGAAGCTCAACGACATCGTCGAGGTGAAGATCAATCAGATCCTCAGCCTGCCGGCCGTGCGACGAAGCGTGCAAAAGCTCAAGGACGCCTACGCCGAGAAGGGCTACTTCCTCGCCGAGATAACCTACGAGATCCAGCAGGCGCGCGAGAACGAGGTCGTCGTCAAGTTCGTGATCAAGGAGCACGAGCCGGTGACGGTGAGGCGCGTCACGTTCATCGGCAACGACCACGTCCCCGACGAAGAGCTCCGCAGCCAGATGCAGACGGGCACGGGCGATCTCTTGTCGTTCGGGTCGGGCGGCTCCTACCGTCAAGACATCTTCGAGCGTGACGTCCTGATGTTGAGCGCCCTTTATTACGACAAGGGCTACCTCAGCGTGCAGATCGGGACCCCGCGGGTGATGCTCACGCCCGACCGCCAGGGCATCGACATCGCCGTCGTCCTTCACGAGGGGCCCCGGTACAAGATCCGCCAGATGCGCGTGTACGAGCGCGACCCGGACGATCCGTCGCGCGAGGTCGAGCCGCTCGGTGGGCGCCGCGCCCTGCGCGAACTCATCCAGGCCCACTCGGGCGACTACTTCAACCGCGCGCAGCTCGTGAAGGACTTGCAGTCCGTGCGCACGGTGTACCGCGACGCCGGCTACGCCAACGTCGAGGCCGAGCCGGAGACCGAGCTCGATCCGGTCCACGAGCAAGTGGACATCGTCATCCCGATCCGGCGCGGACCGCTCGTCCACATCGAGCGGATCGAAGTGAAGGGCAACACCAAGACCCGCGACAAAGTCGTGCGCCGCGAGATGCAGCTGCAGGAAGGGCACGTCTTCAGCGAGACGCTCCTCGAGATCGGCAAGCGGCGGATCACCGCCCTCGGTTACTTCGAGCGGGTCGACGTCTCGACGTCGCAGGGCTCCGCCCCCGACGAGATGATCGTCAACGTCGAGGTCACGGAGAAACCCACCGGCACGTTCCAGGTCGGCGCCGGCTTCAGCTCGATCGAACAGTTCATCGCGACCGCCCAGATCCAGCAGGCCAACCTCTTCGGCAACGGCCAGTCGCTCGCGGTGCAGGCCCAGCTCTCCGGCCTCCGCCAGCTCGCCACCGTCCGGTTCTTCGAGCCGTACTTCCTCGACAGCGACTGGAACTCCAGCGTCGAGCTCTACGACACGTTCTTCGTCTTCCCGAACTTCGCCCGGCACTCGGTCGGCGGCTCGCTCACCTTCGGCTACGCGCTCATCCAGCCCTGGTTGCGCCTCTCGGTGACGGCGACCACGGAGTGGGACTCCGTGAACACTTCGTCGGTCCCGACGCTCTTCGGCAGCACGACCTCCGGCTTCACGAGCACGTTCCAGCAGCTGCCTCTCGCGAACCTCTTCAACTCGGGCCGGGTCTTCTCGATCCGTCCCACGCTCACGTACGACACCCGCGACAACCGGCTCTTCCCGACGTCCGGCATGTACCTGCAGGCCTCGACGGAGCTCGCGTCCGAGCTCTTCGGCAGCCAGTTCAACTACCTGCGCCACAAGCTGACGGGCCGCTTCTACTACCCCCTCGGCGGCGGCAGCGGCCAGCCCGGGTCCGGCTTCGTGCTGAAGCTCAACACCGAGGCAGGGCTCATCACGAGCCCCGATCCCCAGGGGGTCCCGATCTTCCAGCGGTACTTCCTCGGCGGCATCCTCGACGTCCGCGGCTTCGCTCTCCGCAGCATCGGGGCGCGACTCCCTCTCACCTCGACACTCGACCCGAACTCCGCCCCCATCAACAACGGCGCGAACATCGGCGGAAATCTCGAGGCCTACACCAACCTCGAGCTCGAGTTCCCCATCATCGACAAGGTGGGCGTCCGCGGCGTCGTCTTCACCGACGCCGGCAACGCGTGGAACCTCGAGCAGCAGTTCTGCAAGACGACGCCGGCCCCGCAGTTCGATCCCGTCGTGCGGCCGTGTTTCTCCTTCCCCGGATCGCTCGGCTACCTGCGCACGTCGACGGGCTTCGGCCTGCGCTGGTTCTCCCCGCTCGGCCCGCTCAGGTTCGAATGGGGCTTCCCGCTGGAACCCCTGCCTTACGAGAAGAGGAGCGATTTCGAGTTCACGATCGGCAACTTCTTCTAAGCCCCTGTAGGAGAGCGGCCCCTCTCGACCGGCTTTCGGCGACCGACTAGAACATCCTCCCGACCGATGGCCGAGACTCCCCCGACCCCGCCCCCGACGACGTCGCCCCAGCAGCGCGTGCCCGTCTCGCTCCAGGACGAGATGCGCACGTCCTACCTGGACTACGCGATGAGCGTCATCATCGGCCGGGCGATCCCCGACGTGCGCGACGGCCTCAAGCCCGTCCACCGGCGCATCCTGTACAGCGCGTTCGAGGCGGGCCTGCTGCCGACCTCCGGCTACCGCAAGAGCGCGACCATCGTCGGCGACGTGCTCGGCAAGTACCACCCCCACGGCGACAGCGCCGTGTACGACGCCATGGTGCGGCTCGCGCAGGACTTTTCCATGCGCTACCCGCTCATCGACGGGCAGGGCAACTACGGCTCCATCGACGGCGATCCGCCCGCCGCGTACCGGTACACCGAAGCGCGGCTCAGCAAGCTCGCGATGGAGCTCCTGGCCGACATCGACAAGGAGTGCGTCGACTTCGTCGCGAACTTCGACGACCGGCTGAAAGAGCCCACCGTCCTTCCGTCGCGGATCCCGAACCTCCTCGTCAACGGCACGAACGGCATCGCCGTGGGCATGGCGACGAACATCCCGCCGCACAACCTCGGCGAGATCCTCGACGCGACGGTGCACTTGATCCGCACGCCGGACGCGCCGATCGACGACCTCATTCGCCTCGTTCCCGGACCCGACTTCCCCACTGCGGGGCTCATCTACGGACGCGCAGGCATCGAGGCGGCGTACCGCACGGGCCGCGGGGCGATCGTGATGCGCGCCCGGATGAACGTCGAGAAGTCGCAGGGCCGCGGCGAGCGCGAGCAGATCGTCGTGACCGAGATCCCCTACCAGGTCAACAAGGCCCGGGTGGCCGCGCGCATCTCGGAGCTCGTGCGCGACAAGAAGCTCGAGGGCATCTCGGAGGTCCGCGACGAGAGCGACCGCGATGGCATTCGCCTCGTCATCGAGCTGAAGAAAGACGTCCTGCCGCAGGTCGTCATCAACCACCTCTATCGACAGACGGACCTGCAGACGAGCTACGGCGTCATCAACCTGGCCATCAGCCACGGCCGGCCCGAGATCCTCAATCTCAAGGAGACGCTGGAGGCCTTCGTCGCCCACCGGCGCGACGTCGTGGCGCGGCGCACTCGTTACGAGCTCGGGCAGGCCGAGGCGCAGCGCGAGATCGTCGAGGGCCTCGGCGTCGCCGTCACCGACGTCGACCTGGTCGTCAAGACGATCCGCGCCGCCGCCGACTCGGAGGCCGCGCGCATCGCCCTGATGGCGCTGCCGCTCGCTGGGCTCGAGGCGTTCGTCCGCCGCGCGGGACGGCCCGAGGCCGAGATCGAGGCGGCCAAGAAGCGCATCCCCTACACGCTGTCGGAGCGGCAGGCGAAGGCCATCCTCGAGATGCGCCTCTCGCGGCTGACGGGCCTCGAGCAGGAGAAGCTCGCCACGGAGTACGGCGAGCTGTGCGACGCGATCGCGCGCTACAGAGACATCCTGGCGAGCCCCAAGCTCCTCGACGACGTGATCGTCATGGAGCTCGAGGAGGTCCGGACGAAGTACTCGGACAAGCGCCGCACCGAGATCGTGGAGAGCGACTCCGACATCCTGGACGAGGATCTCATCCAGGAAGAGGACATGGTCGTCACGGTCTCGCACGCCGGGTACATCAAGCGCACGAGCCCGCGCGACTATCGCGCCCAGAAGCGCGGCGGCAAGGGCCGCATCGGCATGGACGCCCGCGAAGAGGACTGGGTCTCGCAGCTCTTCGTCTCGTCGACGCACGCCTTCGTCTTCTTCTTCAGCGACAAGGGCAAGGTGTACGTCAAGAAGGTCTACGAGATCCCCCTCGCCGCCCGGACGAGCAAGGGCCGCGCGATCGTGAACTTCATCGGCATCGAGGCCGGCGAGAAGATCGCCGCCATCGTTTGCGTCCCGAAGATCGAGAAGGGCAAGTTCGTCGTCACGCTGACGCGCAACGGCCAGATCAAGAAGACCGAGCTCGA
>PLIR01000521.1 GCA_003139415.1 Myxococcales bacterium | reverse complement strand
GCCGCGTGATGACGACCTCGCAGTTGGGGTCGCACGAGTGGTTGATGAAACGTGACTCGTTGCCGCCGGTAGTGGCGTCGATGACGAGCCGATCGTCTACCGCGAAGAGGAATGTGTGGTGCTTTCCGTTGGCGGCGTCGTCGGGATACCGGTCATCGGCCTCATCGTGGCTGATGCGCGCGCCGGTGTACTCGACCACGCGGGTGCCGCTCGCGATGTCGCGCCGCGCGAAGACCCCCCGGCCTTGGATCCGCGAGCGGCGGACGACGATGTCCGGGTTCAACGGTTGCCGAGGGCCGTCGGAGGTACGGTTCGCAGGTAGGCCCAGAGCGCCTGCATCTCGACGTCGTCGAACTGGCTCCACGCCTCGATCGGCATGAACGGGTTCAGCTGCTGACCGTTCTTTCGGACGCCATGCCGCATCACGCGGTCGAAGTCCTCGAACGACCAGTCCTTCAGGCCCGTCGCGTCGGGGGTCAGGTTGAGCGGGGTGGGGATGGAGGGGGGCGCGCCCGGGAGCGGTCCGCCGCTGAGCCCCTCGCCGTGGCAGCCCTGGCACATGTGGGCGACGTACTTGCCGTAGGCCGCCGTCGGCGTGGGCGGGGGGGCGAGGTCGACGGGCGCCGCGGCGATCCGTCGAGCCACGTCGAGCACCATGGCGTCCCGGCGATCCAGGATCTTGCCCAGCGGTCGGATGGCGGTGGGGCCGTTCGGCCGCTCGACGGGGGGCACCGTGCGCAGGTACGAGACGATCGCCAGGACGTCGGCGTCGGGCAGCCAGCGGAAGTCCTGCGCCGGCATGAACATGAGCGAGTGCCCGTCCTTCTTGACGCCGTACCGAATGAGGCGCGCGAGCTCGCCGTCGCTGTACGCCGCGCAGAGGCCGGCGCTGGTGATGTCGGGTGGGGAGAAGACCATGACGGGGCCCATCTCGGTGGTGGGGCCGCCGCCGAGGTCGGAACCGTGGCAAAGCCTGCCCGAGCAGGCGCCGACGGAGTTGGTCAGGTGCTTGCCGCGAGCGATGACCGCCGGATCGGTCGACCGGACGACCTCGGGAATGGGGACGTCGTAGACCTTGTCCATGCTCGCGTTGAACCGCGAGATCTGGACGCCCGCGTAGCTGGCGACCGCGACGACGGCGACGACGACGACCGCCACGACGCCCAGAAGTATCTTTTTGACCATGGTCCTCAGTCGCGCGCCCCAGACCCGGGGCGCGACCTCCCGAGCGCGCGATCCTAGCGAGCTATGCCGCGCATGACCACGATAGGTTTTCCCTCTTTCGACGAGGCCTCGAGGTCGATCCAGCACGAGAGCGCCCAGTCGTCGTCGCCCTCGGGATCGGAGATGACCTGGACGACGTCCCACGCGCCCGGGGCGCCGGGCCGGATGCGCGACTTGTCGGGCGAGCGGGATCCGGGATCGAGCCGCATCGCCGCGTGCTCCTCGTAGAAGGGCGCGAGGGCCGTCTCGAACGTCGAGGCGGACCAACGCTCGGCGTCTGCGGTGGCCGTGACCATCGAAGCGGCCGAGGCCCAATCCTTTCTGGCGAGGGCCCTTATGATCTGGAACATTGCGCCACGCACGAGGACCGTGAAGGCGCGTTCGTCGCGGGTGACGTCGAACGGCTCGGATGGCTCCGGCGCCACCGCGACGACGGGGCCTGCCCCGGGCTGGGGCCCGAACATCCGTTCCCACTCGTCGAGCAAGCTGCTGTCGACGGCGCGAACCATGGCCCGCAAGAACACCTCGACCTCCTCGACCTCTTCGCTCTTGGCGAGGGTCGGGACCGTCTGGACGAGGGCCTTGTAGACGTCGCTCAGGTACCGGAGAAGCGTGCCCTCCGCGCGGCCCAGCTCGTACTCGCGGACGTACTCGTTGAAGTCCATGAAGCGCTCGACCATCTCGCGTGCGATGGACTTCGGGCGCACGTCGTCGCCTCGCACCCAGGGATGCCGGCGCGCGAACGCGTTGAACGTCTCGTACACGAACTCCCGGAGGGGCTTCGGATATTCGAGTTTCTCGAGCTCCGCGATCCGCTCGTCGTACTCGACGCCGGCGGCTTTCATCTCTCCCATCTTGACCGTCTTCACCGCCTGCAGCTGCTGGCTCAGGATGAAGTCGGGGTTCTCCACGATCGACTCGACGAGGGTCAGTACGTCGAGGGCGTACGTCGGGGACTCGGGATCGAGGGCACCGAGCGTCTCCACGAGCCAGAGGCCCAGCGCGTGGTGGAGCGAGAAGTCCTCCTGCAGGTCGCCGTGGGCGCGCGGCCGCTTGGAGATGGGGTCGATTTCGAGAATGCCCGCCTCGAGGAGCGTTCCGATCATGGCGCTCGCCTCGCGGCCGAGGATGCGCCGCTGCGCACGCCGCTCGTGAGACCGATGAATGAGGCGCGCGATGTCGCGGCACCCTCCGCCGGGACGTTGCAGCACGTTCAGGATCATCCCGTGCGAGATGCGGAACCTCGAGACGAGCGGCTCGGGCTGCGCGGCGACGAGACGGTCGAACGTCGACCGGTCCCAGTGAACGTACCCCTTGTCGGGCGGCTTCTTGCGGACGATGCGCTTCATCTTGACCGGGTCGCCCGCGGCCTTTTGCTCGAGGCGCCGGTTCTCGACGACGTGCTCGGGGGCCTGCGCGAGCACGTACCCTTGCTCGTCGAACCCTCGCCGGCCCGCGCGCCCGGCGATCTGCTGGAACTCGCGCACGCTGAGGACCGCCGTCTTCTCGCCGTCGAACTTGCAAAGGCGGGCGAAAAGGACGGTGCGGATCGGCACGTTGACGCCGACGCCCAGCGTGTCGGTCCCGCTGACGATGGCGAGGAGGCCCTTCTGCGCGAGCCCCTCCACGAGCAGGCGGTATTTGGGCAATAGGCCAGCGTGGTGCACGCCGATGCCGTGGGCGATGAAACGGCGGACTTCCTTGCCGTATGGCGTGTCGAACCGCACCCCGCGGCGCGTGACCTCGTCCGCGATGGCCTTCTTGCGGTCTTTGGTCAAAAAGTCCACGCTCATGAGGTTTTGCGCCGTCTCGGCGGCCGCGCGTTGCGTGAAATTGACGACGTAGGCGGGCGTGCGGCCCGTCCGATCGAGCTCGAGGATCGTCTCCTGGAGCGAAGTCTCGCGGTACTCGAAGGCGAGCGGCACCGGACGAACGCTCGAGCGCACCGTCACGCTCGGCCGGCGCGTGAGGCGGGTCAGCGCCTTCTCGAACGCGTCCGTCGGTCCCAGCGTCGCGCTCATCAGCAAGAACTGCGAGCGCTCGAGGACGAGCAGCGGGATCTGCCATGCGACGCCGCGCTCGCGGTCGGCGTAGTAGTGGAACTCGNNCCGCGCCTCAGCGCCAGGTTGCTCAGGATCTCAGCCGTGCAGCACACGATGGGGGCGTCGCGGTTCACCGACGCGTCCCCCGTGACGAGGCCGACCGAGTCGGCTCCGAACTCGCGACAGAGCGCGAAGAACTTCTCGCTGACGAGGGCCTTTACGGGAGCCGTATAAAAGCTGCGCTTCCCCTGGCTGATGGCGAGGAAATGAAACGCGAGCGCGACGAGCGACTTGCC
>PLIR01000118.1 GCA_003139415.1 Myxococcales bacterium | reverse complement strand
TGGCATCACAGCACGAAAACAAGGCGCGGCGTTCGATCTTTGATTTGATCACCCGGGCGAGGAGCAGCAGCAGCTATCAGCTAATTGTATCAGCCATCACCAAACGAACAAACGCCCTCTACCTGCGATGCAAACTCGTGGGAGCTTCATGTGTATCTAGGACCAAAGAAATATACCAATCCAAATCATCCTCACACTTATATTCGCGCTCCTAAACTTCTACTTACGCTCTCTCTCACTCTCACCTCGCGCTCGATACTTACACTAGACACCATTACCAGAACCTTCTCTGCTTGTCCTTCTCGACTCTCGAATGCCTCGAATAGTCCCATCGTCTTTCTTTTCGTTCCCAGATCGCGATACAGTGGTGTACGACAGAACAAACACTACCGTCCCCGTTCGACTGATCTGATCGGGCTTCCGCGCTGTTGCTATCATTGGCACATGGACTTAGGAAGGGTTTAATACATTGGCATCGCAGCATCGCTTGAGCAGCCATGTCTACGGGCCAAGAAAACACCCCAGGTGCTGACAGGGACCTTGATCAGAGTCGTGCAGAAATGTCGACCCCTACTTCACCCACCGATAACAGACATCCTCTAGCCAGAGTCGAATCCATCGACCGGCAGGTTGCTCGTCCAGTCGAGGGACTTTCCGAGAGCTTCCAATCCACAGATACTGTTCGCCGTCGACTAGAGCCGCAGTCATATGGTGAGCATGTCTTTCCCATGTCACGGGGAATAGTGACAACAGGCATTCTTCGTAATGTATGAATTATAACTAACTTAATTGTGAAAGGTACCATCATCCCTCAACCTTCCGAGCATAGAACCAGCGAATCCTCCCAGGTAAGCGACCGGCCGCAGCCACACAGTTTGGAGTCCTCTCGTTCTATACAACCCATGAGATCTCCTATGCTAGGTCCTGAACGAGGGCGAGGCGGACGACGAGCTAAGAAGCCAGGAATGGCTCGTCGAGCTTCTTCCAATGTGCAAGCTCCCCACCGGGGGCAGGAATTTTCCGTTGACGATGATGTGACTGAGATAGAAGATGATCTGGCCACTAGGCATGGCACCTCGTCAGGTTTTGGTTCCATGAGGCATCAGGCATCGTCCACCTTGAGGCGGCGTCCTACGACCCAACAACCCCCATTACCACGGGTTAACTCATCCCGTGATGAGGAAGAGGAGGCGGAGGCGGAGGCGGAGGGGGTGGCGCTGGCGGTGGCGGCGCGGGGGGGGGGGCCGCGCTCGCACTGGCGCTTGCGTCGGCCGCGGGGCGACTGGTGGCGACGCCTGTCTGGGCGATCGCGCTCGGTTGAAGCCATAGTTGGAGACAAACCGCGCTGGAGACCAATGCGGCCACGCCCAAAATCCGCTGCATGCACGCTCCCTGTGGGGCGGCACTCTACAAAGGGATCACGCGGACGGGACACATATTTGGGCCGATTGGGGATTTGACCGCCCCGCGACGCGCTCGAGACTCGGTAAGCTACAGGCAAAAATGGCCAGCCGCCGACCGCCCGCTGCGCCGTTCGATACGCACCGCGTTCTCGTGCGGTTCGCCGTTTCGATTGTGCTCGGGGCCCTCGGGCTGCTCGCGGCCGCGACGCGCCTGCCGACGGTGCCTGCCGTTCTCGTGGGCTGGGACGTCGCCGGGCTCACGCTCGTCGCGCTGTCGTGGGTCGTCGTCACGGGAGCCGATGCCGCCGAGACGCACAAGCGCGCAGGATCGGAGGACCCGGGGCGCACGCTCGTCTACGGGGTCGTTCTTCTCACGTCGTGCGTCAGCTTGCTCGCGGCGACCCTGCTCTCGCGGAAGGCATCGGCCATGTCGCGGGACTTGCAGGACGCGATCCCGCTCATGTGCTTGCTCACCGTGGCCCTCGCGTGGACCATGACCCACACGGCCTTTACGTTCCGCTACGCCCACCTCTACTACCGTGAAGACGCCGAAGGCGTGGGCGGCGTCCAGCTGCCGGGCAACGACTCGCCGACGTACTTCGACTTCGCGTACTTCGCGTTCACGATTGGCATGTGCTTTCAGGTCTCGGACATGTCTGTGACGAGCCGGCAGATCCGTCGCCTCGTGCTGATGCACGCCATCATCAGCTTCACGTACAACTCGATCATCCTCGCCTTTGTGCTGAACTTGGTCTTCGGGGCGGTCTAGTCTAGGAGGCAGCCCTCACGCCTTTCCCCAGACCTAATCGCGTATCCAGCGCGAGAGCCTGGCGCCCTCGCCGCACACCGAAGGCGGCTGATGGTTGTCCGTGCGGGTAGGGTGCTTTGTCTACGCCGTAAGACGAGACCCTTCGCGAGACCGCTCCTCGCACGAGCGACAAGGACCCATCCCTGCCGCCGACTGGTGCGACCCTTTGGCACGGTGCCTCGCGCGTCCTCACCTCGGGCGCTCCCCTCACGCCGACCGTGCCTTCCCTCGACACGAAAGGCGCGCCCCCGAGCGACAGCGTCCATCCATTGAGCCTCGGCGGCCCCTTCCTTCCACCAAGGCGGCAGCGATCGCGAGGGATGGGTGCATCTCTTTCGCTCGCCCGCGCATCTCTCAAGCAAAGACGGGCGCGAGCCTCGCAGAGAGATGCACCTCTCTCGCAGACGCGCGTGCGTTCCAAGTTGGTTTGCGCGCGGGCGAGCCAGAGAGATGCACCTCTCTCGCAGACGCGCGTGCGTTCCAAGTTGGTTTGCGCGCGTGCAATCCAGAGTGATGCATCTCCGTCTCGTTCGCCCGATCTTCCGATCGGTCCTGCAGGCGTTTCAGGCTGACGCGGGCATCTTTCTGTCTCGTTCGTGCCCAAGAGCAACCCGGAATGGGGTTCTTTCCGGCGAGCTCGGGCCTCTCGCGACGACGGACGTGCATCTCTCCACGTCGGACGTGCATCTCTCGACGAAGAAGACGCGCGAGCACGTCTGCCTTCAACCGCCGCGGCCGGCGGCCTCGATGGCGCACAGCGCGCTGCGCGCCTTGCTCCGCGTCTCTTCGGCTTCCTTGGCCGGATCGCTCGCCTCGACGATGCCCGCGCCCGCCGTGACGAAGAAGGTGTCGTCCCGGCACACGGCGGTCCGGATGGCGATGGCGAAATCCAGGTCCCCCGACCCGGCGACGTACCCGATGGCGCCTCCGTAGATGCCGCGCGGTCCCGGTTCGAGCTCGCGGATGATCTGCATCGCCCTCACCTTGGGCGCGCCGGAGAGTGTCCCCGCGGGGAAGGCCGCCCGCACGACCTCGAGCGGCGGAGTCCCCGGCGGCACACGGCCCGTCACCTCGCTCACGATGTGCGTCACGTGTGAGTAGCGCTCGATTTCCATCTGCCGCAATACCTTGACCGTGCCCACCTCGGCGATGCGGCCGACGTCGTTGCGACCGAGATCGATGAGCATCACGTGCTCTGCGCGCTCTTTCGGGTCTGCCATGAGGGCGCGCTCGAGGGCGGCGTCTTCCTCCGGCGTCTGACCGCGGGGCGTCGTGCCGGCGATCGGGCGCAGCGTCATCGCGCCCCCCTCGAGATGGACCATCGTCTCGGGGCTCGCGCCGGCGATCTGCGTCCGCGACGTCTCGCCCGGCGCCGGCGGCAGGTCGAGAAAGTACATGTACGGGCTCGGGTTCAAGACGCGCATCGCTCGATAGACGTCGAACGGATCGCGCTTGCCCCGGGGGACCTTGAAGGTGCGCGCCACGACGATCTGGAACGCGTCGCCCGCGGCGATGTACTCCTGCGCGCGCCGCACGCTCCGTTCGTACGACGCGTCGTCGACGTCGACCGTCACGTCGGACGGCAGCTTGGTCCGGTCGGGCAGCGCGAGCGGCGGAAGGGGCGGGGACGCGTCGAGATGCGCGCGCGCCTGCTCGACGTCCGCGGGATCGTCGGCGGCGATCGTCACCGTGTGCGACAGACCGTCGAAGACGACGATCGTCGAGCCGCCGAAGAACCGCCCGAGCGGTGCGGTGGCGCGCGCCCCCCACCCGGGGACCTTGTCGATCGCGTGCACGAGGTCCCACGCGAGGTAGCCGACGTACGCTCCCGCGAAGCGCGCGGCCGGACCTCCGGTCGGGAGGGGATCCCGCGATGGCTCGAACAGGGCGCGCGCCGCATCGAGCGGGTCCCGGGCGCCGGACACCACTGGCGCAGGCCGGCCTCCCTGCCCCACCCACTGCCCGTTCGCGAGGAGCGTCATCTCGCGCTTCGGTCGGTACCCGAGGATCGAGTAGCGCCCCACGCGCTCGCCCCCGACGACGCTCTCGAGCAGAAAGGACGCCGCATCACCGGCCGCCTTGCGCAACGCCGCATAGGCACGGACGGGCGTGAGGGCGTCGGCCACGAAGGTGGTGGTGGCGAGAGGCGCCACCGGTCAGCTTCCGTGCGCGTCGCGCGCGCTGAGCCGCAAGCGGCAGGAGACCCGCGTCCCGATCATGGGCCCAAGGCATACCACGGGGTTTCGAGAGCGGGAGGCGGGCGCGTCGGGCCTCCGCGGCTCACGGTCGAAGCTCGACGCGCTCCCAGACGAGGTGCCAGGTCGATGGGCTCGTGGTGTCGCGCGCGTGGAGCACGTCCCTCGGATCGGTGGGCAACATCTCGGGCCTGCCTACCGCGACTGCGACTTGCCACGTTCCGCTGGGCACCCCCGCGAAGAGGCGGTCCACCGGTCCCGCGATGTGGACCGTCCCGTCAGCGTCGACCACGAAGGGGGCATCCCACGGACGCACGGCGCCGCCCTGGAGCAGAAACCCGCGCGCGGCGACCGCGCCGACGACGGGCGACTCGGGGCGAAGATCCATCTCGAACGATGCGCCCCGAAGAAGGACCGCGGCAGCCGCCGGCGCAGGCGACGCGAGGGCGTAGGCGGGCACGTGGGGAGGCTCGAAGTGCAGCCGCAGGAACATCAGGCCCACGGCGACAGCCACGGCGCCCGGAGCGACCAGCATGGCGACACGGTTCCCGTTCAAGTCGAGGCTCTGGCTCGGACCATGGGTGTGGTGTTGTGCGGCGGGACCCTATCATCAAGGCGCACCGTCGGAGAGTGCTACGCTTGCCAGGTGGGAGCGGGACGGCCGAGGGGGCGCTGGATGGGCGCCGTCGCCATGGCGATCGGTGGCGCGGCCGCATGCTCGCAGGCGTCGTCGCCGAGCCATCCGCCGGGCGATGACTTCACTCAGGACGTCGAGGCCTCCACGCAGGGGGAGCAGGCCTACGACGGCAACTACGATGACGGGTTCTTCCTGGGGACCGACGGACCCTACGGGACGGGGTACGGCATGACCGATGTGTACGCCGTGCTGACGGTGTGCCTGCCGCCGGATGGCGGGGATGCTTCTGCGCGGGTCGACGCGGCCGCGAAGGACGGCGGCTCGTACGCCGTGACGGACGCGGCCGCGGCCTCGCCGGGAGCGGGCGCGTACGGCGCTGGGACGTCCTCGTGCGAGCCGATCCCTGCAGCGTGCACGTCCAGTCCGAACTGCCCGTGTCTCATTGAAGCGCTCGCACCGAGCTTGCCTTGCGACTATCCCCACTGCGATCTCGGTGACGTCTTCTCGCTCTACTGTCCTTGATCGCCTGACTCGCGGGGCCGCGTTCTTGGCCCGCCGGATCGCTGCGTGAGAGGGTCGCGGGCGGCACGCCGTGAACGCTCGACCTTCGCTCACGCGACCCGCGCTGCTCCTCGTAGCCGCCGGGGTGACGACGGCGCTCGGCGGGTCGATCGCGGGCGCAGCGGCGACCCGAACGGCCGCGCGGGGGCCCGTCGCCGCACACGTCGCGGCGGCCTCCCCCGAGCTGACTGAGGGCCCTCTCGAGGACAGGGCCGAGAGCGCGGTAGTCCTTCTGGTCCTCGACGGTGTTCGCTGGCAAGACGTGTTCGAAGGGGCGGATCCCGTCCTCGCGCGACGGCATGATCTCGACCCGCGCGCGTGGAGAAGCCCGCGCGATCTGATGCCGAACCTGCACCGCCTGGTCGACGCGAGCGGGGTGATCGTGGGAGCACCCGGCCAGGGGGCGACGATGGCTGCCTCCGGACCTCAGTTCATCTCGCTTCCCGGGTACCTCGAGATCTTCGCCGGCAAGCCGGACCCGGCGTGCGACCGAAACGACTGCGCGCGACCACCGGCGAGGACGGTGCTCGACGACGTCGCGGCGGTGAGTGGTCCGGACGACGTCGCGGTCGTGGCCTCCTGGCCCAACATCGCGCAAGCCGTTTCGGCCGACGTCACGCGCTTCGCCGTGACGGCCGGGCGCCACTTCGTCGCGCGATCCGCGCTGCTTCGCTCGGACGACGCGACGTCACGCTGGCTGGACCTCGGCCGGGCGGCAGGGCCATGGCCGGGCCGGGGCGACTATCGGCCCGATGCGTTCACCGCGCAGGTCGCCCTTCACTACCTCGAGTCGTCGCGCCCGCGGTTCCTCTTCGTCGGCCTGGGCGACGCCGACGAACACGCCCACCACGACGACTACGCGAGCTACCTCGAAGCGGTGCACCAGGCGGACGCGTTCGTGGGCGCGTTGGCCGAGTTGCTCGGCCGCATGGGCGCACGGGGTCGGCACACGACCGTTCTGATCACGGCCGACCACGGCCGCGCCTTCGACTTCAAGGACCACGGGCCGCAGTACCCCGAGTCGGGGCGCGTCTTTCTCGTGGCCATCGGCCAGGACGTTCGTCACCCGCACGCCGCCGGCGCGGCGCGGCGTCACACGCTCTCGGACGTAGCACCCACGGTGAGAGCGTTGCTCGGCGTGGGCGGCGGCACGGGCGAAGCCATCCCGGAGATCGCGGCCTCGCCGAGGTAGGGGCGCATCAAGGGGGCCGCCCCGAGCCACAGCGCCTGGTCCGCAAGGGCGCGCTCCGCCATCACCTCGTAGCGCTCGCGCTTCTTGAGGCGAGGGCCCCCTGCAGGCAAAAGGGGCGGGATCCACGCCCATGTCACGTTGGACGGCTGGTACGCGGGGACGTCTCGCGTCACGTGTGTGATGACGCCCCCGAGCGCGGTCGTCGGCGGAGGCGGCGTCACTTCGTGCCCGAGGAGCGTCTGCGCCAGCATCAGGGCGCAGACGAAGCCCGAGGCGCAGCTCTCCACGTACCCCTCGACGCCGGTGATCTGGCCCGCCAGAAAGAGCCCTGGGCGGGTGCGGACCTGCATGCGGCCATCGAGCGTCCGCGGAGCATCCACGAAGGTGTTCCGATGCACGCTCCCGAAGCGCAGGAACTCCGCGTGCTCGAGCCCGGGAATGGTTCGAAGGACGCGAGCCTGCTCGGTCCACGTCATGCGCGTCTGGAAGCCCACGAGGTTGTAGGCGGTCGCGGCGACGTCCTCGGGTCGGAGCTGGACGACGGCGTAAGGGCGGCGGCCGGTGCGCGGGTCGAAGAGGCCGACCGGCTTCATCGGCCCGAACGACAGCGTCATCTCGCCGCGCGATGCCATCACCTCGATGGGCAGGCACCCCTCGAAGTAGCGCACGTCCTCGAAGCTCCGGGGCTCGACCTTCGTCGCCCCACGGACCTCCGCGACGAAAGCGCGGTACTGCGCCTCGTCCATCGGGCAGTTGACGTACGCCTCGTCCGCTCCGTCGTCGGCGCCCTTGCCATAGCGCGACTGCTTGAACACCTTGTCCCATTCGATCGAATCGGCTGCGACGATGGGCGCGATGGCGTCGTAGTACGCCAGGTGCGCTGCGCCGAGGGTGGCCGCGAGGTCGGCGGCGAGCGCGTCGCCCGTGAGAGGCCCGGTCGCGAGCACGACGGGCGAGACGGGCGACGCCGGCGGGATGGCATCGACTCGCCGCGACTCGACGGTCACGCGTGGGTGCGAACGCACCCGATCCGTCACGAGCGCGGAGAACGCATCCCGGTCGACCGCGAGCGCGCCGCCGGCCGGGACGCGGGTCGCGTCGGCGCACGCGAGGACGAGCGAGCCGGCCCGACGCAGCTCCTCTTTGAGCAGGCCCACGGCGTTGCCCAGCGCGGCGCCGCGCATCGAGTTGGAGCAGACGAGCTCGCAGAACGAGTCGATCGTCTGGGCGGGCGTGCGCTCCGTGGGCTTTTGCTCGACGAGTCGGACGTCGATTCCGCGCTCGGCGAGCTGCCACGTCGCCTCGCAGCCGGCAAGCCCGGCGCCCACGACGGTCACCGACATCGGGGTCGAAGTCCAACGGCCATGGCGGAGCAGTAGCATGCGCGGGCCGCGTGACGCTTGGCGCGCGGATGGGCGAGACTTAGAAGGCCATCATGCGCTTCTGCTGCACCCCCGACTCCCGCGTCTTCGTCGATCTGCGCGCGACCGGTGTTCTCAAGGCGCTGGCGCACAGCCCGACGCTCGTCGCAAAGCCGGAGCCGTTCGAGGTCGTCGCGGACGGCGACCGCTTCGAATCGTCGATCGACGTCATCGTTCACGCGTCGGCGATCGAGCCGCCGGCCGACCTTTCGTCGAAAGACCGCGACAAGCTGCGCGAGAATCTCCTCGGGCCGCAGGTGCTCGACGCGCAGCGATTCCCCGTTCTGGTCTTCCATGGCATCTTCGCCGGGTCCGTGGCCGGCGGCACGCTCGGGGGAACGCTCGAGGTACGAGGCGAGGCCCGAAGCGTGTCGATAGCCGTCCGCGTCGCCCGTCGCGACGACGTGGTGACCGCTACCGGCGCGTGGGAGGGGAGGCTCACGGAGCTTGGCGTGACCCCGTTCAAGGCGCTCCTCGGGGCGATCCGGCTAGAGGACTGGATCCGGATCCGGCTCGACGCGCGGTTCGTCGACGCGGGCCAGGGCGCTGGGCGAGGGTAAGCGAGAGGGTGAGCGCGGCCGAAGGGAGGGGGCGCAAACGGGTGCCAGGCATGGTAGGACTCGCAAGGGCACGTGGAGCTGGATCTCGCACGCTTTCTCGCGCTCGTTCGCCGCGAGCTCGGCGCGGTCGAAGTGCGCGTCCTCGAGGCGCGCGACGCCGCCTCGGCCTCGCCGGAGGCACTGGAGATGCGCTCGCCGCTGCCGGAGGGGCACGTGCTCGCGGCATGGTTTTCGTCGGAGCCCGAGGACCGCCCCGCGAAGATCGCCCGCCTCGACGCGCTCGCGTCGACGTTCGATTCGTCGCTCCTCGACCCGGCGCCGAGACGCTCGCGCCCGCCCGCCAGCGTGTCGTTGCTCGACGAGCTCAGAGCGCTCTGCGAGCGGGCGGCGGCGGTCAACGCGTTGGTCATCGACGCGAACTCTCCGGTCGTCTGGGCGGCCGCGCACCCGGAGGGCCTCGTGGGCGAGGCTCCGCTCGACTCCACGCCGGTGGTCCCCATCGCAGGACCTCGTCCGAAGCGACCGCCGAGCGACGACGGGAGCCCTGCCGCGGTCGAGGCCCGGGTGAAGAACGCGTCGCGCCGTGTGCTGCGATCCATCCGCGCGCTCCTGGCCGCGTCCGCGCTGCGCAAGGGCAAGCGCGTCCGCCACGTGGAGCGCGCGGGCAGCACGCCGTACCTCGCCCACTCTTTCGCGGGCATCTACCTCGCCGTCATCGTCTTCGATTCGCCGTTCGACGAGCTCCGCGCCGAGCGGACGATCGTGGAGGCACTGCCGAGGATCGAGCGCCTCGTCCTGGCGCTGCCTCCCCTCGATCCGTCGCCGCGCACGGGAGGCGGGGTCGTCTCCATCCGCAGGTCGCGCCGGCGGTGACGTCTCCCGTCGGCCGTCCGCCCCTGCTCGACCTGCGGAACGTGACGGTCTTCCGGGGCGACCGTCCTGCGCTCGACGGAGTCACGCTCCGCATCGCGAGCGGCGAGCACGTCTGCATCCTGGGGCCCAACGGGTGCGGCAAGTCGACCTTGATCAAGACGATCACACGCGAGGTCTACCCGGTGGCGTCCGACGATTCGTCGATGACGATCCTGGGCAAGGACCGGTGGGACGTCTCCGAGCTGCGGAGCCACATGGGTATCGTGTCGCCCGACCTCGTCACCGCGCGAAGCGGCGATGCGACCGGACGCGACATCGTGCTGGCTGGTTTGTTCGCGAGCGCCCGGACGTTCCCCAACCACCGAGTGACGCCCGGGCACTTGGCGCGGGCCGACGCAGCGCTCGCGCGACTGCACATCGAACACCTGGCCGACCGGCGCTTTTGCGAGATGTCGTCCGGCGAGACGAAGCGCACCCTCATCGCCCGCGCGCTCGTCCACGACCCGCAGACGCTGCTGCTCGACGAGCCGTCGAACGCGCTCGACATCGCCGCCCAGCTCCAGCTGCGGGACGCGATGCGCGCGCTGGCGAAGGCCGGCCTCGGGATCTTGCTCGTCACGCACCACGTCTCGGAGATCATTCCGGAGGTCGATCGTGTCGTCATGCTGCGGCGCGGGACCGTCATCGTGGACGGTCCGAAGGAAAACGTTCTGACGCAGGCCAACCTCGAGGCCCTGTTCGGCGTGCCGGTCGAGCTCACGCGGCGCGACGGTTACTTTCAAATCCGCTGACAGGACCGTACCGGTCCGAACGGAGATCAGAGCGCTGCCGCGAGAGGCCGCTCACTTCGGCGCTTGCACACCGTCAACTCGCCGCTCACGGAGAGGTCGAAGGGGTGACGGCTAATCGCATCATGAAAGACGTCGGCGACGGGGCCGAAGGGCGAATCATGGTGAAGTTCGATGACCAGGTTGTCGACCCGGTCGAGCCACTCGGCCGTGTTTTGTGCGAAGACCGCCGCCTCTGCTCCTTCGATATCGACCTTCAAGATCGAGATTCTCTCTTTCCCCGACTGTTTGAGCAGCGTCGCGATGTCCACGGCCTGCATCGTCGGCGTCTCGCCCTCTTTGCACACGCGCACCTGGCGCGCCCAGGACCCGCCGTCGCGGTATGGCTCCTCGGACATGACCAGTGGCGCCTCGTGAGACCACACGCCCGCCGCGACGGCACGCGCGCGGCCGCCGTACGGAGCGAGGGTGTGCTCGAGCATCTTGAAGTTGTCGGGGTCCGGCTCGACGGCGATGACGTGGCAGTTGGGGAACCGCGTCAAGAAGTAGGCAGAGGAGTAGCCGACGTTCGCGCCGCAATCGATGACCAGGTCGACGTTCTCCACCTCGTCGAGGCAGGCATATTCTCGCTCGACGAAGATCTGGTGAAACACCTTCAGGTCACTCCCCTGAAGCCTTGCCTCCAAGGCGTATCCGGCGTTGGGCGAGCGAAGGGTGCAGAGCCGATCCCAGCGCGACGCCCGCCCCATGAGCTTGTATTTCCACAGCGTGGCCGCGCCGCGAATACCGAGATGTTTTACCGAAAGGGCAGCAGAGTGCCCAATCGTGCCAAGTCTCCGAACAATGGTTTCCATGAACGCCTTGTCCCCCTCTTGAGGGGAATGGAGTGCCCGGGCCAATGCGCGCGAATGGGCACCCCTCGCGGGGTACTCGCGAGCGCGTGTCCCACACCGGACCCTAGTCGTGGACGTACGAAATGCAATGTCAAAAATGCGTCTTCGAATGAAGACTTCGGACAGAAGTCGTGCGTGCCACGCGGCAGAAACATTTGGAGCGGGAGCCGTGAGAAAGGGCGACGCGCAGGGTGCGCACCGACGTGCTCACGGGCCCTGAGCGCTACTCGAGCAAGCCGCGGGCGATGACGATGCGCTGGATCTCGCTCGTCCCCTCGTAGATCGTCGTGACTCGCGCGTCGCGCAGGTGTCGCTCGGCCGCGAACTCGCGGATATAGCCGTATCCGCCGTGGATCTGGACCGCCTCGTTGCAGACGCGCACGGCGGCCTCGGAGGCGAACACCTTCGCCATCGACGCTTCGCGCGTGAACGCCTCGCCGCGATCCTTGTGCCACGCGGCGCGCATGCAGAGCAGGTGCGCGGCGTCGATGAGTGTGCCCATGTCCGCGAGCTTGTGCTGGATGGCCTGATGCTGCGCGATCGGCACGCCGAACGTCCGCCGCGCTTGGGCGTACTCCAAGCTCTCTCGGAGCGCGGCGCGCGCGATGCCGATGGCCTGAGCGGCGATCCCGATGCGGCCACCGTCGAGCGCGGCCATCGCGATCTTGAACCCTTCGTTCTCCGCCCCGAGCAGCGCGCCCTCCGGGACCCTGCAGGCCGCGAACTCCAGCGGCACGGTGCTCGACCCGCGAAGTCCCATCTTGTCTTCGGGCTTGCCCACCGCGAGCCCGGGCGCGCCGCGCTCGACGACGAAGCACGACAGGCCGCGGACGCCCGTCTCCGGAGGGCGCGTCCGAGCCCACACGACGAAGACGTCGGCCTGGGGGCCCCCGCTGATCCACTGCTTGGCGCCGTCGATGACCCACGAAGCGCCGTCGCGTCGGGCGACCGTGCGCAGCGCCCCGGCGTCGCTCCCCGCGCCGGGTTCGCTCAACGCGAAGGCTCCGAGGCCATGGCCCCCGCCGGCGAGCCGCGGGCAGAACCGCGACGCGAGTGCGCCGCGGCCGAAGCGGGCGAGCGTCTCGCCCACCATGTTCGTGACGCTCATCGCCACGGCGGTCGACGCACACGCGCTCGCGATCTCTTCGACAGCGAGGGCGTAGGCGACGGCTCCCGCGCCGCTGCCGCCGAGATCCGTGGGCACGTTGACGGCCATGAGGCCCAGCCCGGCGAGACCGGCGAGCAGTTCGTCCGGCAGCGCCGCGGTCGCGTCGATCGTCGCAGCGAGGGGTGCCACGACGCGGGTCGCGAAGTCGCGCGCGGTACGTTGGACGAGCGCCTGGGTCTCCGTCGGCTCGACCTGCATCGCTCCTTAGAGATCGAAGCCAACCTTGGCCGGCCAGCTCCCGGGGGATGGCAATCCCTTCATCTTCACCAGCACGTGCGCGAGGCAATCGGCCTGGTCGCCGCTGTCCTTGGCGGGCGCCGTCACCCCGGCCGCGATCACCTTGCCGCCCGGGCCCACGTACATCGTGGCGTGGAAGCGCGCGGTCGATCCGGCCTTGCACCGATCGATCGCGTCGCCGTTCTTGCCGAGCGTCATGGCCACCTTGTCGCCGCTCCAGTCCGTGGGCGGGCGAGTCGCCTGGAAGGGCAGCTCCATGCCGTAGCGCACCTCGGCCTCGCCGCCGTCGGGCTTCGGCCAGTGGGCGGCGGACACGACGTCGAGCAAGCATTTCTCGGTCGCGCGATCCCCCAGATCGCTCGCCTCGAGGTAAGTCCAGCGCGCCGCGCCGTCCTCGCCGATGCGGACGAAGAACTTCACCGCTCCGGAGAGGAGCTCGACGCGATCGAGGGCCTGCTTTTGACAGGTCATGAACTTGTCGTCGAGCGCGCTGAAGACGCCCTTGATCGCCGCCGGGTCGACGCTGCCAAGCTCGCTCTTCATCTTGAGGGACGGCTTGCGCGCGGCGGGTGCCTCTTCTTGCGCCGCAGGCTCCGGCTCCTTGGGCGGCGGCGACCCTCCGCAAGACGTGGATGAGCACGCAAGGGAGAGGCAAGCGGCGAGCAGCCCGCGTCGGGCGATGTCTCTCATCGGGGTCCGAGCTCTATTTCAGAAGGTTGGCGGCGATGACCATCCGCTGGATCTCGCTCGTCCCTTCGTAGATCTCCGTGATGCGCGCGTCGCGGTAATGGCGCTCGACGGGGAACTCGGTCGAGTAGCCGTAGCCACCGTGGATCTGGATGGCCTTGTGCGTGACGCGCGTCGCCATCTCGCTGGCGTAGAGCTTGGCCATCGCGCTCTCGGCGCTGTGGCGCACGCCTTTGTCCTTCATCGTGGCGGCGCGCCACGCGAGGAGGCGCGCGGCGTCGAGCTGCGTCGCCATGTCGGCCAGCATGAACTGGATGGCCTGGTGCTGCGCGATCGGCACGCCGAAGCTCTTTCGCTCCTTGGCGTAGGCCACGCTCTTGTCCAGCGCCGCGCGAGCGATGCCGATGGCCTGGCACGCGATGCCGATGCGGCCCCCGTCGAGCGTCGCCATCGCGACCTTGAACCCGTCGCCCGCCTGACCGAGCACGTTGGCGTCGGGGACCTTGCAGTTCTCGAAGAACACCGTGCACGAGTGCGCCGCGTGGATGCCGAGCTTGTGGTCGGCCGCGTTCTGCGTGAACCCGGGCGTCCCGCGCTCCACGAGAAACGCCGTGTGTTTCACCTTCGACCCGCTGCGGTCGGTGACGGCGAAGACGACGATCCAGTCGGCGTGCGGCCCGTTGGTGATCCAGTTCTTGGCGCCGTTGATCACCCAGCCGCCGGACGTCTTCTCGCCGTTCGTGACCATCGTCTGCGCGTCGGAGCCGCTCATCGGCTCCGTCAGGCCGAAGCACCCGAGCTTCTGCCCGCTGGCGACCGGCTGGAGCACGCGCTCTTTCTGGTCGGCGCTGCCGAACTTGTAGACCGGGTCGCAGAAGAGCGAGTTGTTGACGCTCATGATGACGCCGCAGCTGGCGCACGCGGCGCTCACTTCTTCCATGGCCAGCGCGTAGCTGACCGCGTCCATGCCGGCGCCGCCGTGCTCCTGTGGAATGGCCACGCCGAGTAGGCCAAGCTCGGCCATTTTGGCCAGGATTTCGCTCGGCCAGCGGCTGGTCTTGTCGAGCTCCGCGGCCTTCGGCGCGATCTCGCGGGCGGCGAACTCGCGCGCCGTGTCGCGGATCATCTTCTGTTCGGGCGTCAGTTCGAAGTCCATCGCGCGGGCGAGCCTAGCGCGCCTGGGCGATCTCCACGAGCCCCGGCACGTCGGCCGCGCGCGCCCGCAGACGAGGCTTGGGGCGCACCGCCACGGCGACCCCGGCGCTCGCGAGCAGGTGCACGTCGAAGGCGTTGTCGCCGAACGCGGCGTAGACGGGAGTGTCCTTTCCGATCCGTGCGCGCAGGCACGCTACCTTGCCCGGACCATAGGGGATCGGGCGCTCGACGTCGGGCAGCATCGTGTCCGCGGCAAACGTGGGCCGCGCGGCGACGATGCTCGCCGGATCGAACCCGAGACGCGAACCCGCCTCCTCGACCACGGCGACGGGCGACGCGCTCACGAGCACCACGGGGAGGCCGGCGGCTCGCGCACGGCCCAGCACGCCGAGCACCTCGTCGTGCAGTCTTCCCGCGAGGCCCCCGCGATCGATCACGTCGCGGGCGAAGTCGCGCACTTCGTCGCGTGTCCAGCCGGCAAAGCACCATGCCATCAGCTCGCACATGCGTTCTTCGGGGTAACGGCCGTCGAGGTAGGCGGCGTGAATGCGCCGCGCGACGTCCACGCCCGTGCCTGCATCGGATTGACCGTGAACGCGTGCTTGCCGGCAGATGGCCTCGAGGGCCGGGGGCTCCGCGCGTCCGTGGTCGAGGAACGCGTGGAAGAGGTCTTCACCGACGTCGCCGCTCCAGAGCGTGCCGTCGCCGTCGGTCGCGACCACGCCCCCCGCCTGGGCGCGCACGAGCGCCTCGATCCGGTTCCACACGACGTCGGCGGTCTGCTCTTCCACGGCGAGATCATAACGGATCGCGCCTTGCGCAGCTTGGACTAGGCTCGCGCCGCGGACTTTGAAAAGGAACGAGAGAAGAACGATGCGCACTCTGGCGGCGTTGGGATGTTTTGCGATCGCGGTTGGGACTTCAGCCTTCGATGGGGCGACGGCGCGCGCCCAGGCGGCGGCCCCGCCGGCACCCGTTGCGCCGGCACCTGCCGCGCCTGCCCCCCCCGCAACCGCTACGCCCCCCACGGCGACCGCGCCGTCCACGGTGGCCACGCCTACCGGCGATCCGGGGGCTCCACAGCCCGTGCCGACCGACCTCCTCGAGGTGCATGCCGGAGGGGTCACCGCCGAACAAGCGGGGGCCCGCGCCGCGGCTACCGACTGGAACGCGCAGGCCTCGATGGCGAACCTGCACGCCGCGGCCGCCCGCGTCGACGAAGCGTGGGCCTCGTTTCTGCCCAGGCTCTCCGGCACCGGCAAGTACACGCGCCTCAGCAACTTCACGCCGCCGGAGATCCCCTTCTTTCCCCCGGGGGTCGACCTCGTGACGAGCAGTCAGGCGACGGCTGGTAAGGCCATCGCGGCGGACGAGGCGGCGGTGGCCTTGCCCGCGTTCACGTTCCCGCTGGTGCTCGACAACTGGCTCTTTCAGGCCACCCTCACCGTCCCGATCAGCGACTACTTCCTGCGGATCGACCAGACGTACACCTCGACCACGCAATCGCAGGAGGCCGCCCGGTGGGACCTCGCGGCCGCTCGTGCGGCGGCTCTCGCGAACGGCGAAGTCGCGTTCTATGCGTGGCTCCGTGCGCGCGCGGCCATCGTCGTCCAGGTACAGACGCTCAACGACCAGAAGACTCACCTCCGCGACTCGAACAACCAGTTCGCGGTGGGCAACGCGTCCAAGGCCGACGTGCTCCGCGCCGAAACGTCCGTCTGGAGCGCCGAGCTCGGGCTGGAACGGGCGAAGAACCTCGCGGACTTGACGGAGAAGCAGCTCCGCGTGGCGATGCATCTGGCGGATGCGCAGACGATGCTCCCGGGTGAAGACCTCGACGCGCCGCTGCAACCTGCACCGGTCGGCGTCGCCCAGCTGATCGGCGAGGCCATCGGCACGCGCGCGGAGGTCAAGAGCGCGGAGGCCAACGCCGAGGCAAGCCGCAAGCAGGCCGAGGCCGCCAAGGCAAGCCGCTATCCGGTGGTCAGCGCGTTTGGCGACGGCATCCTGGGCAACCCCAACCCGCGCGTGTTCCCGCAGTACCCGCAGAAGTGGTTTCCCACGTGGGACCTTGGCGCGCAGGTCACCTGGTCGCCGAACGACATCCTGACGGCCAACGGGCAAGTCCAGGACTACGCGTCGCGCGCCTCTGCGACCGAGGCGAACAAGCACGTCGTCATCGACGGCATCCAGGTCGAGGTGACTCAGTATCTGCAGGCCGTCCAGGAAGCGGACTTTGCCCTCCAGTCGACGGCGCGCCAGCTGGCGAGCGCCGAAGAGGCGTACCGCGTGGCGACGGAGCTCTTCAACAACGGCCGCGGCACCTACACCACCGTGAGCGACGCCGAGACCGACCTGACGCGCGCGAGGCTCGACGTCCTCAACGCGAAGACCGACGCCCGCATCGAGCGCATCCACCTCGATCACGCCCTCGGGCGCGACCTGGGCCGCGCGAACGCGGCGTCGGGACCGCAAGGGACGCAGCCCCAGGCCGCCTCCACCGGCGCGTCCAGCCGCTACTGACCTTCGTTGTTCATCATCAGCAGGTTGCTGTTCGACACGCCGTAGATCTGCGTGTCGGGCGTGCCCTGCGCGTTGAGGTCGCAATACGCCTCGACGACGTACCAGGCCGACGCGAGCAGGGGTGCCATGTTCACCGGTTGCCCATTCCACGTAATCGCAGGCGCGGTCGTCGACCCTGCTGCGCCGGCCACCACGGCGTAGCCGAAGACGACGGGCGCGTTCGGCGCCACGTTGAGCGTCGTCCACGAGCCCGCGCAGGTGCCGCACGGCCCGCCCCACTGTGTGGTGATCGTGCCGACGGGGCTAGGCTGCGGGTACATGTTCGGCGGCTCGAGCCCGCCCGAGACGTTGACGTAAGCGCCGTTCTCCGCCTTGAAGGTCTCCTCGGCCTCGCGGATGTTGGAGATCATGTCCTGCGCTTCGGCCTCGTGGGACTGGATGACCCATTTCCGGTAGCCGACCGTCGCCAGCACGGCCATGATGCCGATGATGACGACGACGAAGAGCGACTCGATGAGCGTGAACGCCCGCTGCTTGCGCCCCGCAGACATCGCTCCTTGAACCGTACATGATGCATTGGCCACGGACCAGTCGGTCGCCACGGCCGATCGCGTCACGGGCAAGCGCGGTCCTCGCCGTCCTTGTCGTCAGCGCCGCGACGCCGCTCGCAGCGTGCACCTGCGGGCGCTCCGGCCCCCCGCCCGAGGCGGGACGCGACTTCGGAGAGGTGGGTGCGCCGGGCGTCGACTCGTCGCCGTATCTCGGGCTAGCGCGTGCCCTGTTCGACGGGAAACCAGCTCCGGCCGTCGAGCGGGCTCCCGGCCGCCGCGTCTTTCTCGCATTGTGGCCGGCGGCCGCCGATGGGTTGCCCATCGCCGCCACGGGCAACGGCGCCACGCTCGAGGATTCCGTTGCGGCCGCCGCACGGGGGCTCGCCGCGAAGGCCGCCGCTCTACGGGCCTCCGGGCCCTTGGCCGACGCGCGCATCGAGCTCGACATCGTGACCGAAGTCACCGGCGCCGACGCGACCGAAGACGCGGTCGTCCCGCTGGCCCTCGTAGGAATGGAGGGCGTTCTCGTCGCGCGCGACGACGGGGCGTGCGGCTTCGTCCTTCCGGGCGAAATCGTCCAGCGAGGGCTGTTTCATGCCGGCGCCAAGCCAACGCTCGACCACGAAAAGATCGACCGCGTGCTCGAAGCTCGGGGCGGGATCGACGACACCGTGCTCCGCGCCATGCGCGCGTACCGCTTCCATGCCGATGTTCACGTCGAGTCGCCGGGCCAGGGCAGAGCGCTGCACGTCGTGCGCGGGATGGTCGAGCATCCGTCCGAGGCCACGGTGGACCGGCTGCTCGACGGCGTGCGCCGCGGCGCCGAGTACCTGTCGCGCGTGCTCGACACGCAGGGCCGCTACACGTACCTCTATCGCCCGGCCGAAGACCGGGACGAGCGCTCGTACGGGTGGCTGCGCCACGCCGGCGCCACGTACGCGCTGCTCGAAGCTTACGAGGAGTTCGGAACGCCGCTTTATCTCGAGAAGGCCGAGCGCGCGCTCGACTACGCGAGCAAGCACATGCACGTGGAGGGCGAGGGCCGGTATTTGCTCGACACGAACGACGAGGAACAGCAAAAGGTGGGCGGCGCGGGCCTCGCCCTCGTTGCGTACGCGAAGGACGCCAGCGTCACCGGGCGGCTCGCCGACCTCGAGATCATGCGCTCGCTCGCGCGCCTCATCCTGGACAAGCAGTACGAGGACGGTCGCTTCCGCGCGAACGCCGATTTGCCCGCCGAAGGCGGCGGCACCCAGCGAAAGCGCGAACCCATCTACTACATCGGCGAGGCGGTGCTCGGCCTCTTGCGCCTCTACGCCATCGACCCGAAGCCCATGTACCTGGATGCCGCGCGCCGGGGGGCCGACTACGTGGCTCGCGTGCGCGACGCGAACGCCACCGAGGACACCCAGGAACACGACCACTGGATGTCGTACGCCTACAACGAGCTCTATCGCATCGCCCCGGACCCGGCCTACCTCGACCACGCGTTCAAGATCGCTCGCGCGATCGAGAGCAAGCAGCACCGCGCGCCCGGTGCCCAGGCGCCCGACTTCGTCGGCACCTTCTACGAAGGGCAGACGACGCCGGGCTCCACGCGACTCGAGGCGTACGATGCCGACGTCGCCCTCTCGCGGTTCGCGGGCAAGCCGGACGGCTGGCTCCTCGAGCCCGCGCGCGAGGTGGCCGTGTCGATTCTGGGCCAGCAGTTCGAGCCGGACGACGATTACTGGCTACCGAACCGGGCAAAGGCCGATGGCGGCGTCCGCGAGAGCCTCTTCGTGAGCGACGTGCGGATCGACTACGTGCAGCACGCCATGAGCGCCTGGCTGCACCTCGCCCGGTCACTGCGCGATCCCGGGTACGGCAAGGTTGGCGTACCGTCGCAAGATCCTCCGATGAAGCGCGGAGCTCCGTAGTGGCGGCGGCGGCCCATACGCTATAAGTCGGGATCGCATGTCGCGGCCGGCCGTGGGCGTCGTCGGGGGTGGCGCGTGGGGCCTGGCGCTCGCGGCCGCAGCAGCGCGCACGGGTCACCCGACCTTGCTGCTGTCGCGCCGCGGACTCGATGGCGCCCTGCCCTCGGGCATCGAGCTGGCGCGCGACGGCGCGGAGATCGGCGCGAAGGCGCGGCTGATCCTGCTCGCCGTGCCGTCGGGGGTCGCCCGCTCCGTCACACGGTCGCTTTCCTCGCACCTGGACGGGCGGCACTTCGTCGTGCACGGCGTGCGCGGGCTCGTCCCCCGGCCCGATGCCGATGGGGAGAAGGACAGCCCGGGCGACCTGGCGACGATCTCGGACGTCGTTCGTCACGAGACGGCGGTGCGCCGAGTCGGGGCTCTCGGCGGGCCCGCACTCGCATCGGACTTGCTCGCGGGGCGCCCGACGGTCCTCGTCGGAGGGTCGCGCTATCCGGAGGTCGTCGTCGCGCTGCGAGCGGCCTTCGAAGGTCCGATGCTGCGTCTCTTCTCGACCGACGATCTGCTCGGTCTCGAATGGGCGAGCGCGCTGGTTGGCTGTCTGGCCATCGGGGTCGGATACGCGCGGGGCGTCGGTCTCGGTACGGGCTTGCTCGCGGCCGTCATCACGCGCGCCGTCGAGGAGGCCGGTCGATTGGCGGCGGAGGCGGGCGGCTACGATCGCACGCTGCTGGGGCTTGCCGGATACGGCGACCTGTTCGCGTCGATCACCCAGACGGAGCGGCCGGAGGTGCTCATCGGCGAGGCGCTGGCGCGCGGGCAATCGCTCGAGCAGGCCGTGGCCGGGACGAAGCAGCGCGTCGAGGCCGTCGAGCTCACGGGGCGCCTGGTGGCGTGGGCCGAGGCGCGAGGGGTTCGGGCGCCCGTCTTTCACACGCTCGCGCGCGGCGTGCTTTCGGGTGGGCCGCGCGAGGCGCTCGTGCGCGAGTTGATGGCAGGGTAGACCCATCGGCGGCCCTCGGCGGCGCGTGTGCCGTCAGCTCCGGCGCATCTTTGGGCCGCTCGGCGCAAGGTCCAGCAGCGAGGCCCGCGTCACGGCGCCCTCGTTCTTGAATCGCTCCGCGATCCGGG
>PLIR01000205.1 GCA_003139415.1 Myxococcales bacterium | reverse complement strand
TCCCCCCCCGCCAGCGTGAGCCTGCGGTTACGGTTCCCGTCGCCGAATCCGCGTGGACCGCGATTCCGAACTCGCCGGAGGCACCGGAAGCCACCCCGCAACCCGCCGCGACAGACAACCCCTACGCGCCATGACGGGCGCGGCCTTCCTCGCGCAAATTGCGAAGCAACGCGAACACCTCACGGCCCCCACCAGGAGCGTAGAATCGGCCGCACTTCATGCCGACCGGTGACGCCATCCCGCCCCTGCGCCTTTCACCCGGCGAGCAGCAGGAGCACGACCACGGGTCGATGGAGACGCCGGCGGACGCGGCCCGCGGAGAGCGGCGCGCCCTCGGCTGGGCGGCCATCGCCGCCGCCGCGACGATCGCGTGGATCGTCATGCCGGTCGGCATCGGGATCCTTCTCGGCACGCTCCTGGCGTTCGCGCTTCAGCCCCCGTTCGAGCGCTTGCGGCCGCGGCTCGGTGCCGGATGGTCGGCCCTGGTCGTCGTGGGCGCATCCGTGCTGACGCTCGCCGGGACCATGGGGGGCCTCGCCTGGTTGTTCGTGTCCAAGGGCACGACGCTCGCTCGCGAGTCGATCGCTTCGTTTGCACCCGGAGGGCTGGGCCAGTCGCTCGTGACCGCCGTCGGTCAGCTGACGAGCCGGATCGGAGTGTCGCCCGACGAGCTCTCCGCGCGCGCCCGGTCCGCGGCCGAATCGCTCGCCGCCGGCGCTGCATCCATCGCGGAGGTCCTCGCCGCGGCGACGGCGAGCTCCGCGCTCGGGCTTCTCTTCGCCACGTTGTCGATGCACTTCATTCTGCGAAACTGGCAGGCCGTGGCGCTGCTGGCTCAGGAGACGTTCCCGCTGCGTCCCGACTATACGGCGCAGCTGCTCGCGGAGTTTCGCCGCGTCGGGCGCACCACGTTGCTCGGCACCATCGGCACCGGCCTCGCGCAAGGCGTGCTCGCCACGCTGGGCTTCTGGTTCACGGGGGTGCCCGAGCCGCTCTTTTTCGGGGCTGCGGCGGCCATCGCGTCGCTCGTTCCCCCCGTGGGTGCCACGCTCGTGTGGGCCCCGGCCGGGGTCGTCCTGATTGCCATCGGTCATCCGATGCTCGGGGTCATCGAGCTCGCGTGGGGAGCGGTCGTCGTCGCCCTCGTGCCGGAGTACGTGCTCCGTCCCTGGCTCGTCGGCGGAAGCGGACACCTGCCGTCGCTGGTGACGTTCGCGGCCCTGCTGGGGGGCGTCCAGGCCTTCGGGCTGAAGGGCCTCGTCCTCGGGCCCGTTCTGATGTCGCTCGCGGTCGCCGTGCTGCGCCTCTATGCGACCGAAGCGCGCAAGCGGCGCGCGGATTTGGGGTCTCGCCCGGGCTGAGCGCGGCCATCGGCGCAGGGAAACTGCCAACGATTCTCGAATCAGCCACCCAATGCGCGTTTCACTTTGCCCTCGAGGACGCCAGGCGCCGACGTCTTCGACAGGTAAGCGAACGTGCCCACCGAGAGGCCCGCGATGATGCTGGCCACCGATATTTGCCCAGTGAAAAAAATGACCGGGACGCGGCTCATCGAGGGGTGCGCGCGAATGCGCTGGACCATCGCAATCCCGTCGAGACGCGGCATCGAGACGTCCGCGATGATCAGGTCGGGGAGGGGCAGATCATAGGCTTTGTCGCACCCGTCGATGCCGTCGACCGCAAACCGGACCCGGTAGTTCGGTGTCAGCACGAGGCCCACCGCCTCTCTTATCTCTGCGTCGTCGTCGACGACGAGGATGCACCTGCGAACTAACTCAGCGGCGGAGGTGTGGACCATCGGTTGGATTGTCCACTTGCTTTCGAGAGTCATTAGTTTTCTTGCGTGGCCTCCCGATGCCGTCGCAAGTCACGTACCAAGGCTACGATGGAGTTAGTCAGGGCACGGGGCCGAGTCTCGGCAGTTCAATCGTGAAGACGCACCCGACCCCCGGGACGTCGCTCACTCGGATCTGACCCCCGCTGGCGGCGATGCTCGGCGGCTGATCGACAGTCCTAGACCGAGCCCCACGGGATCGGTGCCGGAATGCTGCACGGGGGCGCTGAGCTCCTCGGCCTTTCCGGGAGGTAGGCCGCCGCATTGGTCGGCGACTTCGATGATGACCCGGTCGCGGGTGGCGGCCGTCTTGACGGAGACGCGCCCCTCCGAAGGAGTGAATTTACACGCGTTTTGCACGATGTTGGCGAGCGCTGCGGCGAGGAGTTGGCGGTCCCCTTCGATCTCCACCCCCGATTCGACCGGCTGGACGACGAGGGCCACGTTCCGGCTGCTCGCGCTCATCGAATTGCTGACCGCGAGTTCTTCGACGAGCTCGCGCAGCGACATGCGCTCGGGCGCCCTCATGCCCGCCTCGAGGCGGACGCGTGCGATCGACGAATGAACCACGCCGGACAGGCGCAGCAGGCTCCGACCGAGCAGCGCGGCCGTGCTCCCTCCCGGACCAACCTGGCCGGTTCGGAGCGATTGGAACGCTAGCATCGCGGCCCCAAGCGAATTGCGAAGCTCGTGGGCCAGCTCCCCCAGACGCTCCCGGCCGTCGGCGGTGATCGACAGTTCGCGCTGGCGGGAATATTCCGTGACCGCACCTGCGATCGAGTCGTCGAGGTATTGATTGAAGAATCGAAATTCATCCGCGGTGATCGGCACCTGGGTCTCGTCGGCCAACTCCGTCACGGCCTGACAGACGCCACCGTAGTCGTGGACGACCTGCGCCACCGTGAAGCCGCGCCTCAGCAGATCGCTCCCGTGTCTCGCGGCGCTCAAAGCTTGCTCGCCGTCGGACGCGTGCGAGAGCGTCATGGCTTCGATGAGTTGATCCAGGAAGACGGGGATGCCGCTCTCCAGCTCCTCGTTCGTCGCGAGCGGCGCGGGCCTCGCGGCGGCCTTCGCCCGCGCTCGCACGAGGATGGCAACTCTGTTTTTGACAAGGAATTCATGGAGCATACAAGGCACCTGGCCGTCGCAAGCTACCCGGTCCGCGCAAACGGCGCCCGTGTTTCAAGGACGTTTGCAAACTGCAAACCGGCCGTCGCAGAACGAGTATTGGCTCGCCTGGAGACTCCGGTTGCTCGCCGGGCGGGGAGGGGCCAGGATGGGGCAGACTTCGATGCTTGGCGAGTTCTTGTCCGCGAACCGCGCCGCGATCGTTTTTCGCGCGCGCTCGAAGGTCGCGGCGAGGGCTTTGCCGCTCGCCACGACCGGGGAGAGCTCGACCGGCATCCCTCTCTTCGTCGACCAGCTGATCGATGCTCTCGGACGTTCGTCCGACCCCGAGGTCGTGAGCCGCGCCATCGGCGAGGGCGCCACCCGGTACGGAGGAGAGTTGCTCGGCAAGGGCTTCAACGTGGCCCAGGTCGTCCACGAATACGGAGGGGTCTGTCAGGCTGTCGCCGAGCTCGCGAGTGAGGCGGCCGCCCCCGTCACGGCGGACGAGTTTCACACGCTCAACCGGTGCCTCGACGAGGCCATCGCCGGCGCCGTCACCGAGCACGCGCGCGGCAAAGAGCAATCGCTGGCCCACGCCGATCAGGAGCGTCTGGGAGAGCTCGCCCACGAGCTTCGCAACGCGCTCGGTAGCGCCATGATCACGTTCGATATTCTCCGAACGGGGAACGTCGGATACGGCGGAAGCACCGCAGGTGTCCTGGGCGCGAGCCTGAGAAGGCTCGCCGCGCTCATGGATTCGTCGCTCGCCGATGTGCGCCTCGAGTCCGGGGTTCGGGTCCGCGAACGAGTTTCGATGAACGAGTTCATCGAAGAGGTCGAGATCGGCGCCACCCTCGAGGCGAACGCCTGCGACGTCACGCTCGTCGTCGCGCCGGTCGCGCCAGGCCTCGACGTGAAGGTCGACCGGGCGCTCTTTGCGGCGGCGGTCTCCAATCTACTGAACAACGCGTTCAAGTTCACGAAACCCCGCAGCCAGGTGTCTCTCACGACCAGCACCACGGCGAACCGCGTGCTCGTCGAGATTCAGGACGAATGCGGCGGCCTCCCGGCCGGCAAGGCCGAAGGCCTCTTTCGACCTTTCGTGCAGGGAACGTTGAACAAAACGGGCCTGGGCCTCGGCCTCTCGATCAGCCGAAAAAGCGTCGAGGGGGATGGCGGCGCGCTCCGGGTGCGCGATATCCCCGGGGTGGGGTGCGTGTTCACGATCGACCTGCCACGGCTGGCCGCGGGCGGGTGAATCCTGGGTCTATTTTGCATTTCGGCTTGGGCGTGAGGCGAAACGCAAAAAGAGTGGTTACGTTTGGGCTCCGATGCAATCGCGGGTGCTCATCGTGGACGACGACGCCGAGATGCGCGAGTCGCTCGGCGAGCTGTTTTCCGCTGCGGGTCACGGTTGCAATCTCGCCAACGACGCCATCGCCGCGCTGGGGCTCGTGGATAGCCAGACGTTCGACGTCGTCATCTGCGACGTGGTGATGGATGGGATGGGGGGCCTCGAGTTCCTCGACAGAGTCCGTCGAACGCACCCGGCGCTCCCGGTCATCGTCATCACCGCGGGAGGGGGCGTGTCGCAGGCGGTCGACGCCATCAAGCGGGGCGCCTTCGAGTACGCGGTCAAGCCGTGCGGCGCCGACGACATGCGTCGAGTCGTCGCGAGCGCTCTCGAAGAGCGGCGACACCCGGGTGAGGTCGTCCGGCTCCCACGGCCATCGGTCCCGCCGGGGAAGGCGGAGATTGTCGGCACCAGCGCCGTGATGCGTGCGCTCCAGGCGACGATCGACAAGGTGGCCCGCTCGAGCGCCCCGGTTCTGGTCACCGGCGAGACCGGTGTAGGCAAAGAGCTCGTCGCCCGCGCGATCCACGAGCGCAGCGCCCGCGCGCAGCAGCCGTTCATCGCCGTAAACATGTCCGCGATCCCGCAAGAGCTCCTCGAGGCGGAACTCTTCGGACACGTTCGTGGCGCGTTCACCGGCGCGGTGCAGCCTCGCAAGGGCCTCTTTACGTCGGCGGACGGGGGGACGCTGATGCTCGATGAGATCGGCGACATGTCGTTCGGTCTGCAGGCAAAGCTACTGAGAGTTCTCCAGTCGGGCGACGTACGGCCCGTGGGGAGCGAACGGACGCACCACGTCGACGTTCGCGTGATCGCGGTCACCCACCGGAGCCTGCCGGTCCTCGTGAAGGAGGGCCGCTTCCGGGAAGATCTGTACTTCCGGCTCGATGTCTTGCCCGTGGTCGTGCCGTCCCTCCGCGAGCGCCGGGAAGACATCCCCCTTCTTGCCGAGCATTTCCTGGCCGAGGCCTGCCGGCGAGCCCCTCTTTCCCCCGTGCGGTCGATCAGCCCGGACGCGCTCCGCAAGCTGTGCGAAGCGGCGTGGCCGGGCAACGTGCGCGAGCTCGCGAGCGCGGTCGAGCGCGCGGTGGTGTTCGGGGTCGACGAGATGACGGATCCGAATCATCTCGCGCTGATCCCGACGACGACGCCGTTGAACGCGTTTCCGCTTCCGGGCGACCCGCCCTGGACGCTCCGCCGGTTGAGTCGTGCGTACACCGAACGGGTGCTCGCCGATGCCGGCGGCGACAAGCATCGCGCCGCGGAAATCCTCGGGATCGACCTCTCGACTCTCTACCGCTGGCAGCGCGCGCGCGACTAGTCACCCGAGCGACTCGGGGGCGGTAGGCGCGCCGGGCCGAGACGAGCGTGGCGCGGCGCTTGCTTGAGGTGCCGCGGAGTCGTTGTGAAAGACCCTGGATTCTCTCTCGACGCGCGCGATGCGGGCGGTGCCGCGGGCGTCGTGCGCGTCAGTGGCAAGCTTGAATTCGTGGACGCCGCGTCCCTTTGGGACGCCGCGACGCAGATTCTCGTCTCGCGTTCCGCCGTCCCGGCGACGCGCCTCGACTTCGACCTCTCCGACGTGACAATCGTGGACGGTGGGGCGATGGCGCTGCTGGTCCACCTACGCAATCGCCTCGAGGAGCAGGGGATTCATTCGGAGTTCGTGGGCGCCGGGCCGCACGTGCAAGAGATCGTGCATCTCTACGAAGGCGACGTTCACCTGCCGCCTCGCAAGAAGCGCAAGGCGCAGAGCGCGCTCGCGCAGATCGGCGAGGCCACGGTGGCCATCCTCCACGAGGCGCAGCTCGTGTTCGCCTTCTTCGGCCAGATGCTCGTTTCGGCCGTGAGGATCATTCGAGCGCCCCGCACGGCCAACTGGAAGGACGTCACGCCCACGATGGAGCGTGCAGGCGCCGACGCCGTCCCGATCGTGGTCTTGATCAACTTCCTGATCGGCTTCGTGATGGCCTTTCAGGGCGCCGTCCAGTTGAAGCAGTTCGGCGCCGACATCTTCGTCGCCGACCTGGTCGGCCTCTCCGTCACGCGCGAGCTCGGCCCCCTGATGACGGCGATCATCGTCTGCGGGCGCTCGGGCGCCGCGTTCGCCGCCGAGCTCGGGTCGATGAAGGTCGCCGAGGAGATCGATGCGCTCCGGACGATGGGCTTCGGCCCGATGCGCTTCCTCGTCCTGCCGCGCGCGCTCGCGCTCGTCCTCGTTCTACCGGTCCTCACGCTGATCGCCGACTTCGTGGGGATCTTGGGGGGCCTGGTCGTGGGGCTCGTGAGCCTCAATCTCAGCATCGCGGGCTACGTGACCGAGACGATGAAGGCCGTGCACCTCTGGGACGTCTACTCGGGGGTGCTGAAGAGCGCCGTCTTCGCGCTCGCCATCGTCCTCGTCGCTTGCCAGCAAGGGCTCGCCACGACGGGCGGCGCCGAGGGCGTGGGCCGGCGGACGACGTCCGCGGTGGTGACCACCCTCTTCTCGCTCATCCTCCTCGATGCGGGCTTCACCCTCCTGTTTCACGCGTTCCACCTATGAACGACGACGTCATGGTCCGCGTCTCCGATCTGACGATCGGGTGGGAGGAGACGATCCTCCAGGAGCACGCGTCGTTCGACGTCGCCCGCGGGGAGATCTTCGCCATCCTCGGCGAGAGCGGCTGCGGAAAGTCGACGATGCTCAGGTATCTGATCGGGCTCGAGGATCCCGTCCAGGGGAGCGTCGCGGTGGCCGGCGTCGGCGCCTCGCACCTCGAAGTGAGCCGGCCTCCCTTCGGGGTGATGTTCCAGTCGGGGGCCCTCATCGGATCGCTGTCGGTGGGCGAGAACGTCGGCTTGCCTCTCGAAGAGTGGACGAGCCTCGTTCCAGAAGCGATCGGCGCGATCGTGCGGGCCAAGCTGCGCCTCGTGGGGCTCGGCGGGACGCAAGACAAGCTGCCCTCCGAGCTCTCGGGCGGGATGAAAAAGCGCGCCGCGATCGCGCGCGCCATGGCGCTCGAACCGAGCTTGATCTTCCTCGACGAGCCGTCGGCCGGGCTCGACCCGGTGAGCGCGGTGGAGCTCGACGAGCTGATTCTCACGCTAAACAAAAGGCTGGGGCTCACCGTCGTGGTCGTCACCCACGAGCTGCCCAGCATCTTCAAGATCGTGTCGAAGTGCATCATGCTCGACCGGGAGAGCCGGACCATCATCGCGACCGGAGATCCACGCACGCTCCGGGACCAATGCGCCGACCCGCGCGTGAAGCGATTTTTTCACCGCGCCGCGAAGGAACAATGACATGGCCGCTCCCACCAATCAGTGGAAACTCGGGCTCTTCGTGGTCGTCGGCTTCGCCGTCGCGATGGGGACCCTCGTGGCCCTCGGCGCGAGGTCGCTGGAGAAAGCGACGGTGAAGTACCGCATGTACTTCGACGAGTCCGTCCAGGGCCTCGACGTCGGTTCGCCCGTCAAGTTCCGAGGGGTGACGATCGGGAGCGTCTACGCCATCGGCATCGCGCCGGACCATCAGCACGTCGAAGTGACGTGCGATCTGGTCGTGGATCAGCTGAACGACCTGGGGCTCAACGTGGTCGGAGATCGCAAGGCCCCGCGGATCGCGGTCCCGGCCGAGCTCCGCGTGCAGCTCGGCTCCGCGGGCATCACCGGGGTCAAGTTCATCCTCATCGACTTCTTCAAGGTCAGCGACAACCCCAT
>PLIR01000466.1 GCA_003139415.1 Myxococcales bacterium | reverse complement strand
CAGGCCGGTGAGCAGGGCAAGGGGTTCGCGGTGGTCGCCGACGAGATCAAGGATCTGGCCGAGCGCGCCGGCGCGAACACGCGAGAGATCACGGATCTCATCAAGACCGTGCAGTCCGAGAGCAAGAACGCCATCACCGCCGTCGAGCGCGGCGCTCACAACGTCGACCGCGGCGTCGAGGTGTCGAACGAGGCCGAGCGCGCCCTCAAAAAGATCCTCGAGAGCTCGCAGAAGAGCACCAACATGGTGCGCGCGATCGCGAGGGCGACAGTGGAGCAGGCCAAGGGCAGCAAACAAGTCACCGACGCGATCGGACGGATCGCGGAGACGGTGCAGCAGATCGCGGCCGCCACCGCCGAGCAAGCGCGGGGGTCCGAGCTCATCATGCGCAGCGCGGAGAAGATGCGGATCATCACCCAGCACGTCGAGCGCAGCTCTCAGGAGCAGGCGCGGGGCGGCCGGCAGATCTCGAGCTCCATCGAGAGCATCTCGAGCATGGTGGGCCAGCTCAATACGAGCCACAAGACGCAGGCGACCGGCAGCGAGCAGCTGCTCGCCGCGGCCNNATCCTGAGCGAAAGCGAAGGACCCCACGGAGACCGCGGAAAGGCGCCGTCCATGGGGTCCTTCGCTCCGCTCGGGATGACAGCAAAGGTCGACAGCAAAGGTCTGACGCCATCACGACGGGGCGCTGCCCTACTCACACCCTTACCGCGCAGACGGCGTTCACCCCGCGGACGATGACCGCGCCAGCGCCCGCGTAGACGCTCGCCTCACCCCCGAGGTCTCCCAGGTCGATCGTCCACCTTGGGACCGCGCGGCGCCCGAGCAAGCGGCCCTCCTGGTCGATCGCGAATCCGCCGACTTCGACGCGACCCTCCTTGTTCTCCCGGTGGGCGAGCACGAGATCCCCGAGGGCGGCGTCGAGGACGTACCGTCCGCGCGCGCCGAGCAAGATCACGTCGACGCGACCGTCGGGGCCCGCGCAGACCAACGGCGTGCAGGGCGCACCGTCTCCGCCCAGCCCCTGGAACAGGACCTCCCCGTTCGGACGGCGGGCCACGCGCGCTACGTTTCCGAGCTGCGGCTTGGTGGCGAGCCGGGCGTCCTGCGCGCGCCATCGTACGACGCCGGAGGAGCGGTCCGCTGCGAACGCCTCCAGTCGCGCGAGCTCGGGCTTCGACGGATCTTCGGCTACTGCGACGGCGCAGACAACGCCGTCGCCGCAGAGCGTGTGGATCCGGGATCTTGGCCCGACGACCGACGCATGCACCCACGGCCCCGCCTCGGACGCCGGAGCGCCGCCGTCCGAGGGACGCCGGTCGAGGCGCAGGACGCCCGGAGGCGATGCGTCCTCGTCGCTGTCCCAGCGACCATCGATCGGGGCGAAGAGGTCGTGGCCCCCGGCGCAGGCGTCGTGCGCGAAGAGATGGCCCTCGCCCCCGGCGCGCTCTGCCCGCACGCGCGCACCAGCAGGGGCACCGCTCGGATCGGCGAAGACATACGTCGGCGCACGGACGCCTTCGTCGTCGGACCTCGCGTCGATTTCGAGCCACAGGCCGCCGTCGGGCGTGCCCCACGCGTCCAGGACGTCGTCGTGCCGGATGCCGTCGGCGAGGGCGACGATGCGCCGATGGATCGGTACGAGCTCCGCCGGCGTGAGCGCGTACCAGAAGATCGGCTCCCCCTTCAGCGTAGAGACAACGTGCACGACGCCGCTCTCGACGACCATTGCCGCGACGGGCACCGGGTCGGGGAGGACCCGTCGCGCGATCTCGACACCCGTACGCGCGTCGAGCACGTAGAGCACAGCATGCTCCCATCGAGGTGCGTTGGGATCGCTCGGCATCATGGTGGCGACGACGACCGTGGTGCCGATGACCCGGACCTGGTCGACGCGCCCGCCGTGCTCGGGCTGCCAGACCCACGCGACTGCGGGCCGCGGGCGCTGAATCTCCGCCGGCACCGAACGCGTCCCGCCGGCGTCGCCCCGCCGGTGCGTCCAGTCGCCGAGGATGACGGAGGCCATGGCTGCTCCGGTATACCAGGACTCGCCGCGCCCTGCCGCGCACGAGCCCGGTGGAGCGTGTGGGGCCTTACTCGACCGTCACGGTCTTGGCGAGATTGCGGGGTTGGTCGACGTCCGTCCCTTTCAGGTCGGCCACGTAGTACGCGAGGAGCTGCAGCGGCAGCACCGTCAGAAGCGGCAGGACCTCCGGTGCCGCGTCGGGGACCTCGAGCGCCTCGAGATCCGTCTCGAGCAGCGCCCGGACGTCTTTGTCGCCCTTCGTGCATACGGCGATGAGACGGCCCTCTCGCGCCTTCACTTCCTGCATGTTCGAGAGAGTCTTTTCGTAGTGGGCGTCGCGCGGGACGACGACGACGACGGGCATGTCGGCGTCGATGAGCGCGATGGGCCCGTGCTTCATCTCGCCGGCCGCGTAGCCCTCTGCGTGGATGTACGAGATCTCCTTGAGCTTGAGGGCGCCTTCGAGCGCGATCGGGAAGCCGGTGCCGCGTCCGAGGTACAGCATATGGCTCGTTGCCTTGTACTTGCGCGCTAGGTGCAGCGCGCCGTCGGCCTGGGCGAGCACCTCGCGCATCTGCTGCGGGCATCGGGCGAGGGCGTCGAGGACGCGCCGCGCCTCGGCAGCCTCGAGGACACCGCGCCGGCGCCCGATGTACACCGCGAGCAGCAGCAGGGCCACGAGCTGCGTCGTGAAACACTTGGTGGAAGCCACCCCGATCTCCGGCCCCGCGTGCGTGTGCAGCGTCGCGTCGCTGGCGCGGGGGATCGCGCTGTCGACGACGTTGGACACCGCGAGGATCCGGGCGCCTTTTGCCTTGGCCGTCTTGACGGCGGCCAACGTGTCGAGCGTCTCGCCGCTCTGGCTCACGGCGACCACCAGATCGTGCGGGCCGAACACGGGATCGCGGTAGCGGACCTCGCTGCCGATCTCCACGACGGACGGGACACGCGCGAGCTGCTCCATCCAGTAGCGTCCGGCCATCGCGGCGTGCAGGCTCGTGCCGCACGCGACGAAGTACACGCGCTCGATCCCCTTCAACGCCTCGGCGCCCAGCCCGATCGCCTCGCCGACGACGTCGCCGGCGACGAGATCGATGCGACCGCGAAGCGTGTCCTCGACGGCGCGCGGCTGCTCGTGGATCTCCTTGAGCATGAAGTGCTTGTGGCCGCCCTTTTCGGCCTGCGTCGGCGACCAGTGGATCGTCTTCTTGTCCCGGTGCACCGGGGCGCCGGCCAGCGTCGTGATCTCGGCGCCGTCCTTCGTCAGCGTGGCGACCTCGCCATCGTGGAGGAGGAGCACCTCGCGGGTGTGGGCCAGCAGGGCCGGGATGTCGCTGGCGCACAGGGTCGCGCCGCTGGCGAGCCCGATGACGAGCGGGCTATCGGCCCTGGCGACCACGATCTCGTCGGGCGACGACGCCGAGAGGACAGCGATCCCATACGCGCCCCGGACCCGCCGCAGCGCCGATCGCACGGCATCCGCGAGGCGGGGAGCGCCGGCGGCGATCGCCTCGTCGACCAGATGGGCGACGATCTCGGTGTCGGTGTCGCTGCTGAAGCGGACGCCGCGCGCCTCGAGCTCCGCGCGAAGGGCGACATGGTTCTCGATGATCCCGTTGTGGACTACCGCGACGTTGCCCGCGACGTGGGGATGAGCGTTCGCCTCGCTGGGCCGTCCGTGCGTCGCCCAGCGCGTGTGTCCGATGCCGATGTGGCCCGCGAGAGGCCTCTTTTTTAGGGCGATTTCGAGGTTGGCCAGCTTGCCGACGGCGCGCACGATTTCGATGCCGCGACCTTCGCGACCCGCTCCGCCGGCGTACACGGCGAGGCCGGCGGAGTCATAGCCCCGGTACTCGAGGCGGCGCAGGCCCTCGACCAAAATGGGCGCGCAGTCCTGCGCTCCGACGTACCCGACGATTCCGCACATGAGAGCTCCGCTTCGGCCAGTGTACTCAGGCGGAACGCGAAGTCCGGTTTCCGTATTCCAGGCTCGGATCCCGCGGCTTGCCTACTGGACCGTCGCGCGCACTTCGCGGGTCGCGTTCCGGTAGGCAATGAAGCTGGCTTCCGGGTGGGCGCGCACGTCGGTGACGCCGAGGGCGGCGAGCTCTCGGAGGATGTCTACCCGGCGCAACGCCGAGGCCAGCAGGGTTGCGTCGCACCCCGGGGCGGCCTCCCCACCTTCCGCGAGCGGCGCGCAGGCGGCCACGACGCCTTCCTCCACCGCCAGGGCGTCCTCGGCCCGCCCTTGATCGATGAGGGCGCGGCCGAAGAGATGCCGCGTCAGGATCTCTTCGGGATCCCGATCCGCCGGCGTGTCCCGCAGCAGGGCGACCGCAAAACCGGGCTGCTCGACGTCGAGATACGCCTGCGCCAGAGCTCGATTGGCCCCGGGGTCACCCGGGCGAACGCCGGCGTGGGCCTCGCGGGCGCGCACCACATCCGCGAAAGGTCCGGCCAGGAGGGCATGCTCGCGCTGGACGGCGCCCGCCGCCAGGAGCGTGCTCGCGACCGCGATGCCTGCCACGATCGCCCAGGTTCGTTGCGCCATTGTCGCCGCTCCTCGTTGCCGTACGACGGACGGCCCCGCGATTCGATCCACTCCAACGGCGGAGCCTCTTTGCGGGCGTACGTCGATGTGGGTGCAAGCTCGCGGAGGGTCTGCCGGGGATGCGACACGAGAGACAGCACCGCGCCCCCGTTGTTCCCGAGTCAGGCCCCCCGACCCAGCTCCTCCACGATCCAGTCCCCGACGGCCCGGGTCCCGAGGCCGCCGCCCACATCGGCCGTGCAGCGTCTCTCTTCGATGGCGCGTATGACCAAGGCTTCCAGCCGCCGCTCCTCGTCAGGCCATCCCAGGTGGGACAGCAGCATCCCCACCGTGAGAATGCTGGCCAGGGGATTGGCCACGTCCTTGCCGGCGAGGGGCGGCGCCGACCCGTGGACCGGCTCGAACAGGCCGACCCGCGACATGCCGTGGTCGCTGTCGCAGCAGCCATCGACGCGTGGGTGCACGTTCGCGCTGGCGGCCATTCCGAGACCGCCCTGCAGCCCGGCGCCAAGGTCGGTCAAGATGTCGCCGAAGAGGTTGCACGTGACGATGACCTGGAACGACCGCGGATCCAGGATCATCTGCAGCGCCATGGCGTCGACGTAGAGGTGCCGCGCCTCGATGCCAGGAAAGTCAGCGGCCACTTCGAAGAAGACGCGGTACCAGAGCTCGTGCGCGTGCCGAACGGCGTTCGACTTGTCGGCCATGTGCACGCGCGTCTTGCCGTGCGCCGTGGCGTACTCGAAGCCGGCCCGGATGAGGCGCTCGACGCCCTTGCGCGTGTTCACGTCTTCGCTGATCGCGAGCTCGTCGCGCGTACCGCGCTTGAACTGGCCGCCCACGCCCGCGTAGAGACCCTCGGTGTTCTCGCGGAAGACGACGAAGTCGACGTCGGCGGCCGTCCGCCCCTTGAGGGGCACGAGGCGATCCGAGAGCGCACGCACGGGGCGCACGTTGGCGTAGAGGTCCAATCCGAAGCGCAGGCCGAACAGGATGTCACGGGCGTGTTCGAGCCCCGGCACGCGCGGGTCGCCCAAGGCCCTGAGGAGCACGGCGTCCGCCTCCGACGCGATCCGGTCGCGCACATCGGGCGGGAACGTCACGCCGGTGCGCAGGTATCGGTCGGCGCCGAGATCGAGGTGCCAGAGGTCGATCGCGAAGGAGCGATGGTCGCGGTAGTGCTCGAGCACCCGCGTGGCCTGAGCGATGACCTCCGGCCCGATGCCGTCTCCCGGGATGATCGCGACGAGCTTGCGCGAGGTGGGCGGTGCGGGCGAGGCCATCGGAGCCTACCTCGAGGCGCGCGCTCGAACGATCGCGCCCGCGACCTCGACGACGCCCGACACGCGCGGGACGTCGGCGTGGCGGCCCGCCAGATGACCGAATGGGTCCACGAGGGCCACGCGCAGGCCGGCCGCCCGCGCGCCGCCGACGTCGGTCGTGAAGTTGTCACCGAGGTGCAGGACGCGCGACGGTGGGATCCCGAAGAGGTCGAGCGCGACTTGGAAGATGCGCGGGTCGGGCTTCTCGACCCCGACGAGGGCGCTGTCGACGACGCAGTCGAAGCCGCGCAAGAGACCGAGCTCCTCGAAGAACCCTTCGAGCTTGCCCTCGGAGTTGCTGACCACGGCGACCCGCACGCCGCTCGCTCGCAAGGCGACGAGCGACTCGACGAGCCCCTGGGGCACCATGGACCACAGGTTAAGGGCGCGGTGGTCGACCCAGATCGCGTCGAGCGCCGCGGGAAGCCGGTCGATCGGCAGCCCCGCCCGGACAAGCATCGTGGCGATCATTTCGGCCCAGCTATCCGCGCCGGGCCGGCCCGCTTGCGACCAGGCTACGACGACCGCCTGGCCGCGCTCCTGAGCGTACTTGGCCTCCCCTTCAGCGCGCTCGAGCGCCGCCGCGGTCGTCGCGAAGCCGTCGCGCGCGCAAAGGCGAGCCAGGCGCGCGTGATCGAAGAAGATGATGGTGTTGCCGGCGTCGAGGCACAAAAGGTCCACGCCGCGCACCAGGTCCGCGAGCCGATCGGCGCCGCCTGAGGCCTCGACGGGTGCGGTCATCCGCCGATCGCGTCCCCGGCAGGCCGGTACGGCAATCCGTGCGCCCGAGCGACCGGCTCGTACGTCACGTGCCCGCCGTAGGTGTTGCACCCGTGAAGGAGCCCCGCGTCATCGCGCAACGCCGCGAGCAGTCCGCGGTCGGCGATCCGCACGGCCTGCGCGATCGTCGCGTTCGTCAGCGCCCACGTGCTCGTCTGCGGGACGGCGCCGGGCATGTTGGGGACGCAGTAGTGCACGACGCCATCGACCTCGTATGTCGGGTGGTCGTGGTTGGTGGGCCGACACGTCTCGATGCATCCTCCCTGGTCGACCGCGACGTCGACGATGACGCTCCCCCGCTGCATCTTTCCGACGAGCTCCCGCGTGACGAGCTTCGGCGCCGCCGCGCCCGTCACGAGGACCGCGCCGATGACGAGGTCGGCGCGCGCCACGACTTCTTCGATGTTGGTGGGGTTGGAGTACAGCGTCTCGATGGCGCCGCCGAAGACGTCCTCGAGATACGCCATCGTGTCCGCGCGTACGTCGAGGACGGTGACCTGTGCGCCCATCCCGATGGCGATCGTCGCCGCGTTGCGCCCGACGACGCCGCCCCCGAGCACGACGACGCGCCCCCGCCGCGTCCCGGGCACGCCGCCGAGGAGGACGCCTTTGCCGCCGCGCTCCTTCTCGAGGCAAGTCGCGCCCACTTGGACGGCCATTCGCCCGGCGACCTCGCTCATCGGCCGAAGCAGCGGCAGCGTGCCATCGGGGTTGTCGATCGTCTCGTACGCGATGCCCGAGACCCTCGCGGCGGCGAGCCGCTTGGTGAGCTCGGGCTCCGCGGCGAGGTGCAGGTACGTGTAGAGGATGAGGCCCTCCCGGAAGTACCCGTACTCGCTGGCGAGCGGCTCCTTCACCTTCACGACCATCTCGGCGGCCCACGCCTCGCCCGCCGTGACCATGGTCGCGCCTTGAGCGACGTAGGCGGCGTCGCCAAGGCCGCTTCCGTCGCCTGCCCCGCGCTCCACGAGGACGCGGTGACCGCGCGATACCAGGCTGCGGACCCCCGCCGGGGTGATGCCCACCCGGTACTCGCGGGTCTTGATTTCTTTCGGTACGCCGATGATCACGGGGAACCTCCTCGGGCGGGGACGGCACTTACAAAGATAGCAGGCGGCGGAGTAGGCTCGCGCCCGGCGTGTACGATTCGGTGCTGCGGCGACTCTTCTTCTTGCTGCCGCCGGACGTGGCGCACGCGACCGCCCTCGCCGCGCTTGCTCCCGCCGAACACTGGGGGTGGGTTCGTCGCGCGGTTCGCGCCGCTTTGTCCGAGACGCGCGACGAGCGTCTGATCGTGCGCGCGCTGGGCCTCGAGTTTCCATCGCCCATCGGCCTCGCCGGCGGGTTCGACAAGGAAGCGCAGCGACCGCGCGCCCTGGCGGCGCTCGGCTTCGGCCACCTCGAGCTCGGAACCGTGACGGCACGACCGCAGACGGCCAACCCCCGGCCGAACCTGTTTCGATTGCCGGCGGACAGGGCCCTCATCAACCGGCTCGGCTTCCCCAACGGCGGGGCGCAGCGCGTCGCGGCGCGGGTGCGAAGCGCGCGCGCGGAGATCCCCGTCCCGACCGGGATCTCCATCGGGAAGTCCAGGGTCGTACCCATCGACGACGTGGAGGCCGTGGTGGCCGACTACATGGCCGCCTTCGACGCGGTGAGCGATGCCGCGGACTTCGTCGTGGCCAACGTGTCGTCACCCAACACCACCGGCCTCCGCGCCATGCAGGGACGCGAGCACGCCCGCGCCCTGCTCGGTGCGCTTGCAGCACGGCGCAAGGACTCCACGAGGCTCCTCGTGAAGATCGCCCCCGACCTCGACGACGCGCAGATCGAGGACCTCCTGGCCGTCGTCGAAGAAGTCGGCATCGACGGCGTCGTCGCGACGAACACCACTGTCTCACGCGAAGGGCTTTCAACCCCCGATCCGCGCGTTCGAGCCATCGGCGCCGGCGGCCTGAGTGGGCCGCCCCTTCGAGCGCGATCGCTGCAAGTCGTCCGCCGCGTCCGCGCGCGGCTCGGACGCAAGGTCGTCGTCGTCGGCG
>PLIR01000534.1 GCA_003139415.1 Myxococcales bacterium | reverse complement strand
GCGCGGGCAGGATTTGAACCTACGACCTTCGGGTTATGAGGCGAAAACAGGCCCGTTTTGCTTGGCTTGGCAAGGACCCGGAATCGTTCACAACTCTCGGAAAGTGCGTGGAATTGGCTGTCATCGCCGCATCAGGGGTCGTCACGCGATGTCACGCGATTTGAGATCGGCACGGCAACGTCAGGTCAACGGAGGAAATGCGGGCGGAAAGCCCGAAGGTTTTGCCCGAAGGGTGGCGCGGTGGGGCTCGTACGCACGATCTAGCCCGGTGCATCGGATCGGTGGCATGCTCCGGTGATGGGCCACGAGTCGCAAGCCAAGGCGCCTCCCACGGCGCTGCGTGCCGCACCGGTCGAGGCTCCGCCCGACCTCAAGCGAGAACTTCTCGGTGCGATCGCCGAGATCGAGCGCGGCGAGTTCATCGAGCTGAGCCCCGAGCAGCTCGAACGCTGCATCGCGGATGGGGAGTGGCCCTGGGCCGACGAATCCCCCGGCTGAGCGCCTCGCTCAAGCGTGGCCTGCTCAAGCTCGGCATCGCGCCGCGTTCGGCCCGGTTTCGGGCCGTGTTCGCGACGGTGGGCACGCTCGCGAGCGCAGACGTGCTGCCCGGGCCGATGGACGCCGAGACGGTCTTCCCTCCCGGTCGCGCGTACGTGCGCCGGGTGCCGGGACAGAACCTCTGGGTCCTCTTCCGCTTCGACGCGACGCACGTCGATGTGCTCGCCGTTCGGGACGCGCCGCCGGTTCCGCTCGAGGAAGGCGAGTAGCAGAGACTCGAAGGCGCACCTGCCTGCGCCGTGATCTGCGCAGTGAAGGTTGCTGAGCACTTGTCGGGGCCGCGTTTACGCCGCGGCAGGCCGGTGGGTTCCACTCGTTGCGAACGAAATGCCGCGTGAATACACCGCGATCGACTTTTGGAACACTACGGGGTGCTCCCGACCAGCTGCCACGTACCGCCCGATTGCTGGGCGTAGACGCCGACGCTCTCGTCGCCGCAAGGGAGGTAGAGCCGGTTCATCGCGTCGAACGCGAGCAGCCCCGAGCACACGCTCCCGCTGGGCGGCGTGATGCCGATCGGCGCGAGCGCCGCGCCGGTGGCCGAATAGACGTAGATCGTGGTCGACGCGAGGACGGAGACGTAGACGTCGCCGTTCCCGTCGACGGCCACGTTCAATGGCTGGAGGCCCCCCGCGTCGCCCTGCACGGTGATGGACCTCGTCAGGGTGAGCGCGCTCGCCGGGCTGCCCGACGGGTTGAACTGGTACTGATCGACGACGCCGTTGTTGGAGTCGGTCACGTACACGGAGCTCGACGTCGGGTCGAAGGCGATCCCGTTTGGATTCGTGTAACTGGGGTACGGGGCCGACGCCAGGAGATTGCCGGCCCCGTCGAACACGCGGAGGCCGTCGGTCGACGCGACGAAGACCGTCCCGTTCGCCGCCGCGGCCACCCCGCTCGCGCACTCGAGCGCGACGCCGGCGTCGAGCTCCGTGTTCATCGGGTTGCCGACCAGGATCGTATTGAAAGAGAGGGCCGGCGGCGCCGAGCTGCTGCTGTGATCGACGTAGCTCGCGACATCGCTCCCATAGGCGGGGGTAGCCGCCGAGGGGTTGAAGTAGCAGCCGCTCGACACCGAGGTTTCGTAGTAGTTCGCGACGAGCAGGTGACCGAGGCCATCGACGGCGATGCCTCCCGCGCCGATGGGCGACAGGACGGTCACGCCCCCGGACACCGACGTCGATTGCGTCGCTTGTTGCCCGGGCTCGAGGGCGAGACCCGGCGTCGCAGCGAGGGGGCTGAACACCGAGATGCTGTTCGAGTGGGCCACGAAGACGTAGCCGGCCGGATCCACCGCGATGCCCGTCGGATAGCTCGTCGCGGCCGATCCATCGCCGCCAATTCCACCGCTGTCGGAGCCGGCGCCCGTGATCCCGCCCGAGCCGCTGCCACCGCCCGTGCTCGAACCGGAGCTGCTGCCGCTGCTGCTGGCGGCGCCAGTGTCCGCCGGGCCGGCGTCCGAAGCGACCCCGCACACGGTGGGGCAGCTATCGAGAAGGCACGCCCCGACGCCGGCGAGCTGCAAGCTGGCGGCACCGATCAAGGGAGCGACGCACGCGCCGGCCGATTCGACCGTCGTCGCCGCGCCGAGGTTGGCCAGGCACTCGAAGGCGGGCACCGCGGCCGCGTTGCAGGCGCAGGTTGCCGCGCAGGTCGAGACCGCGGCCGAGCAGCTGCTCTGCAAGCAGGCCGCGCAAGGACCGATGCCCGCGTCCAGCAGCGCCGAGAGACTCGCGTCGGCCGGAGCGCAGCCGCCGTCACCCGGCGCGGCGCCACAGGCCGAGGGGCAGTTCGCCTCGAGGCATTGCCCGAGCTGCGCGAGCGCGCCGGTCGTCGACGAGTTGGCCAGCGGCGCGAGGCAATTCGCGGCGGCGGACAGCGACGCGTTGCCCCCGAGGCCCGCGATGCACGCGAGCGCCGTCACCGACACGTCGTTGCAGGTGCAGTCGGTGGAGCATGCCTGCACTTGCGGCGAGCACTGTGTGTCGACGCAGGTCCCGCAAGGGCCGCTCGCCGCCGACGTCACGCTGGCCGCGATCGTCGCGTCGATGGGCATGCAGGGCCCCGAGTCAGCCGCACCGGACCCGCTCGACGAGTTGCAACCGAAGGGGACGAGGGTCACGGCGACCGCTCCGACCCTGAGCGCCACGAGGACACCGCGCATGGCTCCTCACCTCTCGTTCGCCGTACTCCCCACGGCGGTCGGTGTCCACTGTGCGGCACCCCCGACGGTCACGTTGTCCGTGATGCGCTTGCCGATACCGGCGATGACGTTGGTGTTGCTTGACATGAGGGACTTCTCGATGCCGTGGTCTACGTCGATTCCTTTAGCGGCGGGCCCGGTGTCGTCGGAGCGTTGGTCACGGGGCCACCTGCAACACGTGCGGCTGCTATCCCGGTCCGACGATCCAACACGTCACCTTCAGCAATCTGCTGACCATCTATTCGTTTGGCACCGGCACTCCGCCGACCGCGGCGCCGTTCGCCGGACCCAAGCCCGCCCGCCGATACGCTGGCGGATGAGCCTGGCGTAAACAATGCGTTGCCTTGAACTTATCCCACCAAGCTTTGGTCCCGGACGGCCGTGAACCCCACCCGTCCGGCCGCCGCCAAGGGCCGTTTGCGGATTCCCCGGGAGCTTCCACCCGCGGATCGTCGCCCCGGTCATCCAGCTGCATAGGTACCCGCCCGCCGGAACGGCGCTGAATTGGCCGGCAAAACGAGTATTTCGCCACCACAGCCACGACCGCCAGCGGGAGTCGACGTCGACACCGCCGCAAAGGACGCGGCGAGCGCCGGAGCCCACGAGATCACCACGACCGTCGTCCCGTAGCCGGACGGCTGGCGGATGCGGTTTTCGAACCCCTATGTCAGATGCGGCGCGACGATGGCGATAAGCTCGCGCGACGTGATCACCTTCGTGCGCTTCCAGAACGCCGGGAAGTGGCGCTGATTACCGGTCACGAGATAGTCGGCCCGCGCCGCGTCGGCGCACTCGAGGAACATGTTGTCGTCCGGGTCGGGCGTCACCTGAAACGCGCGGGCAGGGCGGACGAGATGCGTCCGGTTTCCGATGAGGCTCATGAGTTGCGCGCGCTGTCCCTTGCGGATCTTCAACTCGGGGCGCGCGAGCACTTCACGGTATTCGTCGAGAATGGCCTCGGTGACGTACCACCGGGCAGGCTTTGTGAGCGCAAGCACGACCACGGTGCGCTGCAGGCCGTCCGGTTTCAGGGCCGCCGACACGACGATGTTCGTGTCGAGCACCAGCCGCAGCGCGATCATCCTCGCTTGGGTTTCTTGGCCCGCACAGCCGCGATTGCCTGGTCAATCTGGCGCGACGTAAGCTTGTCCGTTCCCTTCTGCTTCGATTCCTCGCCGATCGCGCGGAGCACGTCGGGCTCGGGGGCGGCCAGGCGCACATAGTCGCGGATGCTGAGCAGCACCGCCTTGGGAGCGCCTCGCTTTTCGATCACGAGCGAGCGGTGCTCGTCCTCCACCCGCCGCAACAGCTTGCCGAAGCCGGTGCGCACGGAGAGGGCCGATACCACAATCGCGCTGCTGCTCTTTCCTGACTGCATTTGGAACGTACAGTTACCTTTTCTGAACTGTACTGTTGTTCCGCATCCCGGTCAAACGCGACCGGCCGGCGTGGGGCAATCGTGGGGCTTCCCGGGAACCGGCAACGACGAGGTCGGGGCCGCGCTCGCCCGCGCTTTCGACCGTGCCTCGGAGGGCGGCCGCTTCGACGTCGTGGCGCAGCTCGCCAGAGAACTGNNTCCATCTCGTTAGGTGGCGGAATTTCCGGGGTCGCCGCGTCGTTGCACGGCCATGGGACGAAGTGGCCATCGGGCTTGGGCGATCGAGGAATTTGGGGCAGCGCGACTTGGGGATGCGCGACGGACGGCACGGCTCGTCCGGATGGCAACGGAAGCCGCAGAGAATCCGAGCGGTCGGGTCTCGACGGTGTTTCGTCGGCCAGCGGAGCGTCAGGGCGCTTACGACTTCTTGGAGAGCAAGCACGTCGCGCCGGACGCGATCTTGGCTGCGGCGACCGATGCGACCGCGCGTCGCGCCGCGCAGTTCCCTTTTGTTTTCGTGCCGTTGGACGGGACCAGCCTCACTCTCACCGACTTGGCGCGCGCGAAGGACTTTGGCAGCGTGGGGGCGCGTGCGCGCGGTGCTCGAGGACTGAAGGTCATCGATGCCGTTGCCGTCGCGCCCGACGGGACGCCGCTGGGCATCGCCGCGATGAAGTGGTGGGCTCGTGGGGCACGGCCCGCTCGGAATAGGTACGCGCGGTCCACGGCGGAGAAGGAAAGCCAGCACTGGCTCGACGCCATCGACGCCACGTCGATGGCGCTCGGGAGAGAAGCGCCCGTCACGCGTGCGTGGTTTCAGATCGACCGCCGCGCGACTGCACGAGCTCCTTCAGCGCCTCGGTGAGAGGCGTGCGCACGCCAGCGACGTCAGGCGACTGCGCGAATGACGCCGAGCGCGCCCTCTTGTTTGGACAGCTGCCCGACGTGGCGCAGGGCCTTGTGCAGAGTCTTGCCCCACGACGCTGTCTTGTATTCGACGCCGTACCTCTCGCAGATGGCCCGGACGCGAGGCGCGATCTCCCGCAGCCGTGGCGGTGGCAACGTCGGGAACAGGTGATGCTCGATCTGGCGGTCGAGCCCCCCGCACAGGATCGAGACCGGCAGGCTGACCTCGAAGTCGTTGGCCGCCTCGACCTGCATCGCGTACGCCGCGCCGGGGCTCCCCGGCCGGGTTCCCGCGGGCCAGCTCTTCACGTCGTCGCCGACGTGGCCGCAGACGATCGTGGCCGCCGAGTAGACGTCGCGGCACACCTCGGCAAGCACGTTGCCGAGGAGCACCTTGCCGAAGAACGGCCCCGCGAGCGCGGGATAGAAGAAATAGTTCTTCAGATAATAGGGGACGTACTTGCGCAGGGACTTGCGCCACGCGGCGCGGAGGGCCTCCGGGGACCGATCCTTGAGGACGTCGTCGTGGCCGAGCAGCCAGTCGTTCAGGCCCGTGAAGTGCGTGTTCATGACGAAGCCAAAGTTGGGGAAGATGACCCCCAGCAGCATCGCGAGCTGGTACCGCTGCTCCGGCGGGTGCTGCTCGGTCAGCCGCACGACGCCGAAGCGCATGTCGGGATCGCGGCCCGCGATGTTGGTGGCCCCGTGGTGTCGGCCGTTGTGGCCGAGGCGCCACGACTCCTCGTCGATGGGCATGTCCCACTGGAACGTCTTGGACGCGAAGGCCTCCGCGCCTTCGAGGCGATCGTACGCTCCGTGGAGGGCGGTATGGCCGATCTCCGTCGCCTCGACCTGCTTGTGAAGCCATAGCGCGCCCACGCCCGCGAGGAACGTGAAAGGGTCGACACTCAGGTGGATGGCCAGGCGCCCCAAGACCTCCATCGCGATTGAGAAGCGACGCACGCGCTGGATGTGCCGGACGTCGTCGGCGCCGATCTTCGCGACGACCTCCCGCCGGAGCTCCTCGAGCTCCTCGGCGAAAAGACGTAGACGTTCCTCGTCCGCCCGGTCTGGACGCGGTCCGGCGGACGCAATCGTCCCCTCGATGGCTATGGTCACGGGCGGCCTCTCAGGTTCCCTTCGGCGTGCGAAGAGGTCGGTAGCGAACCCACAACCGGATGCATGGATCGCGACGCCCAGATCGTCAAGCTGCCTTCTCCTGGAATTCAGCGACCCTGGGCCGTCGCGACGAGACGGCCCCACCGTGGAGCGTGCCTCGCGGACGGGGGCCAGATCTTGCACCAGCCTGGAAGCCTTCTGGGCGAGCACCGGTCGCGCCACCTCCGGTGCCTTGACCAGGTTCGGCGCGAAGATACCTATGCACTCATCCAGGCCCCCGAGACCGGTCCGAGCCTTGGCGGCCGCAGCCGACGAGATGCCAGCTCTCGTCACCGTCGTGCGACTTGGCGCTGTCGGCGTTCTGCACATGCCCTTCGAGCCCCCGCCTTCGCGGACGGCTGTTCGCGACGCGACCGCAACCCGGGGGGCTCGCGCTTGCCCGTAGAGCCGGGTCCCACGCCGACCGACGCTACGCCCCCCAGTCCGGAGCGTGAGCTCACGGACGAAAGCTTGCGCATCGAACGCGAGAAGGCGGATGCCGCGATGGGCGACGAGCCGCCCGTGGTCGATGAGACGGCAGACGCCGTCCTGGAGAAGGCCCGCAAGCGCGCCGACGCGGTTCTCGCAGAAGCGCGCAAGAAGTCGGATCGGCGGACGAGCGACGCCCTGGCCGGCGCTGCGTCTTCGAGGGTCGTCGAACAGGAGAGAGTGCGAGAGGACAAGCTCGTCGAGAGAGAGCGTGCCAGCTCTGACGCAGACCTCCGGACGGAACGCGCTGATCGAGCGGCCGAAATGGCGGTCGAACGGGACAAGACCGACAAGGACCTCTCCCATGAGCGCGCCCGCTCTGACCGCGCCGTGACGACGCGGGATGAGTTTCTCGGACTCGTGAGCCACGACCTGAGGAACATGCTTGGCTCGATGATCGGCTTCGCGGCGCTCATCGCGAAGGACGAGTCCACGGGCAACCACCGGGAACAGGTCCTCGGATAAACGCGCAGCGCATCCAGCGCGCTGGGGCCCGGATGAACCGCCTCATCGGCGATCTGATCGATGTCGCCAGCATCGAGGCCGGCAGGCTGATGGTCGCGCGTGAGGTCGGAGACCCGGTTGCCGCCGTGACGGAGGCCGTCGAAGCCTTTCAGGCGCAGGCGTCCGCCAGCGGGGTCTCGCTCCGCGCGGAGGTCGTCGAGCCCCTGCCGCGCGTCTTGCTCGATTCTGCCCGGATCTTCCAGGTGCTCATCAATCTCCTCAGCAACGCCATCAAGTTCACACCGGGAGGGGGAAGCATCGTCGTCCACGTCGAGTGTGTCGGACCCGATCTGTGCTTCGCGGTCCGCGACACGGGTGCGGGGATTCCGGCCGACCGGTTGGAAGCCGTGTTCGAGCGCTTCGTGCAGGTCCGCGACGATCGCCGAGGGATGGGGCTGGGTCTCTACATCTCGAAGTGCATCGTGGAAGGGCACGGCGGCCGGATCTGGGCCGAGAGCACGCTTGGGCATGGAAGTAGTTTCCTCTTCACGCTTCCGCTTCGGGGGGCGCCTTGAAAACTCGGGGGAGGACCTACTTCCGGCTCAACGTGTTGCCCGTGTGGGTGCCCCCGCTTTGGGCGGATGGATCAGCGCAACATGTGTCGAGCCAATGCGGCGTGCGAAGGAAGAGGTGCCCGTGCGCCGCGGGGACCAGGCCCCTTCTGAGCGGCTTCGAGGACGGCGCCGACAACCTGATCGACCCCCAGCGGTTTGAACAGGACACGAAAGACACCGAGCCGTTCAGCGAGCACGTGGATCGAAGAGTCCCGGAAACCCGTCACCAGCAGCGTGGGCGGCATGACCGGAAGCTTGCCCATGGCATTCAGCACGCCGAGGCCGGAGCAACCCGGCATGCGTACGTCCAGAACGACGACATCAGGAGGAGCCCGACTACCGTCGGCGGCGCTCGCGAGCAACCCGAGGGCGGTCGCGCCATCGCTCGCCTCCTGGACATCGTAGCCTCGATCGACGAGGGCTTCTCGAAGGGCGCCGCGGAACGCGTCGTCGTCATCGGCGAGAAAGACCGTTGCTTGGGCAGGCGCTCGCGCGGTGTCGTTCGGTGCCGGCGAAGTGGGCCTGGGCGCGCCCTCCGCCGGGGTCCCCACGACGTCGGGTCCGCGGAGCGGAACGACGAACCGGAAGATCGTGCCCTGACTTTGCGCGCTCTCCACCCAGATACGCCCCCCGTGCGCGTCGACGACGCCCTTCACGATCGCCAGGCCAAGCCCGGCACCGGCGCGGCGCTGATTGCGACCCTGCCAGAAGCGGTCGAAGACGTGGGCGAGGTCGGCCTCGGGTATGCCAGGGCCCGGGTCCGACACGGTGAAGAGCACGTTGCCTTGTTCGGGCTGCGCCCCCACGACAAACCCGTCCGCCAGACGGCGTGTACCGGATCGCGTTGTCCAGCAGATTCACGAGAGCCTGAAAGAGCCGGGTCGGATCGCACTGCAGACGCAGGTCCGAGGCCGCTCGAGCGTCGATGTGCACGTCCTTTGCCCGTGCGGTGCTCCACACGGCATCCACGGCATCCGAGACGAGCGCCTCGACGTCCTGGGGATGAAGGTCCAGCTCGAGGCCCGTAGCGGCGGCACGTGACACGTCGAGGGTGTCGTCGACGAGCTGCTTCATCCGGCTGGCAGCCCGACTGATTCGCGTCACGCACTCGGCATCGATCTTGCCGTCGCGCAGCGTGTCGACGTTGTGTTGGATCGTGTGGATCAAGTTGCGAACGTCGTGGGAGAAGATGGCGAGAAGCTCGTCGCGCGCGCGCACCGCCTCGGCGGTCTCACGGTGGAGCGTGGCGTTGTCGATGGCGATGGCGGCGCGTCGCGCGAGTTCCTGAGCCAGACCAAGATCGCGGTCCGTGTACTGCGGCGATGCGGAACCCCGAACGTAGGTGACCGCCCCGATCGCCTTGTCGCTGGCGATCATCGGGACGCAGATGTAGCAGCGAGCCCCGAGCTCGCGGAGGGCAGCCACGCCCTGAGCGCGCCGACCGTCTCGAAAAACGTGTTCCCCGCAGTGTCGATCGGTCGCAGCGCGCTGTTGTGCCGCCGGCAGAGGACAGAGCCGACAACGTTGGCAGGTGAGACGCGGCGCTCGTCGGTCGGATTCTTCGGGTCTATTCCACGCACCCGAATCTTCTTTCCAGGCGTCCCTTCGAGCAGCTTCAACATGCGGTGCGAGATGAAGTGTTCGTCCGTTAGCGGGCCATCGCAGTCAAGTGGAGCTGCCCCTGTCTCGTTGGCGCAGTACGGGGGAGGATTAGCCATGAGCAAGCTTCGCGCTGACCAGGCGGTTGAGCGAGGGGCCGTGGGCGCTCGGACTTGCACGCGGCGTCAAGGCTGGCCACCGTGTGTTGGTGATCGCTCTTCCGGTGAAGATCCATCCGGGCCTTCCCTCCCACCTTGACGCCGTGACCCGGCTCTCCGCTGCCCTCTGGCCCGACCAGGCCGTGGCTGAACACGAGGCGCATGCGGCTTCTATTCTCTCCGGCAAGCCGACTGGCACAATGCCCCTCGTCATCCTGGTCGCCGAGGTCGAGGGCAACGTCGTCGGCTTTATCGAGGTCGGGCTTCGCTCACATGCCGACGGCTGCGACGAGCGATACCCGGTTGGTTTCATCGAAGGATGGTACGTGGCGCCCCAGCACCAACGTCGCGCCGTTGGGCGAGCCTTGATGGCAGCGGCGGAGGATTGGGCGCGCTCGCAGGGGGCTCGGGAGCTGGCGTCCGATACGTGGATCGACAACGAGCCCTCGCAACGTGCCCACGAGGCGCTTGGGTTCGAGGTCGTCGACCGCTGCGTGCACTTTCGGAAGCCTCTGACGTTCCCCTATGCCGACGTCGCTCGGCTCGTCGGCTTGCACACCGAGTGGCATGGGCGGGGGTTCGAGAGGTGTAAGTTCGAGCTTCGTTCCCTCTGCGCCGACGAGGCCCTCGCGCTCCGAACGTGTTGGCCACCTTGCCACCAGTTCAACTCCGGCGAGGTTACGCACGACGGCGACCACCGACTCGTCCCAGCTCGGGCTCCGTCATCGTCGCCGGTCGTCGTCATGGCCTGCTCCAAAACCATCCTGGACATGATGTGGCCAGAGAAGTATCGGCCGCACCCGGTCCCCGGCGAGCCGCTTGTCGTGATGGACGGGAACCACCGCCTTGCGAGTCTTGCCATGCGACGCGTGCAGGGGCATCGTGACGCGGTGGAGATCCAGGTCTACTTCTGTCGCGTCATGGTGCCCGGCGTACGCACGGACGGATAGCTCGAGACGATGCACGGCTCGCCGATGTTGATGAACTGCCATGACGTCTCGCAGGCGTCGGACGACACTATGGATGGCACATAACCCTTACTCGTCCTCGAACAGCTCGCCGAACAGCTCGCGGACCTTGACCTTGCCGTGTTCGAGCGCGCGTCGCCCCTGGCGCGTCGCTGTGTAGATGCGCCGCGCGCGCTTGCCAACGCGTTCCTCGCGCGACCTCAGATAGCCCTTGCGCTCCAGGCCGTGGAGGATCGGGTAGAGCGTCCCGGCGCTGAGCTTGTAGCCGTGGCGGGCCAGCTCCTCGATGATGCCGAGGCCGAAGATCGGCTCGTGGACGGCATGGTGAAGGATGTGCAGGCGAATGAGGCCGGCGTAGAGATCGCGATCGTCCATCAACGTTCGGGGTCGGGTCAGAGGCAGCACCTCATGGGGTCGGACCGTGGGCTTTGTCGATCACAGTGACGAACAATTCGATGCGCCGGCGCAAGCCCACGATCAGCCTACGGTACGCGAGATCATCTGCGCCATCGAGGGCGAAGGACCAGTGCATCCGCTCTGCGGCCGGTACCGAAGCCGCTCTCTCTTGTACGTCGTCCGAGAGCGTCACGACGTGGTCGTAAGCTTTGCCCGTCACCGCCTCGATCCCCTTCGGGGCGCCTGGCGGGGGAGCAATGCCATGCGCCTGGAGCGAGGCAAGGAGGCGACGATCGAACGCGCCTTCCGGAGTCACCCCGGCGCTGAGCGCTTCGAAGCGGAGATCGCCCGCGACGGCGCGCAGGATCGCTTCCGCCGCTGGACTCTGGACCGCATTGTCCGTGCAGAGAAACAGGACGCGCGTTCGCATGGCGGCCTCCCGCTGTGCCCGTTGGGTGGGCCGAGGCCACTTGTATCGCGTTTCGATATCGAATAGCTCTACAAATCGTCGGCACTCCGCGGTGCTCTCACTCGACCGACTCCGCGCGATGCCTCCGGAGAAGGTCCAAGGGCCGGTTCGAGGACAAATGAAGAGGACGATCGTCGGGCTCGGGGGGCTGATGCTGGCGCTTCTTTCCCCCTCGCTCACGAAGGCACAGGGCGAGGAGCCAACGAAATGGGAGCAGCTATTCTTTCCCTTCCCGATCGTGGGGGCACCTCCGCAGCTCGAGCAGCAGGTGCAGATCTTCAACAGCTACTTCCGCGGCAATGCGGGGAGCGGCGACGTGCCGTCTGCCGAGCTCGCATACATCGCGTCGCCGCACCTTGGCCTCGTCGCGACGGTTCCCTTCCAGATTGGCTTCGGCGGCCAGACGACCGGCTTCGAGGACGCTCAGCTCCTCGTGCAGTGGCTGGCCGCGGGCTCCCTCGACCTCGACGACATGGTCTCCGTCGGAGCGATGGGCACGTTCCCCATCGGGCGGGGCGACCTCAGCAGCGGCGACTACTACGTCGGCCCCTTCGTCTACGGAGCCCAGCGCTTCTTCCACCACCTGATCTTCGAGGGCAACGTGACCACGCTCCTGCCTGTCGTTCACGGCGCCTCGACCCGGCAGATCCTCGGAACGGGGCTCGTCGCGGTCCTGCTCACGCCGGAGCACTTCTCCTTTCCCGTCTACGTGCAGGGGGAGGTGAACAGCACGACGTATCTGGGCGGGACGGCCGCGTTGCCCCCGGGCGCCACGAGCAGCCCGGCGGAGACGCTCTTCATCGCGCCAGAGGCGTTTCTCGGGCCGTTTGTCAGCCCCATCAGCGACGGCACGCGAGTCGCCGCCGGCGTCTCGTTCAACGTCGTGGGCGACGACGTGCACGCGCAGACGTACACGATCACGGCGGCCTTCGACATCCCCAACAAGTATGGATACTGAATCGATGCGCGCGACCGGTTACCTTCACCTCATCTCCGATGGGCGCGGAGCCGACGCGAACGTGTTCGTGCGCATCCTCGTGGGCTCGGTGTTCCTCTCGGAAGGCATTCAGAAGTTTCTCTTTCCCGAGGCGCTCGGAGTCGGCCGGTTCGCGAAGATCGGCATCCCCGCGCCGGAGATCAGCGCGCCCTTCGTAGGCACGGTCGAGTTCGTCGCCGGTGGGTTGCTTCTGCTCGGGCTCCTCACGCGCCTCGCCGCGATCCTGCTTCTCATCGACATAGTCGTCGCGATCGCGACGACGAAGCTGCCGATGCTCGTCGCGAAAGGATTCTGGGCCACCGCGCACGAGGCCCGGACCGACTGGTCAATGCTGCTCGGCCTCGTTTTCCTGCTCGCCGCCGGCGCGGGGTCCCGGTCGCTCGACGCGCGGCTCGGCGCGCGCGGGACGTGAGGGAACTCGCGCTCGCCTTCCTTCGGCTCGGAACCACCGCGTTCGGCGGTCCCGCAGCACACATCGCGATGATGGAGAACGAGTTCGTGCGCCGGCGCGCGTGGCTGACGCGCGAACAGTTCCTCGACCTCGTCGGGGCTGCGGGCCTGATCCCGGGCCCGAGCTCGACGGAGGTCGCCATCTATGTCGGCTACCGGCGCGCGGGGTGGCGCAGCCCTACGAGCCCGAGCAGAACGTCATCGCCGTCGTGCGCCACATGCGCCTTCGCGGCCTCAAGCTGCGCGAGATCGCCGACGAGCTTCGCCGCTCGGGGGTGGTCGGCCGCACGGGTCGTCCTCTCGGCATCACGCGCATCTTCGAGCTGCTCGACCAGGGTCGTGGCAGCCGTCCGAAGGCCATTAAGTAGCCGTCCCAAGGCCATTAAGGATGTGGTGCATCGCAGCAGCGGGCACCGCTTCCATAGGCACACCGTCGCCCTGAAGAATGTGCAAGGTCCACGCGCTGTGCATGGAGAACGTGAACCCGGACGCGCTAGTTTCTTACAGCGGCCATTTCACCAAATATTTCGGCAAGCACACGTCGTTCGAGAGACCGGAGAAGCTCGTGATACTGTTGGACAAGTACGACGCAGCCCGCCGGCGAGGCCATTGCACGCACGACCAAGCCATCGCGCGACTGCGCGAGGTCATCGCGAAAAATCACCGATTCTGCGGCGATCAGGGGTTTTTGGAGCTCATTGAGGATCTGGACGAGGTGATGAAGGTCCCCGAGGCGCTCAAGGCGGGAGCCGTTTGAGCTCACAGTGCTCATGGTCACGCCAAATAGCGGCGACGAGCGGCGCTGTCGCAGCTTGCTCAGCGAGGAAGACCGCAAGACCGTCTGGTCGTGGGATGTCGGCTGTCGTGGCGAAATAGTCGTTTCGCGGCGCGTTTCGGGTGAGACGGTGGTCGATGCCCGGCAACGGCGAGTGTCGAGCCCTGGCGGCCGGAGGGAGAGCGGGATCCTACGCCGTGCTGCTATGAAAACGTGCGTCAGCCTGGGCTGGACACCGGCTCGGGAAGCGTTACGCGCGCGTTCCCGCCGACCGTGAAGTAGCGCAGCACGACGTTCCGCCCGGCGCCGGGTTTCCGCCGGCGGACCCTGACCGCCGCGGCCAGTGCTCGGCGATGTTGAACTTGTAAATGACCGTGCCGGGCTTGCCGAAAAAGGGGGGCATGTGCACGCCCGACACCGCGTCGATCACGCACGCGCCGGCGGGTGTCCCGCGGCGCAGCGGCTCACGGCGCCGTCGCTGCCGAACGACGGTCGGGCAGATCGGGCCGAACAAACCGCCGTGGCGGCACTTGGAGACGGCCTTCTCCGCCGGGTCGAGCGCGTCTCTTGCGACGGTGTCGACAACCCATGTGGCGCTTCACTTGGTCAGACGTGGTGATCCGGCGGCATCTCCCCGGTGTGGGTGGAGTTGCCGGCCGGTATGGACCCTGTGCGGGCCCGAGGAGCGGTCTTCGAATTCGATCGGCTGGATCGCCGCGGCGCGAGCGCCACGCCACCGCGCAGCGAGCAACAGCGTCTCGGCCCCGGCGGCGACAAGACCGCTGCAAATGGCGACGAGCGGCACGCCCCGTACATGCGCCGGCTTGCGCTTGCGCAGGCGTGCGCTTTCGAGGATTCCGTCGATCGGGACCGCGGCGGCCAGGAACCTCGCCGCCAAGGCGCTCGGGGCGCATGCTCTGTGGAGCGCTCCCACAAGTTGGCCGCGCATGACGACGCTTGTGGCAATGACAGCGCCCCCGGCGACCACGACTGCCACTGCAGCGGGCAGGCTGCGCTCGAGCACAATCAGGTTCCTTGTCCGAGGCTCCGAGGCATTGTGCTCTTCCTCGTGGGCGAAACCCTACTCGTGGTGCTCGTCGTGATGGCCGTCATCGTGATGGTCGTCATGGCGATCCTCCCGGGGTGGATCGTGGGCGTCCCGGTCGTGATGCCAGAAGCAACCCGCAGCGAGCGACGACACCGCCGCGGCGAGAACGAGGGATACCGCGAAGCGGGTCGGGTTCATGCTCCCACTCCAAGCACCGCGCGTGCCAACGTAGGTGCTCGCCCTCTTCGCGCAAGCACGCGCTCCCTGACGTCGCTCGAATCGACGCCAGCACGACCATGGCGCCCTCGATGCTGATCGGCGTCGCCGCGCTCAGTTCAAGAGACGTTTCACTGCCCCAACGAGCACGGCGAGATTGGCCGGTTTTGGGATGCAAGAGAATGGGTCGACGTACGAAGCTGCGAGGACAGCGGCCGACGGCATCTGACCGGACATGAAGACAATCGGGACGCGGCGGAGGGCCTCCGTCTCGCGGATGCGACGCGCCATCGAAAGGCCATCGAGCCGCGGCATGGCAATGTCGGCGATGATGAGATCGGGGGATGGCTCCTCGTGAGCTTTCTCGTATCCGTCGAGGCCATCGGCGGCCAAGGTCACGCGATATTGGGGAGAGAGGGCTTCGTATATCGCCGCCCGCACATCCTCATCGTCGTCGACGACCAAAATGGATTTGCGCGATGGCGTCGGGTCTCGCGAGGGGGAATTCATGTCACGAGACGGTTGCAAGCCCCACGCCGATGGTGATGCCAACGGTATCTTCTCGCTGGACTGGAACTGACCGCAGTCTCCAGATCCGCTCGGGGCTCCCGGCCATCGGCAGTTCGCCGACACGGGCGGGCGCGGCGCGCAGCCCGTGGCGGACGCAGCCGGCGCCGGTGGCGCGTGAGCACGGGCAAGTTGCGACCCGACCCGCGGGAATCTCTCCATGGAGGCTCGCGCGTGGGCGATGCGGCGACGATGGGCGCGCCGAGCAGGTCCGAGACGGTCGCGAACACCACGCACGCGCCAATCCGTGCCGTGCGGTCGTGGACACGGGTCGAGCCGCCCGAAGGTCGGCGAATGAACCGCTGCCTTGTCATTGGGTGGTCGGGGTCTATGGTCTCGGTATGCTGCGCGAGTTCATTGCGGCAAACCGAGAGGAGATCCTCGCCCGCGCGCGGTCGCGCGTCGCCAAAAGAAATGCCCCGGTGGCGACGGCCGTGGAGCTGACGCAAGGGCTTCCGGTGTTCCTCGATCAGCTTCGCGAAGCGTTGCGCAGGGCGTCGGCGCACGACGTGGTCGACCACGAAGAGATCCAGCTCAGCGCCAGCCAGCACGGTTACGATCTCTTCAAGAAGGGGCTGACCGTGGCGCAGGTCGTCCACGACTACGGCGACCTTTGCCAGGTGATCACGGGCCTCTCCCAGGAGCAAAAGAGACAGATCCCCGGCGACGAGTTCCAGACGTTGAACCTCAGCCTCGACGACGCGATCGCCGGCGCCGTGACGGCGTACGCGCATCAACGGGACAACGCCCTGACCAACCAAGGAACGGAGCGGCTCGGCACCCTCGCGCACGAGATGCGCAACGTCCTCAACACCGTGATGTTGTCCGTCGCCAGCATCAAAAAGGGCACCGTCGGCTTGAACGGCAGCACGGGCGCGATGCTCGATCGAAACTTGATCCGGCTGCAAACGCTCATCGATCGTTCGCTCGCAGACGTGCGCCTCGACGCCGGGATGCAGTACCTCGAGCGCGTTCCGGTCTGGGAAGTCCTCGACGACGTGGCGATCGGCGCGTCGATGGTCGCGCGGACGCGAGCAGTGCACTTCGTGGCGACGACGGTCGACCGCACGGTCATCGTGGAAGCCGACCGCCAGATCCTCACCGCGGCGATCGCCAACCTGGTCCAAAACGCGCTGAAGTACACGCGCAAGAACACGACCGTGCAGCTCGGCGCGAGCACCACGCCGAGCCGGGTCCTCATCGAGGTCGAAGACGAGTGCGGCGGCCTTCCCGACACGCCCGAGAACTTGTTGCGGCCGTTCGTCCAAAAGAGCGGCGATCGAACGGGCTTGGGTCTCGGGCTCTCGATCTGCTCGAAGGCCGTCCAGTCGATGGCCGGCGAGCTCCATATCCGCGATCTCCCCGGCAAAGGGTGCATCTTCACGATCGATCTGCCCCGATCCCTCCTACCGGGGTAGCTCCGCAAGATCGTCTGGCCGGGTTCAGATGGCCCCGGCCGGCCGTCGCGCCGCCCCTTCCATCTCGGTCGCGAGCGCGAAGTCGAGCGCGGTGATTCCGCCAGCGTCGTGCGTGCTCAGATCCACCACCACCCGATCGAAGACGTTGGACCATTCAGGGTGATGGTCCTTCTTCTGAGCGACGAGCGCGCAGGTCGACATGAACCCGAAGGCTTCGGCGAAGCCAGCGAACTTGTATTCGCGATGCAACTTGCCTGCGGCGAGCGTCCAGTCCGGGAGCTCATGCAGTCGGGATGCCACCTCTTTGTCGCTCAGCTTCGCAATGTTCATCCTTCGACTCGATGCACGGTCCGCGCCACGGAGACCCCGCGGTCTATGCCGGAGCACCGCGCGCGGTCATCGCGCGCAAGTAGCGAGGCGGCAGGGGGTGTCCTCGCGCGTTGCGGCGGCCGGAATGTTGCACCGGTACCGAAACAATATCGATATGGACTTCGAAATGGACTTCGAACAGTCTCACCGCTTCGCCGATGTCGAGGGCTGCCCGCTGCACTGGATCGAGCTGGGCGATTCGAGCGCGAATCCGCCCGTCGTGCTGCTTCACGGGCTGGCGGACTGTCATCGCACGTGGAAGGGGCTCGGCACATCGCTCATGTGCGACCGGCGGGTTCTCATACCGGACCTGCCGGGCCACGGCCTCTCCGGGCACCCCGACGCGAGCTACGAACTCGGCTGGTACGCGCGCATCACGGCCCGATGGCTCGAAGCGCTCCATCTCGATACTGTCGACGTCGTCGGCCACTCCTTCGGCGGCGGAGTCGCTCAGGCGATGCTGCTCGACTGCCCGGAGCGAATTCGGCGACTCGTTCTCGTCTCCTCGGGCGGCCTTGGCCGCGAGATCGCGCTCGCGCTCCGCCTCGCGACCATCCCCGGCGTGGTCGAATGGTTTGGTCAGCCCTTCATGGGGCCCGGCACACGCATCGCGCTCAAGGCGACCGACCGCATGCTGTCGACGGAGGAGATCGGGGCGCTCAGCGCCATGAATGCGCGGAGTGGCTCGGCGCGGGCCTTTGCGCGGACGGTGCACGGGATCATCGACTGGCGCGGCCAGCGACAGAGCTTCTTCGAACGCGCGAGCGAGGTCGACCGCTTACCCTCGATCGCGGCCTTCTGGGGAGATCGGGATCCTATCATTCCGGCCTCGCACGCCCAGGCGCTGGTCGACTGCTTGGAGGGCGTCCGGGTGGAGCTCTTCGAAGGATGCGGCCACTATCCGCACCACGAGCAACCGGTCGCGTTCTTGAACGCACTGCGCGACTTCCTCGACGAACCTGCAGTGCCCCGAGCGCGGCTACGCAGCCGGATCTCGCCGCGCCTGACAGCCTCGCCGGCCTTTGCGCCTGGGGATACGCCCCTCCCGCCGCACGAGCTGTGCTTCAAATCCAGTCGTGACGGTCCACAAGCTGAGCCACGACGAGGTGAAGACCCGATTGCACAACCTCCCGGGTTGGGCGCTTCCTGAGGGAAAGCTCCTCGCGAGCACACGTTCGTCAGCTTCGCTGAAGCGTTTGGGTTCCTATGACCTGCGCGCCTGTCGCGCGGAAGCGGGCGCGATGACCCAAGTGTCTCTCCTATTGTGCGGACCGGGCCAAGAATGGTTGCGGCCACGGTCCCTGTCCCACGCGAACAATTCGGCGACGGGACCTTCCTCGCCGTCGTGAATCTGCCGGTGCGTGCGCGCCGCTCGGTAGGTCTGGTGAACGGCGTCGCGCTCATCGCCCTCCTCTTCGGCCCACGAGCCAAGGTTGGTGTAGGTCGCCACCCCATCGTTGACGGTCATTCCAACGAAGTCGACGAAATCGCCCGCCACCACCAGGCGACAGCGGCCGCCGGGAGGCGCGACCGAACGATAGTGCTCAAGGGAGGTCGACGACGTCCTGGTCGACCTGACGCGAGCGACGAATCGAACCGCCAAAGTCGTTCAAATCGCTCCCAAGATGAACATCGGAAAGGACCAGCAAACTATCCACGAGCGAATCCTTTGCGGTTTCGTGCGATCGGCAGGTCGCTGCCTTCGGTCAGGAAGGCCGGCGGCGCAATCTCACGCCGAAGCTTCCGGGGGCGGATGACCTGGGGTGCGGACTCTGCAACGTTCGTGCGGCGAACGAGGCCTCGGGCGGCGTCGGCGCATCGAGCAGCGCCATGTAAGCTCGAGGTGCACGCTTGGGCGAGACCCGCTCGCATCGATCGCGAGGCAAAATGCAGACGATCGGGTGACCACAGAGCAGGATGCCAACCTGGGACTATGCTGTCTCCCGATGCGCTCGCGAGTTCTGGTGGTCGACGACGACGCGGACATACGCGAAGCGCTCCGGGGGCTGTTCTCCGTGGACGATCATGACTGCGAGGTGGCGCCAGACGCGGCGACGGCCTTGGCGATCGTTGATCGCCAGACATTCGACATCGTCATCAGCGACATCCGGATGGAAGGCATGAGCGGGCTTGAGCTCTTGGGTGTTGTCCGAAAGAGCCACCCGGCGTTGCCCGTCATCCTCATCACCGGGTTGGGCGGCATCCCCCAGGCGGTCGAGGCGGTCAAACGTGGGGCCTTCGAATATCTGACCAAGCCGATCGACGTGGACAAGCTGCGCAGGGTTGTCGCGAGTGCGCTCGACGACCGGCGCCATCCGGGCGAAGACGCCCGGCTCTCTCGTCCGGCTGTCCCGGTCGGAACGTCGGAGCTCATCGGCACCGGAGCGGCCATGCGTACGCTGCAGAGCACCATCGACTTCGTCGCGAAGTCGAGCGCACCCGTCCTCATCCAGGGCGAGACAGGCGTCGGCAAGGAGCTGGTCGCACGTGCGATCCACGAGCGGAGCGCGCGGAGCCATCAACCTTTCGTGGCGGTGAACACGTCGGCCATCCCGCACGACCTTTTGGAGGGTGAACTCTTCGGGCATGTGCGCGGAGGTTTCACGGGCGCAGTTAATACGCGCAAGGGCCTCCTCACCGAGGCCGACGGGGGCACCCTGTTTCTCGACGAGATCGGCGATATGCCCCTCGCTCTGCAAGCCAAACTCCTGCGGGTCCTGCAGTTCGGTGACGTCCGCCCCGTGGGCAGCGACCGCAGCCATCACGTCGACGTTCGCGTGCTCGCGGCGACTCACCGTGACCTCGCCGTTCTCGTCAAGGAGGCGCGATTCCGTGAGGATTTGTTCTATCGATTGAACGTGCTTCAGGTGTTCGTCCCACCCCTGCGCGACCGACGTGAAGACATTCCGGCCCTCGCGGCGCACTTCCTGGCCGAGGCCTGCCGGCGTGCTCCGTTGTCACCGGTCCGCTCGATCGGCGTGGATTCGCTTCGCGCGCTCACCGAGGCATCGTGGCCAGGCAACGTGCGCGAGCTTGCGAGCTCCATCGAGCGCGCCGTCGTCTTCGGTGTCGACGAGATGATCGACGTGAACCGGCTCTCGCTGATAGCCCGCGACCCGTGGGTCGGGGGCAGGGTCACCGCGCCGACAGACGGCGCCCAGACCCATGCGTGGCCGTTCCCGAGCGACTCGCCGTGGTCTCTCCGGCGGTTGAGCCTCGCCTATGTCGAGTGGGCTGTCTCCAAGACGGCCGGGGACAAGAAGCGCGCCGCGGAGATGCTCGGGATCGACGTTTCGACGCTGTACCGTTGGCAACGCGCGCGGGACTAACGGCAGCGCGGGCCTCGCATAGTCTCAGGGCGGGCCTCGACGCCGTCCGGGCGGAACGGCGGTCCGACTTGGCGCAGCTCCTCAGTCGACCCTTGGAGCCACCTGCGCGCGCACGAGGGCGCGCAGGGCGGCGACGTCGAAGGGCTTGTCCACGCGAGCGTTCGGAACGCGCGCCAGAAATTCGCGCGCCCGCGCGGTGAATGCGCCTCCGGTCATGAAGACCATCCGCTCGGCCTGCGCCGGAGCGACCTGAATGAGCTCGTCGTAGAGCGCCGGCGCGTCCATGCCCGGCATCATCAGGTCGCACAGGATCACGTCGAAGGTCTGGCCGGATTCGATGTGCTTGAGCGCCTCTCTCGCGCTCGTCACCGTCAGGACGGTTCCTTCGCGGGTCAGCAGCCGCACGAGCGACGAGCAGACCACCGGCTCGTCGTCGACGACGAGGATGCGCGCGTGCCCGGTCGGCGACGCGAGCAGCGGCGGCTCGGGCTGGACGCGGCCCGAGGCCGTGGCGGCGGCGGTGCTCCGTGCCGCGGGCAAGTCGACGCGGAAGACGCTCCCGCGGCCCGGCTCGCTCTCGACCGACAGCGTTCCTCCGAGCGACGTCACGATGCCGTGGCAGATCGCGAGCCCGAGCCCGGTCCCGACCCCGATCGGCTTGGTCGTGAAGAACGGCTCGAAGATCCGCCCGCGCACGTGCGCCGGGATGCCGACGCCGTTGTCGTGGATCTCCACCACGACGTGCCCGGCCGTCGGCGAGCGCACGACCACCCGGATCTCGTTCTGCTCGGCGTACCCCTCGGGGAGCGCCTGCAGCGCGTTCATCAGGAGGTTCAGAAACACCTGCCCGAGTCGGGACTCGTTGGCGACGACCTCGGGCACCGGCTCGAGCTCTTTCACCAGGCGCGCCCCGTGGCGGATCTCGTTTCCAATCATCGCCAGCGTCGCCTCGAGCACGTCGGCGACCCGGAGCGGCGTGACCGTCTCGCTCTCGGGACGCGAGAAGGTCTTGAGGCCGCGAACGATGACGCGGATCCGCTCGGCGCCCTCGCTCACCCGATCGAGGGCGAGGCTGAGCTCGCGCCCGCGATCCCCGCCCGGGCTGGCCGCGAGCTGGGCAAGCTCGCTGCGCGCGTGGTCGACGTTGAGCAGCAGGTACGCGAGCGGATTGTTAATCTCGTGCGCCACGCCCGCCGCGAGCGTCCCCAGCGAGGTGAGTCGATCGGTCTGCGCGATGTGCGACTGGAGCTCCTGGTGCTCGCGGGCGAGGAGCAGGTCGCCGATGGTGGCCACGAGCATCTCCGGGTCGACGGGCTTTTTCAGATGGGCGTCGGCATCGATGACCGCGGTCACGTCGGCGCTGAGGGCGATGACGGGGATGCCGGAGATCGCCGGGTCTTCCCTCTGGGCCGCGCGAAACTGCAAGCCGTCCATCACGGGCATCTTGAGATCCAAGAGGATGAGATCGGGGCGTCCCGTTCGCAGCCAGTCGAGGGCCTGACGCCCGTTGGAGCACCCAGCGACGTGGAAGCCCTCGTGCGACAGCAGAAGGTCGAGCGCCTCGCGGTGCGAGGAGTCGTCATCGACGATGAGAAGGGTCCGACCTGGCTTCTGTTTCTCCAATCCAGGAGAGGGCATCCCTTGCATCACTTGGCGTCGGCCTTGTCGATGACCGCGCGCATTTCGGCGAGAGCGCGGAGGAGAAGGTTTCCGGTGGCGCCGCCGGCGGCGACCCGGCCGTCGCGAAGCACGTCGAACGTCGTCTTGGCCTGGTCGACGAGCGTGCCGAGCGCCCGCAGGACCTTGTCCGACGTCTTGTCCGCCTGTTTGCGGTCTCGCTCCTGGCTCCACGAGGAGACGGCGCCCGCGATCGCGTCGTCCAGACAGCGGTTCAGCGTGTGAAACTCCGCGATGCTCAGGGTGGTGCCACGCTCCTCCGCGAGCTCGGTCACCGCCTGACAGACGTCGCCGTAGTCGTGCACGACCTGCTCGATGCTGAACCCGAACTTCAGCAGGTCCCGGCCATGCACGGCGGCGCTCTCGCCGATGGCCGGCTGCGCTGCATGACTCGCCCGGGTGGAGCCATTCGTTCCGTCCGGACCCTGCTTCTGGAGCGTGGCCGAAAGCTGAGACAGAAAGAGCGGCACCCCGTGCTCCAGCTCCGTCGGATCGACGGGCGGCGAAGAGCGGCCGGCGACCTTGGCGCGCGTGCGCTTGATGAGCTCCGTTCGGTTGTCCTTGAGAAACTGCTCGAGTGTCATGCGGCCTCCTGAGTGTGGGTCTTCGGTGCCATGCGGAGCCGCCTACGTGAGTGGCCACACTCGACCGCTCCGCCTGCGATCGCCGCGAGCGGAGGAGAGCTCGACCGCGTGAAGGTTGACGAAGAGCAAGGCCGGGAGCGACGGACGAATCATGGGCTCCGAGGCCTTGCGACGAACGACGCGTCCGACGTCGTAGACGCGCCCGAGTCGCTCGGCGGCGTCGAGAAAGGCACCGGGATCCGGCAGGGATGGGTCGTCGCTGCGCAGCAGAGCCTCGTACCCAAAAAGCGAGCCATTCGCCGCGTGCCCGATCAGCTGGTAAGCCATCCACATCGATTTTAGGGCCCGGTCGAGGACGACTTGCAGGCCCGAAAGGGCGTTGTCCTCGGGCCGTCGCGCGCGCTCGACCTCCGCCCTCGGAACACGCCTGCCAGCGACGTACTCCGTCACGAGGCACGGCATGTCGTCCTCCGCTGGGCAGATGTCGACGACCTTCCGGACACCTGAATCACGGACCTTCGACGATGCCGGCGCCTCGATCGCGAGGAGACTCTTGCCGACGACAAGCTTCCCGAGCGGGCGCCCGCGTGGCCGCATGCCGGAATTGCGCACCGAGGCGACGTCGGTGCGACTCTTTGCTTTTGCCGTTTCCGGTCGTGACATGAACGGCCCCCCTTGCGGCACGCGAGAGCCCGCGTGCTCCTTTGTTCCACACCGAATCTCTCGCGGCGTACGCCCATCGAGAAGCTTCTTCCGGTGTACGCCTCGACCCCCGCTCGACGTCCCGTACCCCCAGTCGTCGGATCCAACGCAACCGGTGTGCCAATGGGCCGCGCTGCGGAGCCCCGGAACGAGGCGAAGGGAGCCCGCCTCTCAGCGCTCGTGGGCGCATACCGCCTGACAGTCTTCGCCGTCGTCGTTACCGATTCGGTCACGTTTCAAAATCCCGTGCAATATCCCCTTATTCACGGACCCACGATACGGAGCGGACCCACCCGCGCCGGGGGACTCGCCTTCGGCCGAACGACCGCGCTCGACGGGCGAGAGACCCACAGCGGATCACGCGTGACCTGCGCGAGAGGCTCGAGTGGGACGGGCCGCGGGCGAAGCGAAACGCCTTGGCCTCGGCGAAATGCCTCCCGGCAATGCGAACACGACCGCCTTTTCGGCGCGACCGAAGGCGCGGAACTTCGCCGACGACCTCGGCCCGCTGCAGGATGGTGGGTAGGCGCGACCGCAGCGCTACCGGCCACGAGTCGAGTTTGCGAAGTCAGAGCATTCGAAAGGCCTATCCGAGCACAGTCCGCAGAGGCCAGCGGCCGGGCCGGAACGGGCGGAGCTTGGCAACGAGGCCGAGCCATCGTGATGACGGGTCCCACGTAAAGATGATGGGCGTTTGCGCTGGCGCGTCATTTGCTGAGCTTTGCGGGGGGGGCCGGGGGCGGTGTCCAGCAACTCGGAAGTCAAAAAGCCAAGGGTGTGTGGCAGGCGCAGACTGCACACGCGATCGAACCCGTCTTCTCTACCTCGAGAGGGAGCGCAGTACTGCGTGTTCGAACGCAAACGTCTGTCCCCCGTCGGTTCGGGATGGTCCCTCTTGGCGGCGACGGTCTCCCCCGAACAGTTGAAGCGCTTCGCGCTCGATAACTTGAGCAGCTTTCTGTTCGCGCAGATAGACGGGGCGACCGACGTGCAGCCCCTTCTCGACATCGCGGGCCTGCCGCGACGGCTCGCGCTCCGCCGCCTACACGCGTTGCTCGACGCGCCATCATCGTCGTCGCATCCCGGCGGAAGTCTCTGTAGCTGGGCACCCAAGACGATGCTGGTACACGTCCCGCTATCGAGCGGCCCTGGAATCAGACGACGACGACCAAATCACCGCGTGGGCCGTCGAACCGTCCTCCGGCGTCGGACGGCGCGCGAGTCCATGGCATCGACGGGTTCACGAACTTGTCGCCGTCATGTCGCGCCGGGGAACTTGCCCAAGCTGCGCGAACCGAGCCTTGCAAGGCCGTCTGCCACAACAAAATGGACATCGTGAAATCGACCGAGCGACGTATTGCGGTGGCCCTCCAAGGGAGGCGCCCCCAAGCCGAGGAGCGAGACCCGACCGGCGAGCGGGGGCCACGCAAGTACTTGTTCGACGACCTGTTCGTCCAACGGTACGACGAGTCGAGCCTCGATACGGGCGGGGCCACGCCTTTGTGGGACGCGGTGCCGAGCTGGGTACGGCTCGCTCGGGAAGTTCAGCGACGGCGCGACGATTACGACGCGATCGTGACCTGGAGCGAGCGCGTCACCCTCTCACTCATGACGCTGCAGTCGCTGCAACGCACCCGAAAGCCGCACATCGCGATGATGTACTGGTTTTCTCGTCCCTCGGTCCGCCTTCCGATGCTCGCCTTCGCGCGGAGCCTTCACGCGATCGTGACGTGGAGTTCGGCGCAGCGTCGATATGCCATCGAACGCCTCGCGATTCCGGCCGAGAAGATCTATCTCATCAAGCATTTCGTCGATCCGCTGTTCTTCAGTCCTCGCGAACGCATGCTCGACACGATATGCAGTGCCGGCGCCGAGATGCGCGACTACCCCACGCTGCTCAAGGCGCTCCGCGGTACCGATCTGCCGTGCCACTTGGCGACCGATCACGTTCGGGTCGACACCATGGGCTTCGCGCGCAGGATCGGCACCGACCGATTCGCGAGCCTGGCCGGCGACAACGTGACCATCGGCAAGAAGACCCTGGTGGATCTTCGCGAGCTCTACGCGCGCTCGCGCTTCGGCGTGGTCCCGCTGCAGGAATCGGACACCGACAACGGTGTCTCCGTGATCCTGGAGGCCATGGCGATGGGTAAGCCCGTCATTTGCTCGCGCACCAGGGGACAGGTCGACGTGATCGAGGAGGGCGTCACGGGATTGTTCGTCCCGGTAGGCGACGAGAAGGCCCTGCGCGCCGCGATGCTCGAGCTATGGCACGATCCGGCGCGCGCGCGCGATGGGGCAAGCCGCGCGCGCTTACGTCGAAAGGAACCACAGCCTGGACAAGTTCTGCCGCGACGCCAGAGGCGCGATCGAAGCCTCGCTCGAGGGCTGCCCGGCAAGGGACGAGGCCTTCGCCATGCCCTGCGGAACGGCCGCCTGACCGTCCCGCCCGCGATCCGTGGGTCAACCCGTCCTGCTACTTCGCCGATCGGTGGGAAAAGAGCTACCTTCAGCGGGCCTGCCGGCGTGCCCGTTGTCACCGGTCCGCTCGATCGGCAACGCGCCCCGGGACCAGCGCGACGCAGGGCACGACGTAAGATCACGCTTCGACCGAAGCGGCGTGAGCCGTCAGCAGGGTCGCAGGTTTGGACGCCGCGCCGTCGTCGCCCATGGGAGGTGCCGCATGGCGACCGACAAGTCGTTGCGCCGCCACATGCGAGGCGGAATATGCGCCGGAGATCCACTTTATTAGGGACCCAGGGCATGCTCGACGGCTTGCTCACGTTTTGCCAGCGAACTGCCGCATGAACCCGCCTCGGGACAGTACGGGAGCACGCGGCAGGGCAAGGCGAACGAGTCGCCGCGCGACGCTTCCGACTTGCCGCCCGAAAGAACCGGACGTGTATGGGACGCCATACTTCCGACACACGGGCTCGACCATGGCGGCGATCTGGGCGTAGCGATAGGAGGGCAGGCCCGGGAAAAGGTGATGCTCGATTTGGTGGCTCAAGTTCCCCGAGAGAACGTGGAACCAGTCGGGGCCCTCGATGTTGGCGGACCCTCGAATTTGTCGGAGGTACCACGCGCCGCGCGTCTCGGGCTCCGTTGCGACTACGGAGCCCTCCGGCACGTACGCCACTCCGTCCGGGAAGTGGCCGCAAAAGATGATGAGAAATGCCCACACATTGCGGACCACGTTGGCGGCGGCGTCGCCGGCGAACACGAACGGCGCGGACGGCCCGCCCAAGAGTGGGAAGAGCACGTAGTCTTTGAGAAGCTGCCGAGTCGCCTTGCGCGCGATGGGTAGCGACTGTCGGAGCATCACGCGCGGGGGCTTTTCGCCCGCCAGCACACGCTCGAACTCGAGGTTGTGCAGCGCGATTCCCCATTCGAAGACGAACATCAGACCCAGGGCGTACAGCGGTTGCGCCAGGTGCATGGGACGCCACGGCTGGTCCTCCGCGACGCGCAGGAAGCCGTATCCGACATCGCGGTCCTTACCGAGAATACTGGTGAACGTGTGATGCTCGTAATTGTGCGTCCGCTTCCAGTGCTTGGCCGGACACACGATATCCCATTCGTAATGAGCGGAGTTCAGGACAGGATCGNNTCGAGAATCTTCGAGAGACCGAGGAGTGCCACTCCGGCGATCCATAGCGGGGGGAGCACCCCGGCGAAGAGCATCGCCCGGCCGCCGATCTCCGCGGATCGCTGCAAGGCGACGATGCGCCGCAGGTATCGCGCGTCAGGTTCGCCGACCTCGCCCCGAACGCGCTTGCCGATGGCATCGAGGTCCGCGGCGAGCTTCTCCAGTTCGTCCGTCGATAGCGTGAGGGTAGGCGTAGCGTTCATGGCAGGACCTCCTTCGG
>PLIR01000024.1 GCA_003139415.1 Myxococcales bacterium | reverse complement strand
GCTCGAGTTCATCGACGGTCCCAGTGCGTGGCATCCGGATGACACGCTGCTGGCGCCTATGCGCGCGCCGGATGGCGCACTGATCGGCCTGCTGTCCGTCGACGGCCCGGCCGGCGGCCAACAAGGCTTCTATCCCGGCTGCCATCGCCAACTCGGCGCCGGCCTCCGAGGCCGCGGCAGCACCGGCACCGGCGCCCGTCAAAGCAACGCCCGCAAAGACTGCGCCCTCGAAGGCCGCGGCCGGCACCTCTGGCGGGGGCGACTCGCTCGAGGATCTCATCCGTCAAGAAGTGGCCGGAACGAAGAAGTAGCGCGCTGAAGTCACGCCGCTCCGCGGCGCGGTCGGAGCGCGTCGCGCGCGTTGCCGCGAAAGCAGGCGCACCGTGGGTGTGTCGCTTTGACGACGTGTTGTTGTGACTCGCGACGTCGCTGTCATGGCCAGACCATCCAATGCGAGCGGCAAGTCGCAATTATGTGGATGGCACGTCGCGTGCTTTGTTGCTCAATCGACGGCAGGCGCCGACGTTCCGCCCGCCGTTTGGGCAGCCGTCATGTCAGCACCTTTCACTCAGCCTCTCTCCGTTCGCGCGCACTTCTGGCTCCGCTTCGCGGGCCTTGCGATCATCGTGGCGGCCCAGTTCGGGCCCCGCATCCTCGGCACGTTCACGGTCGCTCCGGCGCCGGCGGCGAGGATCGCCTCGGTTGCGCACTGAGTCGTCGCGCACTGAGTCATCCGGCGCCAGCGGGGTCGAGTCGGCCAGTTTGCATCCTGCGGGGCGGCGCGTAGCCTGCCGGCATTCCTCCGGCGACCATGCGTTTGCTCGTCCTGTCCCGTAACGCCAGCCTCTACTCCACCCGACGCCTTGTTTTGGCCGCCCGCGCGCGCGGCCACGAGGTGCAGGTCGCCGATCCGCTCGACTTTCGTATCGTGATTTCGCGGGGGCGGCCGTCGCTGTTCCTGGGCGACGAGGCGCCACCCCACGCGGATCTCGTCCTTCCGCGCATCGGCGCCTCGATCACCAACTATGGCCTCGCCGTCGTCCGTCAGTTCGATCTGATGGGTGTCCCGGTCCTCAATACCGCGCTCGCGATCGCGCGATCACGCGACAAGCTCCGGGCGATGCAGCTCCTCACGAAGCGCAACATCGACGTGCCGGTCACGGTCTGCGCCCGGACCCCCGGATCGATCGAGCCGGCCCTATCGCTCGTCGGCGGCGCCCCGTGCATCGTCAAACTGCAGCAAGGGGCGCAGGGCATCGGGACGATGATCGCCGAAACGCCCCAGGCGGTAACGTCGCTGCTCGAGACCCTCTGGGCGATGGGCCAGGACATCATCCTTCAGCAGTACATCGCGGAGGCCAAGGGGCGGGATCTCAGGGCCATCGTCGTCGGCGGCCGCGTCATCGCGTCGATGCGCCGGCAGGCGAAGGCGGGCGAGTTTCGCTCGAATCTCCACCGCGGCGGCCAGGGGGTCCGGGCAGTGCTGGAGGGCCCATACCGGCGCGCAGCCATCGCGGCCACCCGCGTCATGGGCCTGGAAATCGCCGGCGTCGACATGCTCGAGGCGCGCAACGGACCCAAGATCCTCGAGATCAACAGCTCTCCCGGCCTCGAGGGGATCGAGCGCGCGAGCGGCGTCGACGTGGCCGCGGCGGTCATCGCCCACGCCGAGCGCTTCCTCGCACGCGGGGGCCGGAGAAAGCACCGGATGACCCTCGACGAAGAGCGCCGGACGTCGAGGATACGCGTCGGGGCGGCCGGCGTGGCGCGGCGCCGAGCGGGCCTCGACGGAGGCTGATGGCCGCCCGCCCACCTCGAGCGCGCGACGAGCGGCCACAAGGCCGAGGCGGCGACGACCGCGTGCGCATCGAACGCCGAGGCGCGACCGAGATTTGGACCATCCATCGGCCCGAAGTGCGCAACGCGCTCGACTTCGCGACGTTCGACGCCCTGGGCGCCGCGATCGCGCGGGCGCGCCGCGATCGCGGGCTTCGCGCGGTCGTCCTGACGGGCGCGGGCAAGACGTTCGTTTCGGGCGGCGACCTCCGCGAGCTCGGAGCCGGCCTGACGCGCGGGCACGCCGCGCGCCTCGCGCAGGCCGGCCGTCGACTATGCGACGGACTCGCAGCACTGCCGATCCCCGTCATCGCGGCGCTCCCGGGGCCGGCCATCGGGGGCGGGGCCGAGCTCGCGGTCGCCTGCGATCTGCGCGTCGCCGACACCGGCGCGCGGCTGTCGTTCAAGCATGCGCGCATGGCCGTCACGACGGCGTGGGGCACGTTGCCGAAGCTCGTCGGCATGGTGGGCCTCGGCTCGGCCAGCCGGCTGCTATTGGCGGGTCACGAGCTCGATGCTCATGAGGCCCTTCGCGTGGGCCTGGTCGACGCCGTGGCCGAAGCGGGAGGGGCGGTCGAGACGGCAGTGGCCTGGGCCAGCGACGTCGCCAAGGGTTCGCCTGGGGCGGTCGAAGGCCTCAAGGCGCTGCTTCAGGGCGCCCTTGACGTCGGCGCGGCCCGCAGGTCGCAGCGAGCGCGCGAACGCGCGCGGTTCATCGACGCCTGGGCGAGCGAGGACCACCGGGAGGCCGTCGATTCTTTCTTCGCCGGCCGCGCTTCGGTCTGGCGCGAGCGCTGACCGCCGCGCGGCCCGGCGTGCTGCTCCTTTCGCGGCGGCCTGCTAGTAAGGGGCGGATGCAGCAGTCGTCCGCCCCCGGCGCAGCGCCCGTCGCCGGATACTTTGGCCCGTTCGGCGGCCGCTTCGTCGCCGAGACGTTGGTGCCCGCCCTCGACGAGCTGGCCCGCGCGCGCGAGACGATCGTCGCGACGGAGGCCTTCCAGGCCGAGTGGCGCGGCCTGCTGGCCAACTACGTGGGCCGCCCGACGCCGCTCGGCGAGGCCAAGCGCCTCGCGCGGGCGATCGACCCCACGGGAAGGTCGTTGGCCCGCCTGTGGCTGAAGCGCGAGGACCTCTGCCACACGGGCGCGCACAAGATCAACAACGCGCTCGGACAGGTGCTCCTCGCCAAGAAGATGGGCAAGACGCGCGTCATCGCGGAGACGGGCGCCGGTCAGCACGGCGTGGCGACTGCCACGGCGTGCGCGCTCTTCGGCCTGCCGTGCGAGGTGTACATGGGGTCCGAAGACGTGGCCCGCCAGGCGCCGAACGTCGGGCGCATGCGCCTGCTCGGGGCGAAGGTGGTGCCCGTCGACAGCGGCTCCAAGACGCTCAAGGACGCCATGAACGACGCCCTCCGCGACTGGGTCACCCACGTCCAGTCGACGTACTACTGCATCGGCAGCGCGGCCGGGCCGCACCCGTATCCGGAGCTCGTCGCCGAGTTCCAGACGGTCATCGGCGTCGAGGCGCGCGCGCAAGCGCTCCTCGCCCAAGGCGCGCTGCCGGACGCAGTGGTCGCCTGCATCGGCGGGGGGTCCAACGCCATCGGCATCTTCCGCCCTTTCCTGTCCGACGCAGGCGTCGCGCTCTTCGGGGTCGAGGCCGCAGGGGAAGGGATCGCCACGGGACGCCACGCCGCGACGCTCGGGCAGGGCCGGGTTGGCGTCCTGCACGGTTCGAAGAGCTACGTCCTCTGCGACGATGGGGGCCAGGTGCTCGAGGCGCACTCGATCAGCGCGGGCCTCGATTACCCCGGCGTCGGCCCCGAGCACTCGTGGCTCAAAGACAACGGCCGCGCGTCATACCTGTCGGCGACGGACGACGAGGCTCTGGCGGCCGTCGCGCTCGTGGCGCGGACGGAGGGGATCCTCGTCGCGCTCGAGACGGCGCACGCGTTCGCGCGCGTCGGCGACGTGGCGCGCCTTCTCGCGGCGAAGCTCGGGCGGCCCGTGTCGGTCGTCGTCGGACTGTCGGGCCGCGGCGACAAGGACTTGGCGACGCTGCTGGCGCGGCTGCTCCCTGACAGCTCCCCCGGCGGAGGGGCCTCTTGAGCCGCATCGATCGGATCTTCGCGCGCGATGCCAAGGTGCTCGTCGCCTACCTCTGCGTCGGCGACCCCAGCGTAGAAGAGAGCGTCGAGCTCGCGCGCACGTGCCTGCGAGCCGGCGCCGACGTGCTGGAGCTGGGCGTCCCGTTCAGCGATCCCACCGCCGATGGGCCGGTCATCGCGCGCGCCAGTCAGCGCGCGATCGCCAACGGCGGGGGCCTCGCGGCAACCCTGCGGGCGGCCCGCGCGATCCGCGCCGAAGCACCCGACGCCGGCATCGTCCTTTTCGGCTACTACAACCCGCTCTTCGTCCGAGGCGAAGCGCGAGCGGCGGCCGAGGCGGCGGAGGCGGGCGTCGATGCGCTCCTCGTGGTCGACTTGCCCTTGGAGGACGGCGCGGCGCTGCGAAAGGCGGCCTTCGAGCGAGGCGTGGGGACGGTCCCCTTGCTCGCGCCGACGAGCCGCGCCGATCGGGTAGCCGCGACGCGCCAGATCGCCGCCGGCGGCGGGGTTCCCTTCGTCTACTACGTGTCCGTGACGGGCGTGACGGGGACCGCGGCGCTGCAGGCGGGAGAAGCCGGGGCGCGCGCGTCCGAGCTGAAAGCGCAGATAGGGCGGCCCGTCGTCGTCGGGTTCGGGATCGACTCGCGCGACAAGGCGCGTGCCGCGGCGCGCCAAGCCGACGGCGTGGTCGTCGGCACGGCCCTCGTACGTGCGATTCAGCAAGGTCCGACGCCGGCCGCCCGCAGAGCGGCCGTGGAGAACCTGATACGCGAGCTCCGCGCCGGCGCGGACGAGGCACGAACATGCTGATGCTCTGCGTCTCGGACATCCACGGACAGCTCGACGCGCTGCGCGCGGTGCTGGCGACGGCGGAGCGGAGGTCGTTCCACAAGCTGCTCGTCGCCGGCGACATCGTCTTCCCCGGTCCGGAGCCCGTCGAAACCTGGCGCCGCCTGAGCGCCGCCGGGGCCGTGATGGTGCAGGGCCTGACCGACCGAGCGGTGGCGACCCTCGACCCGTCGGCGGTGCGCCCCCGCAGCGACCACGAGCGCGAGCGGCTCGAGCGCATGCGCGTCGTGCGCGAAGGCCTGGGGGACCTCATTCTCCAGCGCATCCGGCGCCTGCCGACGCACGTGCGCATCCCGCTCGAGGACGGCGGCGAGCTGCTTCTCGTTCACGGGTCCCCGGTCGACCCGGCCGAAGCCCTCACACACGACATGTCCGACGAAGAGATCAACGCGCTCCTCGGCGACGATCCGGCCGACGTGGTGGTGTGCGGGGCGAGCCATGTTCCCTTCGATCGGACGGTCGGCGGCGTCCGCGTCGTCAACGTGGGCAGCGTCGGTGAGGCGCCGGCCGGCGGGGCGCGCATCGCGCACGCGACGTGGGTCGAGTCGACGCCGCGCGGCCTGCACGTCGAGCCGGTCATCGTTCCTCTCGAGCGTCTCACCCCCGAGGACGCGCACCCGTGACGAGCCGCGAAGGCGCCGCCCGCCGCCGTCCGCACGGGAAACTGGATTGTTGCCGCTCCTCTTTGCCACGATCCCGATCGTGATTGGACCTGGTCTCGCCAAAGCGCGCGTGGTGCCCCTGGTGCTCGTGCGGCACCCGGTGCTCGTTCGTTCGTCCGACTCCCGCCTGCGCGACCTCTTCGCGCGCGCCGATGTCATGACCGAAGGGAGTGCCCGCGACGAGCCGGGCGGCCGCTTCTGGTACGGCTCGACGAGCGTGATCCTCCCGGCCGACGATCGAGACTCCGCATGGCTCGCGGCGGTCGCGGGGCGGGACATGCACGTGCGCTTGCGGGCCGTCCGCACGGCGCACCGCGAGGCGTGCCTGCGCGCGCCCGGCCGACTCGGCCGCTTCGCGTGCGAAATTCGCATCGTGCCCGACGCGCGTGGCGTGAGGGTTGACGTCGACGTTCAGGCGCCGTTGATAGAGAGACGCGCAACCTCCCGCGCGCGTCCGTGAGCCACTTTCTCCCACATGGCAAGCTCTACGAATGACGGCGCCGGCCTCGGCGGCCGGAAGCGAAGAAGACGGAAGGGGGCGAACGTGATCCACGTCGCCTTCGGATCCAATGGCGGCCGGGTCTCCGAGCCCCCTAGCGGGGCGACGGCTGCGCCCAGCGTCCCTCCCCCGCCCGACCCGCGCGAGCCCGTGACGGACCTCTTCACTCGGCGCGAGGTGACGAAGCTGCTCGGCGTGTCCGACACGCGGCTGCGCGCGCTGGACCGGGCCAAGATCGTCTCGCCTTCCGGGCAGCGGGGCCGGCAACGCGCGTACACGTTCCAGGATCTCATCGCCCTGCGGGCGACGCGAGAGCTGCTCGAGCAGCGCGTGCGTCTTCGGGACGTGGCGAAGGCGATCGGGGCGCTGCGGGAGACCTTGCCGCGGATCACGCGGCCGCTTCAGGAGCTGCGGATCGTCGGGGACGGCCGCCGGGTGGTGGTCCGCTCGGACACGGGGAGCTTCGAGCCGCTGACCGGGCAGATGGTCCTCGACTTCCAGGTCGAAGCCTTGCGCGACGACGTCGTGAGGTTGCTGAGGCCCGAGACAAGCCCCACGCGCGCACGCACGGCGTACGATCTCTACGTCCAGGCGAGCGCGCTCGACGAGAACCCCGCCACGTACGACGAAGCCGAGGAGCTCTACGGTCGCGCGACGCGCCTCGACCCGACGCTGGCCATCGCGTACACGAACCTCGGCAACATCCGCTTCCGGCGGGGCGACGAAGCCGGCGCCGAGATCCTCTACAAGCGCGCGATCGAGGTCGACCCTCGCCAGCCCGAGGCGCACTACAACCTCGGCTACGTGACGCTCGAGCGGGGCGACGCCCGCAGCGCGGCCGCGTACTTCGAGCGAGCGCTCGAGGGCGACCCGCGCTTCTCCGACGCCCACTTCAACCTCGCGATGGCCTGCGAGCAGCTCGGCGAGCGCACCCGAGCGCGCACTCACTGGAAGAGATACCTCGACATCGAGCCGACGGGCACGTGGGCGGACGTCGCCCGCGAGCACCTGAAGGCGTAGCTCAAGCCCCGTCGAAGAAGCCGCGCACGACCTCGATGACGCGGCTCTGCTGGTCGTCGCGCATGGCGGGGAAGATCGGCAAGGCGAGCGACGTCCGGCACACGTTCTCGGCCTCGGGCAGGTCGGGCTCGTCGAGCGACGCGAAGCAGGGCTGCCGGTGCATCGGCACCGGGTAGTAGACGCGCGCCTCCACGTCGCGGCTCCGGAGCCAGGCCTGGAGGGCGTCGCGCCTCTCGCAGCGCACGACGAACGCGTGCCAGGCGTGGACGGCGGGCGCCGTCGCGTCGGCGGGAAGCACCAGCGGGAGATCCTCGAGCTCGTCGGCGTATCGGCGAGCGGCGCGCGCGCGCCGGTCCTGCCAGGCGGCGAGACGCGAGGTCTTGGCCAGGAGGACGGCCGCTTGCAGCGCGTCGAGGCGGCTGTTTCGTCCGAGCTCGGAGTGCACGTACGGCTCGTCGGCGCCGTGCGCGCGAAGGCGTCGAACCCGCGCGGCGACGTCGGCTCGCGGCGTGACGACGGCGCCGCCATCGCCCCATGCGCCGAGGTTCTTCGTCGGAAAGAAGCTGAAGCAGCCCGCGTCTCCCGCCGACCCGGCGGGGCGGCCGCCGTCGTCGCGCGCGCCGATGGCTTGAGCCGCGTCCTCGACCAGCAAGAGGTTGTCGGCGGCGGCGAGGGCGCGCAGAGCTCCCAGCGGGGCGCACCGGCCGAAGAGGTCGACGGGCATGATCGCGCGCGGGCGGAGGCCGGCACGACGCGCGCGATCGATGGCGTCGGCGAATGTGCGCGCGCCCCCGTTCATCGTCGCGGGGTCGACATCGCAGAAGACGGGCCGGGCCCCGACCGCGGCGATCGACTCGGCCGTCGCCACGAAGGAGACGGCCGGGGTGACGACGGCGTCTCCGGGACCGATTCCCAGGGCGCGAAGGCTCAACTCGAGGGCGTCCGATCCCGACGCGACCCCGACGGCGTGCTCGACACCGCACGCCCTCGCCAGCCAGCGCTCGAACGCCTCGACCCGAGGTCCGAGGATGAAGCGCGCCTCGGAGGCTACCTCCCCGAGGACGCCCAGCACCTCGGACGCGACCTCTCTTTCCTGCGCGGCGAGGTCGACGAAGGGGACGCGGGTCACCACTTGCGGTGCAAGAGCGCCGGGAGCGCGGTACGGACACGATCCTGGTAGGAGAAATCGAGCGTCGCCGCGGCGAACCCCTCCCCTTCGGAACACTGGGCGACGATCTCTCCCCACGGGTCGACGATGAGGGACTTGCCGTACGTCTGACGGCCGCGAGGGTGTTTGCCGTGCTGCGCGGGCGCGAGCACGTAAACCTGGTTCTCGATGGCGCGCGCCTGCAAAAGGACGTGCCAGTGATCCTTGCCGGTGAGGAGCGTGAAGGCCGAAGGGATCGTGACGACGCGTGCGCCCTCGTGCACGAGCTTGCGATAAAGCTCCGGAAACCGGACGTCGTAACAGACGCTCATCCCGAGGCGCACCCCGAGCACCTCGGTGGTGACCGGCTCCGAGCCGGCGCTCGTGGCGGCGCTCTCGCGGTAGAGGGTGCCGTCGGGCAGGCTCACGTCGAACAGGTGCACCTTGCGGTACGTCGCGGCGACGGCGCCGCGCGGATCGACGAGGACGGAGGTGTTGTACGGGCGCGCGAGATCGCCGCTCGCCTCGGGCATCCCGCCACCTAGGATCCACACGCCGTGCTTGGCCGCGCTCTCGGCCAGGGCACTGAGGATCGGCCCGGGAAACGCGCCGTCGAGGCGTTCGGCGAGCTCGCGCTTGCGCGCCTCTTCGCCCATGAACGCGAAGTTCTCCGGAAGAGCGACGAGCTGAGCGCCCCCCGCGGCGGCCTGCGCGACCCACTGCCCCACCCGCCGCAGGTTCTCGGCGACGTCGTCCTGGGTGTTGAGCTGCACGACGGCCACGTGCATGGTGACCGCACGGTAGTGGCCGCGGAGCGAGAGTCAACACGCCGCGAGCGGGCGGGTGCGAAGCGGGCGCTCGGGTGCGCCCGAGGCCTCGCGACGCCAGCGCTTGTCTGCCAGTATGGGCCTTGCCATGGATCTACGAAACCTCATCGAGCCGCGCCTGGATTTCCCGCGGCTCTCGAAGGTGCTGGACGAGCTCGGCACGCCGGGCCGCGTGTGGTCCGTCAGGCAGTGGACGCGCGCGCATCAGGCGACGCTGTGGGAGGCCGCCAAGGGGGTACGGCCGCTCACGCTCGACGACTTCGTCCCGCCGTCGCTCGCGCCGCTCTCGCCCGTCATCCACTACGGCCAGAACTCGCTGCCGATGCACACGCACTTCGAGAAGCGCTTCGCGAAGCTCCCCGAGGGGCAAGGCGAGGCCGGTGGTCCGCGGCTCGTCGGATACAACGAGCAAACGCTCGCCGCGTTCACGGGGCCCGGCTACTTCGTCGTGCATCCCTCAGCCGACGAGGGCGAGGTGGACATCGACTACACGATGGTCCCGCCCGCCAAACCCGATGCGTGGCCGCCCATCGTCCCCAACTCCGTGCGCCTCGGACCGGTGGTCTACGCGGGCATGGTCGATGTGATGCGCGGAATCTCGAGCCACGTGACGATCGGCCGTGCCAGAAAGAAGCACGGATGGATGGATAACTGGTTCGTCCTGGTCCGGGAGGACCCGCAGCCGGCGTGAGCGGTCCACCGATCACGCTGCGCATCCTGGAGCGCGTGCGGGAGATCCAGGCGGACGCGTGGGACGCGCTCCTCGGCGAGGACAGCTCCCCGTTCATGGAGCACCGGTGGCTCGACGCCCTCGAGGAGGCCGGGTGCGTCGGCGGGGACACCGGCTGGATCCCCGCTCACCTGTCGCTTTGGCAGGGCGAGAAGCTTCTCGCCGTGGCCCCTTCGTACGTGAAGGGACACAGCGAGGGCGAGTTCGTATTCGATTGGAGCTGGGCGGACTTCGCGGCGCGCGCCGGCGTTCGCTATTACCCGAAGGTCGTCGTCGCGGTGCCGTTCACGCCCGCCACGGGCGACCGGGTCCTCGTCGCGCCCGGAGAGGACCGCGCCGAGATCGTGCGCACGGTCGCCGTGGCCGCGCGAAGCTGGTGCTCCCGGGCGGGGGCGTCCAGCGTGCACGTTCTCTTCCCCCGCGAAGCGGAGGCGCGCGCATGGGAGGCGGCCGGCTACGCGCGGCGCGACGGCTTTCAGTTCCATTGGTTTCGAGAGGGTGCCGCCTCGTTCGACGAGTACCTCGCGCGTTTTTCTTCCAAGCAACGCAATCAGATCAAGCGCGAGGTGAGGGGGGTCGCCTCCGCGGGGATCGCGATCGAGACCTTGTCGCCCCAGCGGCACACCCTCGAGGTCGCCCACACGATGCACGCCCTCTACGCGTCGACGATCGACAAGCACGGCGTATGGGGCAGGCTCTACTTGAACGAGCGGTTCTTCGAGAGCCTGATCGATCGCTACCGCGATCGGCTCGCGTGGGTCGTCGCGCGCGACGAGCGGGGCGAGATCGTGGCTGGCGCCTTCAACGTCGTACGGGGCAAGCGCCTCTATGGCCGCTATTGGGGCACGCGCGTCGACGTCCCATACTTGCACTTCGCGGTCTGCTACTACGCGGGCGTTCGCTACTGCGTCGAGAACGGCATCGACGTCTTCGAGCCCGGGGCCGGCGGCGAGCACAAGCGGGCGCGCGGGTTCGTGCCCACGATGACGCATTCGGCGCACTGGATCGCAGACGCGCGGCTGCGGGCGGCCCTGGGGCAGTGGCTCGAGGGCGAACGGGAGCGCGTGCGGGCGCTCGTCGAGGACGACGAGTGACCCGAGACGCGCCTACTTGAACGCGTCCTTGGCAGCTCGGATCGCGGCGAACGCCGTCACGTCGTCCGCGTCCGATGCGACGCCGAGGGTCGCGCGGATCTCGGGCGAGCCCACCCGGAGGAACGGATTGCTGCTCCGCTCGTCGTCGAGCGTGGTGCCGACCGTCGGCTCCGCCCGGCTCCTCAGCGAGGCCGCGCGCGCGCGGGCGCCGGCGACGGCGGCGTTCGACGGCTCGAGGGTGGCGGCAAAGCGCAGGTTGTTCTCGGTGTACTCGTGGCCGCAGTACACGCGCGTCGTGCCTGGAAGACGCGCCAGCGAGGCCAGCGACGCGTGCATCTGCGCGGGCGTGCCCTCGAAGAGGCGACCGCATCCCGCGCAGAACAGCGTGTCGCCCGTGAAGACCGCGCCCCCGTCCCCCGCGCTGCCCGCGTCGAAGTAATAGGCCACGGCGCCGAGGGTGTGCCCCGGGATGTGAAGGCACTTGGCCTCGAGGCTGCCGGCGCGCACCGTGTCGCCGCCCGCGACCCCGCGGGTCAGACCCGGTAGGCGCCCGCGATCGGACGCATGGCCGACGACCTCCACGGAGAACTCGCGCGCGAGCTCCTCGTTGCCGCCGACGTGATCCCAGTGGTGGTGCGTGCTCCAGATCGCGGCGAGGTGGGCGCCTTCGCGCCGCAGAGCGCCGCGCACCGGCGCGGCTTCGGACGCGTCGACGACGACGGCCGCCCCCTCGTCACCGATGACGAGGTACGCGTAGTTGTCCGACAAGCACGCGACGGGCACGATCCGCACGGATCACGGTCCTTGCTTCTTGCGGTAGGCGCTGTTCAAGCAGTCCGCGCCGCAGGCGTACGGCGCGACCTCCTTGATCCCCTTGGTTCGCTCCGCGTATCGCTCTTTCATCCGCGAGAACTCGTCGCCGCGCACGATGGGCGACTGCTCGAGCGGGTCGGCGTCGAGGTCGTAGAGCTTGCAGACGTTGTCGTTGTCGAAGCAGATGATCTTCGACGAGCCCTGGACGAGCGCGCGGCGGCGGCCGTTGTCGCTGGTCATCGGCAGGTCGACGACGACGTCCCGCGCCTCGGCCTCGCCTCCGTAGACCTCGCCCACGAGCGACTTGCCCTCGAACGACGGATCGACCGGGACGCCGAGTAGCTCGAGGATGGTCGGCGCGAGATCGATGTCGCTGCGGCGCGTGTCGATGTGCCGGGCCGCGGCGCCCGGCGCGACGATCATCAGGGGCACGTGCACGAGCGTGTCCCAGACCTCGAACCCGTGGCGCGTCATGTTGTGCTCGCCGAACTCCTCTCCGTGATCGCTCGTCACGATGATGACGGTGCGGGACGCCCACGCCTTGGTGGCGATGAAGTCGAGCAGCTTGCCGATGTACTGGTCGGTGAACGTGACCTCGCCGTCGTAGCGATCACGCGGCGTCTTGCCCCAGTCGATCCCGTCGTGGCGAATGTAGAGGTCGTGGGGATCGAGGAAGTGCGCCCAGAAGAAGAAGCGACGCGAGTCGTTGGCCGGTTCCCCGAGGAGCTCCTCGGCGATCTGCTCGGAGCCCGGCGAGGTGACGTCGCGATCCGTGTTCGAGTCGAACGTGATCCCCGGCACGATGCGCCAGTCGTCGAACCCGTCGTCGAACCCCGCGCCCTTGAAGTACACGTGGGCCTGCACGCCCATCGTCCGGACGCCGGCCCTCTGCAGGAGCTTCGGGAAGAAGAGGTCGTGCTTGTAGGTGCCGAAGAAGTATCCGCTCCGGGTGAGCTCCGACGGGATACGGCCCGCCAGCAGCCCCCCCAGGCTCATCGACGTGTACGACGACACCGAGTACGCGTGCGTGTAGCTCACGGCGCCCTTCTCCAGCGCGGTCAGGCGCGGCGCCACGGGCCTCGCGTAGCCATTCCACGGCATGTCCGCGCGCAGGCTGTCGATCGACAGAAGGATCACGTTGGCGTTCGCGGGCGGCCCAGACCGGCTCGGGGTGGCGGCGCCGGCCGCACCCTGGCTGCGCCCCGGCGACGCCACGAGGCCGATCGGGGCGGAGGCCGGTGCGGGCGCGGCGCGCACCGTCGTCGCCGCCGCCGCCGGTTGCACGACGGGCGTGTTGCCCGAGCAGGCGACCGCCAGGACGGCGCCCGAAACGAAGGCCACTCTGCGACGCATGAAACGCCAGTGCATCAAGGCGCCGCGCCTCGGGGCAAGTTTTCCTCTAAGACTCGACGGTGATCCCGAGCCTCTGGCGCAGCTCGAGGTACCGCTCGCTGATGCTGAAGAGGACGATTTCCTTCGCCCGCTCCTTGCTTGGGATGCTCGCCGCGTCCTCGGTGGCGCGCATCACCTGCGTCGCCACGCCGAGATCGTGCGCAAGCAAGAAGCCCGCTCTGTCCGCCGTCAGGTCGATCCCCACGACCCACTTCTTCAGGTCGACCGCGCCGCCCGACTGCAACAGCTTCGACACGGTGCTCGCGAGCAGCTCGCGGTGAACACCCTGGAAGTCGGGCGTCATGAACGCGAGCGCCTCGTTGACCTGGCCTTGCAGCTCGGGCGCGATCGGGAACTGCGGGACGCAGAGCTTGATCGCGGCGAAGAGCCAGGCCTTGAGCCCCGTGCCCGTCGGGACGAGGTGCCGTACGTAGAAGCCCGGCCGAAAGTACGCCAGGTGGCGTGCGGCGACGAAGGCCAGCGACTGATTCGGCACGACGCGCTCGAAGGCGGCGCGACCGAGGAGAATGCTGGGGACGTGGGCATGCACGAAGCCGAAGCCCGACGGGTCGTCCGGGTTCTGGAACACGGGCGGCGCCTCGAAGCCAAAGACCCCTTGCGCGTAGTGGAGCATCTGCGACACCGGATACGGCTGCGTCGCCAGATCGGTTCGATAGCTGAGGTGATAGCCCTGAGCCTCGAGGGGCTTGGTCCGCGCGCGGATGATCGTCGGCTGGATCAGCGAGAAGATGCGCGTCACCGCCGGGTCGGCGTCCGGGTGCGCGACGCGTAGCGCCCAGTCCTGCTCGTCGAGGAGCGTCTGCGCCGGGGCGGCGTTGTCGCTGCGGTACCGCAGATAGAAGCGCTCTTCGTCCGCTTCCGCGAGATTCAGAACGCTGAGCGCCTGGCAGAGGCACCACGCCGGGTCCGGGCGCCGGGCCTCCGTGTAGAGGCGCCGGAGCAGCTTGTAGCTGTCGACGCGATAGGGGTTGTTGCGCAGCATCTCCGTCTGCGCGCGCACCGCCTTGTCGAGATACTGCGTGACGTCGCTCGCGTAGAGCTCGGCGAGGATCTCGGCCCGCTCCTTCCCTTCTGGCTCGAAGGCCTGAGCGGCCTCGTAGGCGTCGATGGCGAGCTCCGGCTCGTTCAACAGCTTGCGATAGAGCCCGCCGAGCCGATCGAGCACCACCACGATCTTCTGCCGATCCTGGACGTGCTTGGCCTGCTCGAGCTGCATGTTGAGGAGCCGCTCGACCCCCTCGAAGTCGCCGATCTGGAGGCGCAGATCCGTCGCCTCGTCCATCGCCTTCTCGAGCGTCGGGTCGAACTGGAGCGCGCGGTCGTAAAACTCGAGGGCCTGCGTCGTCTCGCCGAGCTGGCGCGCCGACACCATCGCCGCCGTGTGCATGTACTTGGCGCGCTGCTTCGGGTCGTCGACGAAGTTCGTCAGGCGCAAGACGACCTCGACGAGGCTCGCCCAGTCCTTGGCCGCCGAGTAAAGCTCCATGAGCTTGGTCAGCAGCTTGCGGTCGTCGGGCCGCTCCTCCAGGGCCGCGACGTACGTCTTTCCCGCGCGCCCGCGGTTGTTCATCTTCTTGAACTCGACGTCGCCGATCTCGAGCAAGAGCTCGAAGCGCTCGTCGCCGATGGCCGTCTCGAGCCGCCGGCGCTTGGTCCGCGTGAACTCTTCCCAGTCGCCGCTCTGTTCGTAGACGCGGGCCAGCGCGTTCAGCGGGGCCGGGTTGCCCGGGTCGCCGTCGGCCGCTTCGCGCAGCAGGTCGACCGCCTTGTCGAGCTCGCCCAGGCGTCGCAGCGCCTCGCCGAGGCGCCACTGCGCGTCGGCCCTGTCGGTCCGCGACAGGTCGGCGCCCGCCCGCTCGAGCAGGCGCTCGTACGTCTGCCGGGCCGCGTTCATGTTGCCGCTGTCGAACATCACGCGGGCCACTCGAGCCAGCGCGTCGCCGTCGTCGGGCGCAATCTCCTCGAGGGCCTGCAGGGCCGTGGCGATCCGCGGATGCGACTCGCTGATGACCGGCGACGACACGTCGCGTCCGAGCGCCGATGGCGACGCAATCGCCCCCGAGCTGCGCCCGTAGCTCTCGACGAAGCGCACAAGGGCGCGCACCGCGTCCTCCTTGGGCAGCGAGGCCGCGCGCCCGACGAGGGGCTCGAGGAGCCTGCTCGCCTCGAGGTACCTCTCGTCTTCGAAGGCGAGATCGCCGAGGACCTGCAGGGCATCGGCGTTGGCCGGATCGACGGCGATCGCCGTCTTGGCGTGCTTCTCGGCCTCGTCGTCGGCGAAGAGCTTGTCGCGCAGCACGCGCGCGAGCTCGCCGTGCAGCCGCGCCTTGGCCATCTCGCCGTCGGCGAGCGCGAGCTCCCGCTCGAGGATCTTGACGACGCCCGCGGCGTCGCCGCGCGCGGCGTAGGCCTGGCGAAGGGCCATCTGCGTCGCGGCGTCGCCCGGGTCCTCCTCGATGGCCAGCTTGTAGCGCTCGATGGCGGCGTCTCGGTCGCCGCGGCCCTCGAGCAACCGCGCCGCCCGTACCCAGAGCTCCGCGCGGGCCTTGCCCGAGGCCGCGCTCGCCGCGAGCTCCTCGATCGCGCGAAGGGCGGCGCGCGCGTCACCCTCCTGCTCGCGGAGGCGGGCGAGGGCCTCGAGCGCGGGGGCGAAGCCCGTCTGCAGCTCGAGGATCTCCTCGTAGACCTCGATCGTCCGGTCGGGCGAGCCGATGTGGTCCGCCAGGACGCGGGCTCGTTGCATCAGGAGCTCGATCTTGCGCGCGGGATCCGTGGTGATGCGCGCGTGGGCGGCGTAGAGCTCTTCGAGCTTGTCCCACCGCGACATCGCCCGGTAGTGACGGGCGAGGCGCGTCAGCGCGCCGTCATGCGTCGGATCGAGGTCGAGGACCTCTTCGAGGCACTCGGCGGCGCGGCCATGATCGAGAAACTCCTCGTCGTGCAGCGCCGCCATGCGCTCGTAGAGGTTGATCTGCTGCCGCGGCGTGTCAGAGATGTCGATCTGCCGGGTGAGGTTGACGAGGAGCTCGCGGTACTTGCTGGTGCGGTTGTAGATGCGATCGAGGCCCTTGAGCGCGCTCAGGTTCCGCGGGTCGAGCTCGAGCACCGACTCGAACTGCCGCTCCGCCTCGCCGAGGTCGCCCAGCTGGTCTTCGTAGACCTCGGCCACCTTGAGGATGGAGTCGATCTTCTCGCGGCCGTGCTGCGACTCGGCGCGTTGCTCGAGGATCGCGACGAGGGTCTCGAAGTCACCGGTGCGCTCCGCGATGCGGGCCATACCGTCGGACGCCTTGACGTGCCCGGGGTGGTCGAGCAGGACCTGCGCGTACGCCTCGCCGGCATGGCCGGCGTCGTTGAGCTGGACCTCGTAGATCTCACCCACCTCGGCCCGCAGGTCGCGCCCGATGGGCGAGCTTCCCGCGGCGTCGGCCTGCGCGCGGAGCACGGCGACGAGCTCCGGCCATTGCTGACCCTTGCGGTAAATCTCCGTGATGCCCGCGCAGGCTTCGGGGTGCTGCGGCTGCGTCGAAAGGACGCGCTGGTAGCCGAGCAGCGCGAGGTCTGGCCGGCCGACCTTGATCTCGTACCAGCGGGCCGCCTGGATCATCAGCCGCGTGCGGTCCAGCTCCGAGAGGTTTTCACCCTGCAGCCCCTCGGTCAGGGTGGCGAGGACCTCGTTCCACAGGGGCGGCTTGCCCTCGGCCAGGCGCTCGATCTCCTCGGCGATCTGGCGGTCTCCCGGCGTCTCGCAGAACGCGCGCGCGTACGCGAGGATGCCCTGGTCCGGATCGTCCAGCTCGGCCACGAAGAGGCGCCCGATGCGCGCGAAGATCTGCGCCCGATCGGCGCCGGGCGGAACGCCTTCGCTCCGTTCGATGAGCGACTCCATGACCTCGTCGTATTTGCCGAGGGCCATGCGCGTGTCTTCGAGCGCGGCGCGCGCGGCCTCGTCGCCCGGATCGAGCGCGCAAATCTGGGCGAACACGCGCTCCGCGCCTTCTTTGTCCTCCGCGTGGTCGAACGCGTGGGCAGCTTTCTCCAGGAGATCTTTCGTCAGGCCCGCGGCGTCGAGGTCCTCCTCGGTGACCGCCTTGGCCGCCGCCTCGAACGCTTCGGCCACGACGGCGGGATCGGCTCCCTCTTCGAGCGCCTGCTCGAGGGAGACGACGGTGTCGGCGTCGTCGGGCGCCGCGATGAGCATGTCGACGAGTCCCGTGAGCTTGTCCTCGGGGTACGGCGCGCGCGCGACGCGCTTGCCCGCCGCCGTGCGTCCGAGCGACTCGAGCTCGGCCATCACCGCGAAGACGTCCTTCGGCCTCGCCGACGGGTCCTTCGCGAGCAGCGAGAGGACGAACTCGTCGACCTCCCGACCCAGCCAGCCGTGGGGTGCGCGCTCGCTGGGCGGCTCCGGGGCGCTCGTCAGGTGCGCGAAGGCGGCGTCGGTGGCGCTCTCGAACGGGAAAACGGGCTTGCCCGACAGAAGCTCGTACATCATGGCGCCGAACGCGTAGATGTCCGTCGCCGGCTCGGCCCGCTCGCCGCGGACTTGCTCCGGCGCGATCGTCTTGGGAGAGCCGTACACGGCCAGGACGCCCGTGTGACCGTTGGCCACGGTGGCGCGCTGCCGCAGCCGGTCGGTGCCAAAGTCGATGAGCATCACGTGGGGGCTATTCGCGTCGCGGCGGCCCGCGTCGTCGCCGGCCTCCGGCCCTGCCAGGGTGTTGGCGCGCTCGCGCGGCCGGACAAGCACGTTGTCGAGCTTCAGGTCGCCGTGCGCCATGCGGGCCCGGTGAAGCGCCCCGAGCGGCTCGAGGATCCCTCGAAGAATCGGCTTGGCGTCTTGCAGGCGGATCGGCCCCGTACGCGCGAGCCGGAGGCTCAGCGGCAGCGCCTCGACGAGGTCGTAGCTGACCCAGTAGGAGCCATCGGACTCCCCCGCCTCGAGCCCGCGCGGGAGCCCCGGGTGCTCGATCCCGCCGACCATCCGGTTCGCCGTGAGGAAGCGCTGAACGGCGCGCCGGTCGCGGCACGCCTCGCGCCGCAACACCTTCAGGACGCGGGTCTCGTCGCCGCGCTTGGCGGCGTAGACCGTGGACGAGTCGCTGCCGCCGATCCGCCGGGTCACGACGAACGCGCCGAGCCGGGTCCCCGGGGCCAGCTCCTCGCGCCCGAAGAGGCCGGCGACGTCTTGCACCCGCGGGTCCGCCCCCGGGCGCGACACGAGGATGACGTCGACGAGCGCGTCGAGCTGGTCGCTGTCGAGACACCGCTCGGCGAGCGCCTTCGCGAAGGTGGCCTTGGCGCCGACGCCGCCCACCTCGTCCGGGTCGAGCCCGAGAAGGCGCCGGCTCATGGATGTCATCTCGTCGAGCGAGAACAGTCGCTCCAGCTCGGCGCGGAGAATGTCGATCGTCGAATTCATGTTCATCCCGGACGCGCGGTGACGTCAGCGGCAGTCGCCGCATCGTAGCGAAAGGCGCCCGGGAGTATCTAGCGCCAACGTGGGACGATCTCCGTACCCAACACCGTCGCTACCGCGTCTCAGATGACGCTCGCGAATCCGGCGTGGTCGAGGGGAGCGACCTCCGC
>PLIR01000240.1 GCA_003139415.1 Myxococcales bacterium | reverse complement strand
CGAGGTTGCCGCCCTCGGCGACGGCGCGCGGCAGCCAGCGCGCGATGAGGCGGATGGCGTGCAGGGCCTGGGCGTCGCTCATCGAGTTGGCCGCGCGGCCGGTGTACGCCTCGATGGCGTGCGTGAGGGCGTCGAGCCCCGTCGCCGCCGTCATCCTCGGCGGCAAACCCACGATGAGGGTCGGATCGAGGATGGCGAGGTCCGGCGCGACGAGGGGGTCGAGGATGTACGCCTTCGTGCCCGTGCGCTCGTTCTTCACCACCGCGACGTTCGTCACCTCGCTGCCGGTGCCGGCCGTCGTCGGGATGGCGACGTGCGTCGTGGGGGCGCCCGGCAGGTGGTACATGCCAAAAGACTCGATCGCCGACCATCCGTTCGCCAGGCCCACCGCCACCGCCTTCGCCGTGTCGATGCAGCTNNAGGCGCGCAAGCAGGCCCGCGCCGACGACACCCGCGTCGGTCACGACGAGCGCGCGACGCTTGCCCATCGACTCGAGCTCCGCGTAGAGCTTCACGATGCTGCCGGGGCCCGAGAGGACACGCGTACGCGGCTCGTACTGGTAGGAGATCGATCGCCCGCCGGCGACGAGCATGCGATGCCCGCGCTTGGCGTCGGGGTTCGCCTCGACGCCGACGTGGACGTGCTTCGTCTCGGTGTACTCGGCGAGCCCGAAGTGGCCCATCTCGCGGCCGATGCCGCTCTGCTTGTAGCCGCCGAAGGGCGCGAGGTCGTGGAAGAAGTGCCAGTCGTTGATCCACACCGTGCCCGTGCGCAGGCGCGCTGCCACGGCCTTGGCCCGCTCGAGATCCCGCGACCACACGCCGCCGGCGAGGCCGTAGTCGGAGTCGTTGGCGATGGCGATGGCCTCGTCCTCGTCGCGGTATCGAATGACCGAAAGGACCGGGCCGAAGATCTCCTCGCGCGCCACCGTCATCTTCGGCTCGACCCCGACGAAGACGGACGGCTGCGCCCAGAAGCCGCCCTCCATTCCTGGCACCGAGGGCCTCTCGCCGCCGCACGCCAGCCGCGCGCCCTCTTTTCGCCCGATCTCGAGGAACCGCTCGATGCGATCGCGCTGCGCCTGGTTGATGACCGGCCCCACCTTCGTACGCGGATCCATCGGATGACCGATCGCCAGCTTTCGCACGCGATCGACCAGGCGCGTGACGAAGGACTCGTGTAGCGATTCCGGCAGCAAGAGGCGGGTGCCGGACTCGCAGACCTGCCCAGTATGAAGGAAAGCCGCCCAGACCGCGCCGTCGACCGCCATGTCGAGGTCCGCGTCATGAAGGACGATGTTCGCGCTCTTTCCGCCGAGCTCGAGGCTGACGCGCTTGAGGGTGGCCGACGCGTTCTTGAGGATCTCTTTGCCGACGGGGGTGCTGCCCGTGAAGGCCACGCGGTCGACGTCCGGGTGCTTCACGAGCAGCTCGCCGACGGCGCGGTCCGGCCCCGCGAGTACGTTGACGACCCCCGGTGGCACGCGCGACTCGGCGATGATCTTGCCCAGCTCGAGCGCCGAGAGCGGCGTTTCGGGCGACGGCTTGAGGACGAGCGTGTTGCCCGTGGCGAGCGCCATCGCGATCTTCCACGTGGCCATCAGGAGGGGGAAGTTCCAGGGGACGATGGCCGCGCAGACGCCGATCGGCTCGCGGCGCACGACGCTCCGGCCCGGAAAGAACGGGTTCTTGCCGGGAATCGTCTCTTCCCACGGGAAGTCGTGCGCCGCGTAGCGCGCCATCGTGCGCATGAACCGAGCGCCCTGGAATACGTCGGTCATCGTGCGCGAGAGCAAACCTCCCGAGTCGCTCATCTCGAGAAAGCCCAGACGCGCGATCGCCCCCTGCATCCGATCGGCGAGATCCATGATGATGTCGGAACGGGCCCCGGGCAGCATCGCGCCCCAGCCCTCGAATGCGCGGCGCGCGGCGGCAACCGCGGCGTCGACATCGGCCTTTCCGGCGGCGGACACGGTTGCGAGAGGCTGACCGCTGGCCGGGTCGATCGTGGTGTAGCGCTCGCCGCTGGCGGAATCGACGAGCTTGCCGTCGATGAGGAGGCGGTAGTGTTCCATGGGACCGTCAGCGTTCTCCGTCCGGGACCGTTCCGTCAAGGCCGCCCTTGGGCCCACTCCTCTGCGCGACCGCGGGAGCGGATTTATCGCGAGCTACCGCCACCGCGTGGGGATGGTCCTCAGCGTGCTTACCTCCAGGCGATCGCACCACGCCTCGAAGGCCGCCCTGGGCACACCGGTCCAGGCGAGATCCTCGATCTGCTCCTTGAGCGGCACGTCGTCGATGAGGGTCGCGAGCTTTCGGTAGAGGAGCGCGGCTTCGCGATCGCGGGCGAGCGTGGCGGCGAGGCGATCGGCCCCACGGATCCCGGAGGGCCACGCCGCCGCCCCGAGAGGAATCGACTCGATGTGCTCGAAGGCCCCCAAGAGCGCGGCGGCAGTCTTCTCGCCGAAGCCGGAGATGCCGGGGATCCCGTCGGCCGTGTCGCCAACGAGCGCCAGAAAGTCAGGGACGCTCGCGGGGCGGATGCCGCGCCGGCGAAGCAGCTCGGCCTCGTCGATCACCTTGCGGCGAAGGCGATCGACCTGCACGACGCGGTCGCCCCACAAGGACTGCCCGAGATCCTTGTCGGGCGTCAGAATGCGCACCTGCTCGACGTCGCCTTGCCACCGCTTCGCGGCCGTCGCGAGCGCGTCGTCCGCCTCGTAGCGATCCATCGACCACACCACCATGCCGATCGCGCGCACCGCGTCCTCCGCCAGGTCGAACTGCGCGAGCAGCTCGGCGGGCACGCCCTCGTCGGTCTTGTACCCGCTATACCACTCGTTTCGAACCGACCGGATCGGGTTGTCGAACGCGATGGCGACGTGGGAGACACGCTCGTCCGGGTCATGAAGCAGCGCGATCATCGACGCCGCGAGCCCCACGGTGGCCTTGCGGTCTAGCCCGCCGACGACGTGACCCGGCCGCGGAGAAAAATGCGCCCGGAAAAGCTCGTACGTGCCGTCGACGACGTGGAGGCGCATCGCGGGCCGCCCGACTCAGCTCGCTCCGTCGCCCCGCTAACCGCGCGGGGGGGGCTTCGTGGACTTGGCCCAGGACGGACGACCGCCCGGTGGCGTCTTCGTGGTTCGGCCGGGCGGCTTGCTCACGCGCTTCGCAGCGACTGCCGTCGGCAGCTTGCGCGGAGGCGGGAGCTGAAGGCGGCGCGGCGCGGCCGGCTGGATCACGGTGAAGGGCCAGTCGTGTCCGGGCGGCGGGGCCGCGGGGCGCGCAAGGAGATACCCTTGCGCGTAGTTGACGCCGAGGTCTCGCACGCACTTGAGTTCGTCGAGAGTCTCGACACCCTCGGCGACGACCTTCGCGCCGAGTTCGTTGCACATGTTGACGACGTGCTTCACGACGATCTGACGCGGCTTGTGCCGGTGGATGTCCCGGGTCAGCGCGAGATCGAGCTTGACGATCGCCGGCGCGAGGTCGGCCACGCGCTCCAGGTTGGAGTACCCCGCGCCGAAGTCGTCGACGACCAGGGCAGCGCCCGTGCGACGGCACAGATCCTTGAGGACGCGCAGGCACAGCTCGAAATGCGTGAAGGCCGCGGACTCGGTCACCTCCAGATACACGGGCTGATCGTGGAAGCCGATCGGGTCGTCCGGTTGCACGAGCCAGTGCGAGCTCAGCTCCTGCGGGTGCAAGTTCACGAAGAGCGTCACGCTCCCGCACGTCGAAAAGGCGACCTGACGAATGAGCCGCCCGAGGCGCCCGCAAGCCTCTTCCTTTTCGGCCGCCTCGAACAAGACCATCGGGTTCGGGTATTCGGGGCGCTTCGGGCGCGCCAGCGCTTCGTGCGCGAACGTCCGGCCCGTCACCATGTCGACGATCGGCTGGAACACGACACCCAGGTCTGCGGTGGTGAGCCTCCGGACCCCCTGCCCTTCTCCGGGCACTTCGTCGTTCATCGTCCAAGAAAGCTTGTTCTTCGACACGACATCCGAAGTTACCCGAATTCGCGCTCCGCCTCCAAGCACGCTCTCGGATCGATGTACGCTCTCGAAGATTGCGTCCGAGCGGAGAGACGCGCCCTCACCCTCCCACGTCGCCGCTTTTTGCGGCATTCCGAGGAACGGAACGCCCCATCCGGGAAGCTCACGCTCCATGATTGTGGTGGCGACTCTACCGGCGGCCGGTGACGAGATGGGCCTTCGCCTCGTGCCAGCCATCGAGCACCGTGTGCGCGGCGCGAAAGTGCTCTCGGCCGAGGACAGGGTCCGGAAGGGCAATGACGCGCATGCCCGCCGCGAGAGCCGCCTCGACGCCCGCGAGCGAATCCTCGAAGACGACGCAATCTGCCGGGTCTGCGCGCAGATCTTGCGCCGCAGCCAGAAAAATATCCGGCGCCGGCTTCTTCGCGATGACGCGCGGATCGTCCCCACATACGACCACGTCGAAGAGGTCGAACCATGCGTGCGACCGCGTCTTTAGCTGGAAGAGGGCTCGGTCGCTGCTCGTCGCCACCGCCATCGGGACACCCAGTCCCTGCAGCACGCGGACGAAGGCCTCTGCCCCGGCCATGGCGCGGCACTGCACGACGAGCGCCTCGAGGATGGGTCCCCGCTCCGCCAGGAACTCGTCGGCCGTCAGCGGCACGTCGAGGCGCTCGAGGATCACGCGTGCGCTGACGCGCGCGTCACGCCCCATCGTCTCGCGCTTCAGGTCCGGCCCGAAGATCTTGCCGTACCGACCGACGATCGACTGAGTTGCCTGGGTATAGAGGCGCTCGGTGTCCAGAAGGACACCATCCATGTCGAACAGGACGTGCTGCGGACGCGCAAATGCCGACATGGCCCCGAGCCCCCCGCCTTACGACGGGGGGCTGACGACGGTCAAGTCGTGAGCGTCAAGTCGNNGTGAGCGTCAAGTCGTGAGCGTCGAGTCAGGGCAGTCCCGGGTCGGTCGCCATCATGTGGTCGTCCGCGTAGTGATTCGCGCGGCCGAACACCTGCAGGTTGTCGTGCACCGTGTCTGCGCTGATGGTGATGGCGAAGTTCCCG
>PLIR01000286.1 GCA_003139415.1 Myxococcales bacterium | reverse complement strand
GATCGCGGCATGGAGCGCGGCCAGGCCGACGGCCGCCGAACGCGCGGCCGGCGCCCTCGCGGCAGCCGTGGTGGCGGAGGCGGGCGGCGACCGAACCGGCGCGTTGCAGGCGTTCAAGGCGGCGCGGGCCGCCGATCCCACGTGCGAGGCCGCGGTGCGGGCGATCGCCTCGCTCGAGGAGGTCGACATCGTCGCGGAGATGAACGAGCTCGCCGACGCGCTCGCCGAGGGGCCGCGCGCGGCCTTCGCGCGCATCGAGGCCGTGGCGCTCGGCGAAGAGGCCTTGCCGGATCCGACGAAGGCGCAGATGCTCGAGAGCGCGCACAGGGCCGCGCCGGCGATCCCCGTCGCCGGCTTTCTCGCCGAGCGGATCGCGCGGCGGGCGGGCGATGGCGACGAAGCCCTGCGCTGGGTGCGCGAACGACGCGCGACGGCGACCGATCCCATCGAGATCGCGCTCGACAGCGTGCGCGAGGCACTCTTCGTTGCGGAGGCCGAGCCGTCGCTCGCCGAGGAGAGGCTCCACGAGGCCCACGACGCGCGCCCGGGCGACGTCGCGCTGCGCCTCATGTACGAGCGCGTCGGCGCGCAGCCGATGGACGACCGGGCGAGCTGGCGAGAGGAGCGCGCCCTCGAGGCGAGCGGCAACGCGCGGACGCTCGGGTACCTCGACGCCGCCGTCGAGTACGAGCGGGCGGGCGACGACCAGGGCGCCCTGCGCTGCGCGGAGGCCGCCGCCTCGACGGACACCCCGCTCGGCCGAATCGCCCGGGAGCGTGCGGAGCTTCGCGCCGGCAAGGTCGCCCGCCTCTCGGACGAGCTCATCGCCCATGCAAAAGGCGCCGAGGACGCCCGGGTGCGGCGCGAGGCCTTCGAGCGGCTCGCTTCGCTCGACGCCACCGCCGGCAACGACTCCGCGGGCGCGCTGCTCTGGCACCGGTCCATCCTCGAGGAACAGCCCGACTACAAGCCGAGCCTGCGCCACGTCGAGCAGCACCTCGTCGGCGAGGGACGCGACGACGAGCTCGAGCCGGTCATGGCCGCGATCGCGGGGGCTCTGCGGGCGACCGGCTCGGCGGAGTGCTCGGCCCACGCCGAGGCGGCGGCGCGCCTGCGCATGCGCGGCACCGAGGGGAGCTGGGAGGCGACGCGCGACATCGTGGAGCTGGCCGCCTCGGAGAGAGAGCCGTCGCTCTGGTCTCTGCGTATGCTGCAGGCCCACGCGCGCACCCGCGAAGACGACGCGGCGTACCTCGACGCGACCAAGCGCCTGGTCGATCGCGCGACGCGCGCCCCGGAGCGCGCGACGCTGCTGGCCCGGGCGGGCGAGGCGGCGGCGAGGCTCGGGCTCCTCGACGAGGCGGTCGAGCTGCTGCGACGATCGACGGGCGAGGACCCGGGCGACGTCGCCACGTGGGCGAACTTGCGCGACGCATGCCGCTCGGCCGGCGACGCGCACGGGGCGGCCGAGGCCTGCGAGGCGATCGCCCGGGAGACGGGCGTCGAAGAGCACCGCCTGGTGGCGTTGCACGAAGCCGCCCGAATCTGGCTCGACGAGGCCCGGGACGAGGACCGGGCCGTGGGCGCGCTGGAGGGCGCGGCAGCAATCGACGTGACGCACGGCGACGTCTTCGCCCGACTTGCCGACTTGTACGCGTCGCGCCGGATGAAGCCGGAGCTGGCCGCACTGCTCGAACGACGCATCGAGCGCGTCACCGATCCGAAGGAGCGCCTCGAAATCGAGCTGCGACGCGGGCGCGTCCTGGCCGAGGTCGGCGACATCGCGGGGGCGCGCACCGTCTTTCAGACGGCGCTGCAGGACAACCCGGACGACGTCGCCGCGCTGACGGCGTACGCGGACTTCTGCGCGTCGCGGCAGGAGTGGGAGGCCGCCGAGGGCACGCTCGTCCAGCTCGCGCGCCTCCTGCCGATGGCCGACGAGCAGCGCGATGTCTATGCGCGCCTCGGCGAGCTGTACTCGACCCACCTCGTCAACCTGCCGCGCGCCGAGGTGGCGCTGAAGGAGGTGCTGAAGCGCAGCCCGGGCGACGCCGGGACGGCCCTCAAGCTGGTCGCCATCTACGCCCGCCAGAAAGACGCGCCGCGGGCCGTCGAGCTGCAGCAGGAGCTGGTGGCCAAGGCGCCGACGCCGGAAGACAAGCGAGCGCGCGTCGTCGAGCTGGCGGAGCTCCACGAGCAGGTGGGCGGCGACACGCGGCGGGCCGAGCAAGTGCTCGAGACGGCCCGGCGCGAGTTCCCGCAGGACGTCCAGCTCCTGCGCGCGCTCGCGGAGCTCTACCTGCGGCACAAGCAGACGCCGGCCTTCAACATCCTGCTCGACCGCGCCGGGGCGGATGCGAGGCGCGCGCTCTCGGCGGGCCGCCTCGCGCCCGCGTCCTTCGAGATCCTCGCGGCCGGCTACGAGCTGCGCGGCCGAAGCGACGCCGCGCGCGCGACGCAGGCGATGCTCGCGACGCTCGAGGGACGGCCGGCAGAGCTCGCGGGGGCCGGCGCTGAGCGCGCGCTCGACCCGTCGCTCGACGACATCCTCGCGCCCGAGGCGATGACGCCCGCGCTGCGCGCTTTGCTCGCCAAGACCGGCGACGTCCTCGACGCCGTGACGGCCGTGGACCTGCGCGCCTTCAAGGCCGCGCCCGTCCCGGCCGAAGCAGCCATCGCGCGCCTGCTCAACCGGGTGGCCGCGGCGATCGGGCTGCAGAGCGTGCAGGTGCTCTCCACGCCAAAGCTCGGGATGGCGTGCATTCCGGTCGGTTCGAACCCGCCAGCGGTGCTGCTCGGCGAGGCGCTCGTGGCCGACGAGCGTCTCGGGACGTTCCTGGCCCTGCGCGCGCTGAAGCTCGTCCGCATCAAGGCAGCGGCCCTCGGGCGCACCCCGCCGGGGGAGCTCGGCGTCCTGGTGTCCGCGTGGCTCAAGTCCCTCGCGCCGTCGTGGCAGGCCCAAGGCATCAACGCCGGAGCGCTCAGCGCCGCCATCGCGCGCATGCAGTCGGCCATCCCACGGAGCGTGCCGGCCGATGTCGGCGCGCTCGCACTCGAGATCGCGGGGACCATCGGTACGAGGCAGGCGACCCTCGGCCCCGCCGCGATCGCGTGGGCCAACCGCACCGCCCTGCTCGCCCTCGGCGACCCGCACCGTGCCCTCGACGCCATCGCGGCCTCGACGTCGACGACGGGGCCCAACGCCACGCGCACCGTGCCGGCCGACCCAAAGGACCGTGTGGCGTGGATCGGCAGGACCCCCGAGGCGCGCGATCTCATCGCGTTCGGCGTGACGGAGGCATTCGTCGACGCCCGGACACGCCTTGGCCTCGACCGCCCGCGCTGACGCGGCCCGGGCGCGGGCTCGCCCCGGAAGCCCCAGAACGCAGGGGCGAGGCCTCCCGTGCGCGCACATAATGCGCCGAAAGCTTGCGGGATCGCGCCCGGGAAGCTACGTGAAGCCGCCCCGATGAGCAGCACGCCGCGCCCGTACGCCCTCTACAACGTCGCGATCGTCGCCCACGTCGACCACGGCAAGACGACGCTCGTCGACCACATGCTCCGGCAGGCGGGCACCTTTCGCGCGAACGAGGTGCTCACCGAGCGCGTGATGGACTCCAACGACCTGGAGCGCGAGCGCGGCATCACCATCCTCGCCAAGAACACCAGCGTCCGCTGGCGGGGCGACACCAAGATCAACATCATCGNNCCCGGCCACGCCGACTTCGGCGGAGAGGTCGAGCGGACGCTGCTCATGGCCGACGGGGCCCTCCTGCTCGTCGACGCCGCCGAGGGGCCCCTCCCCCAGACGCGCTTCGTGCTCCGCAAGTGCCTCGAGCTGGGCTTCCCGGTCATCGTCGTCATCAACAAGATCGACCGCTCGGACGCCCGTCCCGACGAAGTGCACGAAGAGATCTTCGATCTCTTCTGCGACCTCGACGCGAGCGAGGCGCAGCTCGACTTCCCGCTCATCTACGCGATCGGCAAGCAGGGCATCGCGAAGCGAACGCTCGAGGATCCGTCGACGAACCTGGAGCCGCTCTTCGAGACGATCGTGGCGAAGGTCCCCCCGGCGCCGGGCGACCCGGAGGCTCCGCTGCAGATCCTCATCAGCAACGTCGACCACGACGACTACGTCGGCCGCCTGGGCATCGGCCGCATCGTCGCCGGGACGGTGCGCGCCAACCAGCCGGTGGGCGTCCTCAAGGACGGTCGCAACCTCAAGGGATCGATCAAGGTCCTGTCGACGGTCGAGGGCCTGAAGCGCACCCCCGCCGTCGACGCTCAGGCCGGCGAGATCATCGCCATCGCCGGGATCGAAGACGTCGACGTCGGCGACACGATCGTCGACCTGTCGCAGGGCTGGGAGACTCACGCCCTGCCCCGAATCCTCGTCGAGCAGCCGACGATCAAGATGCGCGTCGGCGTCAACACGTCCCCCTTCGCCGGCAAGAGCAAGGCGACGAAGTTCTTGACGAGCCGGCACCTGCGCGACCGCCTCACGCGCGAGACGAAGCGCAACCTCGCGATCCGCCTCGAGGAAACGGACTCGCCGGACACGTTCGTGGTGCTCGGCCGTGGCGAACTGCAGCTCGCGATCCTGATCGAGACGATGCGACGCGAAGGGTACGAGTTGCAGCTCGGCAACCCGGAAGTGGTCACTCAGACGGTCGACGGCTCGCTCTGCGAGCCGATGGAGCTCGTCGTCCTCGACGTGCCGGAGCAGTTCATCGGCGTCGTGACCGAGCGCATGGGCGAGCGGCGCGGCCGGATGGTCAAGATGTCCAACCCCGGCTACGGGCGCGCGCGCCTCGAGTACCGCATCCCGAGCCGCGGCATGATCGGCTTCCGGGGCGAGATCCTGACGGCCACCCGCGGGACGGCCCTCCTGAACTCGCAGTTCGACGGTTGGGAGCCTTGGGGCGGCGCGATGATGAAGCGCGCGACGGGCGCCATCGTCTCCGACCGCGGTGGGGTGTCCACGCCGTACGCGCTCTTTCACTTGCAGCCACGTGGGTCGTTCTTCATCTCGCCCGGGGCCGAGGTCTACGAGGGGATGATCGTCGGCGAGCACAATCGGCCGAACGACACCGACGTCAACGTCATCAAAGAGAAGAAGCTGTCGAACGTGCGAAACCACGGCAAAGACGAGAACGTNNCGCGTCCGCAAAGGCATCCTCGAGATCAACAAGCGCCCCCGCCGCACCGAGGCGATCGAGGACGCGCAAAGCGTCGGCTAGCGCTCTCACGGGGAGGCCGTGCGCATCGCTGGGACCGTTCGCCGTGCGTTCGCTTGCTCGGTCGCGGCCACCGTGGGCCTGGCGGCCGGGTCGACTGCGGCGTCGTCCTCGGGCGACGAGCTGGTGCGCCAGGCCCGCCAGCACGAGGCCGAGCACGACGACGACGTCGCCGTGCGCCGCTACACCGAAGCGCTGACCCTCGACCCGACGAGCGTGGAGGCATGGCTCGGCCTGGGCGCGCTCNNCGCGCTCGATCGGATGCCGTCGTTGCACCTGGCGCTCGCGGGGCGCGCCCACGCCCGCTGGGCGCTCGGTCGCCACACCGAGGCCGAGACGGATCTCGAGACCTACGCGGGGCTCGAGGGCGACGTCGCCGCGCTGCACGAGCTCGCGGAGTGGTTCGCCGCCGACGGCCGCACCCCCGCGCAGCTCGCAACGTGGCGGCGCCTCCACGACATCGCGCGGACCGCAGGCGACGAAGCGGGAGAACACGAGGCCCGCACCATGGTGCGAGCGCTCGTCATCCTGGTCGATGGCGGCGATCCCGCCGCCTCGCCCATCGCGCCCGACGCCACCCGGCGCGCGATGCGCGCGATCGCCCGACGCGGCGGCTGACGGGGCTACGAGACTTGAGCGCCCAGGACCGGCTGGCTTCGAGCCGCCGCGGGAACCGCGTCGGGAGCGATGGCCTCGCGCGCGGCCTGCAGCACCGCCGTGCGCACGCGCGAGAGCACGCGGTCGCTGTTGCAGAGGATCTGCAGCGGCTCGCAGACGTCCCACTCGCCTACCGGGATTTCGACGAGGGTTCCGGCCTTGACGTGACGGCGGGCGGCGACGTGGGGCCCGAAGACGACGTGGTCGGACCTGCACGCGAACTCCAGGGCGGCGCCGATCGTTTGCACCTCGTGCGCGATCCATCGATCGCCGAGCGGAAGCGGGCAGTCGTCGCCCGACGTGATGAACGCGTCGCCCGCCACCTTGGCCGGCCCGATGAACGGCAGCGCGCGCACCCGGTCTTCTGTCAGCGGCAATACCCCGAGGCGCTTGACGAACGCGGGACGCCCGAACAAGCCGATGCGAAGGGGGCCGACGCTGTCGGTCGTCCAAGCGGCCGGCCGGTTCTCGATGCCGCCCGGCGAGAGGGCGACGTCGAAGAGGTTCTCCGCGATCCGGGCGCGCAGGTGTGCGGGCGCCATCTCGAGGCCGCGCACGCGGACGCGCGGGAGCAGCCCCATCACGGCCGGAAGGACGATGGCCACGAGGTACGAGGGCCCCGCGACCGTCAGTTCGATCGACGGCACCTGGTCTTCGCGCATGCCCACCAAGGGGGCAAGCTCGTCGATCGCGCTCACGATGTGGGGGAGCACTTGGCGGCCGGCAGCCGTAGGGACGACGCCCCGCGCCCCTCGCGAGAGCAGCCGCATCCCGAAGTGGCGCTCGAGGCGGGCCATGGCCTTGCTCACCTGCGACGGCGTCACGCGAAGCTCCCGGGCAGCCCCGGAAATCGACCCCGTGCGATGAACGGCGAGCAGGGTAAGCAAGTCGGCGAGGCGAAGCTCGTGGAGTCCTGACAAGCGAGAACGGATACGCTTCTGATCCGGAAAGGTTTCGTCCCTCGCGACGGTTGCTTTACGGTCGCGTCGGTTTTGCGAAGGCGGCCACACCGAACGCGCCGGCCACCCACACGACCTCGTGGGCGTCGTCGATGGCGAGCGCCACCGCGCGGCCATCGGAATCGGGGTCGTCGGGTGACGCGCCGACAAGCCCCACGATTGAAGGCCGGACCGAAACATCCAGGCAGACGAGAGCCGTCGCGTCGTCGGCCGGTGAGTATGTGGCCGCCAGCAGGGTCCCCTCGTCGTCGACGAACGCCAGGGTGGTGACGATGCCCTCCCAGCAGGCACGGAGCCAGACGCCGTCGGGGCCGCGGCGCAAGACCTCACCCCCGTCCGCGAGGGCAACGAACGCGCGGCGCGCGGCGACGAGCGGACCCGACGACGTTTCGCGCGCCGTAGCGAGCGCACGCGCCGCTGGTGCAAACGCCACGTTGGCCCCCTCCCACCGGATGGATCCATCGCTCGCTCCCCAGATCAACGCAGCCGGCCGCCCGTCACGGTCGACCGCCGAGGCGACGATGCCGCCCGCGCCGTCGGCGGCCAAAGCGGTGACCCGCCCCGGAACCTCGTGGCGCTCGAGGACCAGCGCACCCACCCGCGAGGCCCCCTCGGCCTTGGCATCGACGACGGCCGCGGACGCCAATCCGCCGCTCCGACTGGCGATCCAGAGGCGCCCCGACGCGAGCACCGCTTGCGACGCATCGATGTCTCCGTCGATGGTCTCGAATTGTTCCGCAGCGTTACGCGAGAGAAGCAGATCCAAGTTCTCGCGGGATGGCGAGCCGGGTCGGTCGACGAGCGCGGCAACGATCGCCCCCTCGGCCGCGAGCGCACGCACCGGCCCCGCGCCCAGCCCCTCGCCACGAACCCCCTGCTTGCTCCCCTCGAGGTCCACGCGCAGAAGGGGGGCGCCTTGTGACTCGGCCTGCCAAGCCACGAGCACCCCACGCGGCACGCAGGCCAGGGCGGTCGCGCATCGAAGCCCCACCGGGGCACCCACGCGCACCCACGGCTTGGTCGACCACGGCACCCCGAGAGGCCCGCTGGTCTCGCCGCGGGCGAGACGTTCGTCGAGCAGCGCCGCATCGTCGCCTTCCGTGTCGTGCTCGTCGGCGTCGAGTGCCGGCAGATCCTCGTCGCGAAGCTCCTCGTCGGCGTCGACGGGCCCGTCCTCGGCCGCGAGATCCAGGTTGTCGGCCCGCTCACCGGCGGCGAAGTCGTCGTCGGGGGATGGTGGCGCGTCGGCGTCGTCTCCCACGAGAGCGCCTTCGACTCGCCGGGGTTTGTCCTCCGGGCCATCGAGTGTGCCGTGAACGAGGTCGAAGCCGCCGATGTCGAGGGCTTGGTTGTCGCTCGGCTCGTCGAGCCAGTCGCGTGCACCGGCACGAGCGTCCGACGGCGGCGACTCGGCGCTTGCGTCGCCGAACTCGGCGTCGACGTCCGGGTGCAGGCCGGAACTCGCCGGGGTCGAATCGTCGAGGCCCCCCCCGCCGGCGTCGCCCTCCTCGCCGGCCGCAAGGTCGTCGTCGGCCATGACAGGAGCCTCCGGCCCGTCGGTAGCATCGCCATCGAGCGGGGGGAGCCGATCGAGTTCGTCCGCGTCCCGCGCGTCGGGGCGGCCGACGGGGGCCGTCGCGGCCATGGCGGCCGGCGTTGTCGCAGGGGGGCTTATCGGTGTCGTACCAAAAGGCCTAACGACCCTGGCTCGCTTGTCAAACGGGTCAAGCGGGCAAAGGCCCGCGGCATTCCTCCCTACATGGTACGACCGAAATGCTCATGAGACGCCCTTGTGTCGCGCTAGGGGGGTAGACCTCTCCGAGGATCGCTAAACTGCCGCAAGAGGGACTGCCGAGGTCCCCTTGCAGGGATTGCTGGAGGACCGGATGTCGACGCGCGAAAGCATGCGTCGCGAGCTCAAAGAGCTGGCGAAGCTGGCGGATACGATTGGCAGGACGCCCAGCGTGGCCCCCCCGCCCGTGAGCGCGCCCCCGCCGCGACTGAGCGCGCCCCCCCCGCGACCGCTCGACTCGATGCCCGGCATGGCCGGTGGGATCGAGCAGGCCAGCGCCGCCGGCAGCACCTCAGCCCTCACGGTGCTGACGCCGCCGTCGCTTCCTTCCACCCCGCCGCCGGTGTCGATGCAGAGCCGTCCGCCCAAGCGGGGCAGCCGCGGAGGCCTGGTGGTCTTGATCGGCGGCGCGCTCGTCGCGGCGCTCGTCGGCGGTGCCGCACTCGGCAAGACGCTGGCGGCGCGCAGCGCGGCTTCAACCACTGCGGCCGCCGCCGTCATTCGGGTGGCCGATCCCGTCGCGGCGCCCGCGCCCGCGCCCGCGCCGCAGGATGCGCCG
>PLIR01000047.1 GCA_003139415.1 Myxococcales bacterium | reverse complement strand
CGAGCCAGCCTTGGGTCGGCGAGTTCGCGTCTACACGTTCTTCGGTCAGGAGACGGTGTTCGCCGACGACGACGACGTCGTCATCGGCGACCTCGCCGGAATGCGACCGAGCGGCAGCCTCCCGACGGCGGAGCCGCCCCCCCTGCCCACGTTCGGCGGGCCGGACCCGGCCCACACGCCGTGACTTGGTCTGGGCGACTAGCTCGCGCCCTTCTTCTCCTTCTTCTTCTTTTGCTTCTCTTTGGTCGAGAGCTTCGGCTTGTTGCTCTTCTTGTCGCGTTCGATTCCTTTGGCCACGATGAGCTCCTTTCGGGTGCGTGCCCCAAGATTAAGAGAACACGATGCCCGAAATCCAATTCGACGGTCTCGTCGGCCCCACCCACAACTACGCAGGGCTGAGCCGGGGCAACGCCGCCAGCACGCTCCACGAGGGCCGGCAGTCCAATCCTCGGGCAGCGGCCAGGGAGGGGCTCGCCAAGATGCGGTTCGTGAGCAGCCTTGGCGTCGGTCAGGCGGTGCTGCCTCCGCACGATCGCCCCAGCCTGTCGGCGCTCCGCAGGCTGGGGTTCCACGGCTCCGACGAAGAGGTCATCGCCGCCGCGGCCACCGTCGACGGGGGACGGTACCTGCGCGCGTGCTCCAGCGCCTCGGCCATGTGGGCGGCCAACGCCGCCACGGTGGCGCCATCGTCGGACACCCAGGACGGCCTCCTGCACATCACGCCGGCCAACCTGCTGGCGATGTTCCATCGCGGGCTCGAGCCCGCCACCACGACGCGCGTGCTCCGCGCGATCTTCGCGGCCGGGGATCGCTTCGTCGTGCACGATCCGCTGCCGCCCGCGGGCGCGCTGCTCGGTGACGAAGGGGCCGCCAACCACCTCCGCCTCGCGACGTCGCGCGGAGCCGCCCACGTCTTCGCCTGGGGACGTCGCGCCGTCGGGGCCTTTTCGGGGCCGCGAATCCATCCGGCGCGCCAGACGCTCGAGGCCTCGCTGGCCATCGCGCGGCTGCACCGCCTCGACCCCTCCGCGTGCCGGTTCGCGCAGCAGTCCCCCGGCGGCATCGACGCAGGCGCCTTCCACACCGACGTACTCGCGGTCGGAAACGGTTCGTTCCTCCTCGTGCACGAGTTGGCCTTCGCCGACCAAGCCGCGCTGACAGAGGACTTGCGGCGGCTCCTCGGCGACGAGCTCGTCGTCGAGCCGATCGCGGACGCCGAGCTTCCCGCAGCGCACGCCGTCGCCGCGTACCCCTTCAACTCGCAGGTGCTCACGGTCCCCGACGGGTCGATGACGATCGTGGCGCCCGAGGATGCACGCGAGGATCCCGCCGCTCGCGCGATGCTCGAGCGCGTCGCGTCGGGGCAGGGCCCCGTCCGATCGGTCCACTTCGTCGATGTCCGGCAGTCGATGCAAAACGGAGGTGGGCCCGCCTGCTTGCGGCTGCGGGTGCCCATGACGGACGCCGAGGTGGGCGCACTGTCGGGGCGCGTGATTCTCGACGACGCCCTCGCCGAAGCCCTCGTCGCGTGGGTCGACCGGCACTATCGCGATCGCCTGATGCCTGCCGATCTCGCGGACCCGACCCTTGCCCGCGAGGGGATGCTCGCCCTCGACGAGCTGACCCAACTGCTAAAGCTCGGGTCAATCTACGACTTTCAACGCGTTCCCGGGGCCGCCGTGGACCACGAGCGCCATCGCCCCTAAAACGATTCCATGACTGAAGTCCTCGTTCTACGGACCGGCGGCGTCGTCGAGGTCCGCCTGGACCGCGCCGCCAAGAAGAACGCTCTCACGGGCGCGATGTACCGGGCCCTCACCGAGGCGCTGACGGCCGCCGAGGCCGATGACGACGTCCGTGTCGTGCTGCTCGGCGCAACGGGCGAGACGTTCTGCGCGGGCAACGACATCGCAGACTTTCTCGAGCCGCGTCCGGACTTCGCGGAGTCGCCGCCGCAGAAGTTCATCGCCGCGCTCGTCCAGTTCTCCAAGCCGCTCGTCGCCGCCGTGCACGGCGCCGCCGTCGGCATCGGCACGACGATGCTCCTGCACTGCGATCTCGTCTATGCCTCGGCGACCGCGCGCTTTCGCACCCCGTTCGTGAGCCTGGGCCTCGTCCCGGAGGCGGCGTCGAGCCTTCTTTTGCCGGCCAGGGTCGGGCACGCGGTCGCCGCGGAGATGCTCCTGCTCGGGGCGTGGATCGACGCCGGGCGCGCCGAGCGGCTGGGGCTCGTCAACGCCGTGCTCCCGTCGGCCGCGGAGCTGGCGACGTTCGCCCGCGAGCGGGCCGCGGAGATCGCGGCCAACCCGCCCGGCGCCGTCCGGATGACGAAGGCCCTGCTTCGCGACCGCGACGCCCTGCGCGCGCGTGTGGGCGAGGAGGGCCGACGCTTCGCCGAGTGTCTCGTCTCGCCCGAGGCGCGCGAGGCCTTCACCGCGTTCCTCGAGCGCCGTCCACCCGACTTCACGAAGGCGGCGCGCTAGGCCTTGTGCTAGAGCGACCGCCTCGCCATGCTCTTCTCCCGCGCCCTCATTCCCACGACGAAAGAGGCTCCTGCGGACGCGACGAACGCGAGCCACGTCCTCCTGTCGCGCGCCGGTTATATCCGGCGCGTCGGGGCCGGCATCTACGACTTCTTGCCGCTGGGCTATCGCGTGCTGCGCAAGGTCGAAGGCATCGTGCGGCAGGAGATGGACCGCGCCGGGGCGCTGGAGATCCTGATGCCCGCGCTCCTTCCCGCCGAGTACTTCAAGGAGACGGGGCGGTGGGATCTCTACGGTGACGTGCTCCTTCGCCTGCACGATCGCAAGGGCGCCGATTATCACCTCGGTCCTACGCACGAAGAGATCGTCACCGACATCGCGCGCCGCGAGATCAGGAGCTGGCGCGATCTTCCGAAGAACCTCTACCAGGTGCAGCTCAAGTTCCGCGACGAGCCTCGCCCACGCGGCGGGCTGCTGCGCGGGCGCGAGTTCATCATGAAGGACGCCTACTCCTTCGACGCCGACGAGGACGGGGCGCGCGCGAGCTACGAGACGATGCGTCGGGCCTACGTCCGCATCTTCGACCGGATGGGTCTCACGTACCGGATGGTCCAGGCCGATTCAGGCGCCATCGGCGGGTCTACGAGCGCCGAATTCCAGGTCCTCGTGGGCTCGGGCGAGGACGCGATCGTCGCCTGCCAGAAGTGCGACTACGCCGCCAATGTCGAGGTCGCGGTCGCCGGCCATTCGGCTGCACCGGCCAGCGCAGGCGCCGAACCGGCCACGAAAGACGCCATCGCGCGCGTGCACACCCCCGGCAAGGGGGGCATCGAAGACGTCGCCGGCTTCCTGGGTGCGTCCAAGGGCGCGATGCTCAAGTCGCTGCTCTTTCTGGCCGGGGACGCGGTCGTGATGGCCGTCGTCCGCGGCGATCACGAGGTGAACCCCGTCCGCCTGGCGCGCACCCTCGGCGTCGACGAGGTCTTTCTCGCGAGCGAAGCCGACGTCGAGAAGGCGACGGGGGCCAAGGTCGGGTTCGCCGGCCCCGTGGCCTTCAAGGGCAAGGTCGTGGTCGATCGCGCCGCGTCGCTCGTTGCCTCCGGCATCACCGGCGCGAACGAGACCGACTGGCACCTGAAGAACGTGGTCTACGGGCGCGACTACCTGGGCGACATCGAAGACGTGCGCCAGGCCACGACGGGCGATGCCTGCCCCAACTGCGACGGCGGGACCCTCGTCAGCTACCGCGGCATCGAGGCCGGCCACATCTTCATCCTCGGCACCAAGTACTCGGCCACGATGGGCGCGACGTTCGTCGACGAGAAGCAGCAGCAGCGTGCCCTCGTCATGGGCTGTTATGGCATCGGCGTCTCGCGTCTGGTGGCGACGACGATCGAGCAGCACCACGACGACGACGGAATCCGGTGGCCGATGAGCGTCGCCCCCTACCACATTCACCTCGTGACGCTCGGCAAGGACGAGGCGGTGATCGCCGCCGCGCGCAGCCTGTACGAAAAGCTAGGTCACGCCGGCGTCGAGGTCCTCTGGGACGACCGCGACGAGCGGCCCGGCGTGAAGTTCAAGGACGCAGACCTCATCGGCATCCCGCTGCGTGTGACCCTCGGCGCCAAGGGTCTCGCCGCCGGATCGATCGAATGCAAAGCCCGACTCGAGCCCGACCCGAAGAAAGCCGAGCTGATCCCGATCGCCGAGGCCGCCGCCGTCCTTGCCGCCAAGGTGGAAGTCGCGCTGGGGGCGCGTCCGGGGTGACCGGGCGCGGTCCGGGTCTTTGCGAGGGATGCGGTGGGCCATGCTAGTTTTCTCTGCCTCGTGACTCGAATCGAGCACCTGCCCCCGCCGCCGGACGTGCCAGTCCGCTCGCCGGCGGTGGTCGTGCCCGGCGAGGTCGAGGCGCGCATCCCGGGCCGGGCCGGCGGGCCGTCGATCGCGGCGCGGGTGTGCGTCCCGCCCTCGGCCGTCCGCGCCGTCGTCGTGTGCCACCCCCATGNNGTTCGACTTCCGCGGCGTCGGCGACAGCGAGGGCACCTACGACGACGGGCGCGGCGAGGTCGACGACACCCTCGCGGTCATCGACGAGCTGCACCGGCGGGCCCCCGGTCTGCGTCTCTCCGCGTGCGGACACTCCTTCGGCTCGTGGGTTGCGCTGCAGACGGCGCGGCGTGACCCCGACGTCGAGCGCGTGCTCCTCTTGGCCCCGAGCGTCCGCTTCCGTTCGGGCGGGAAGGGCCGCGCGCACGTCCCCACCACGATCTTCCTCGGCGACCACGACGAATACTGCGACGTCGAAGAAGGGCGCGCGCTGGCCGACGAGCTCGGGGCCGACCTTCGCATCTTCGAAGGCTTCGACCATCACTTTCTCAAATCGCGGCGCGCCATGGCCAGGGCTGCGCTGCCCGTCATCGCCCCCGAGGTCGTCTCCCCATGAGCGAGAGAAGAGGGATCAACTCCACCGACGCCGTCGACGCCGGCGAAGACAGAGCCCAGGCGTTCGACGCCCTCCCCATGCCGATCGTGCAGACGTCGACGTACTCGTTCGCCGACTCGGCCGAGATCGCCGCGTACACGTCCGGGCACCACCCCAACGCCGATCGCGGCGAGTACGGCCGCTATGGGAACCCGACGGTGCGCGCGGTCGAGCGCCGCCTCGCCGCGCTCGAGGGGACGGAGGACGCGGTGCTCTTCTCGAGCGGCATGGCGGCAGTCACGACGAGCGTGCTGTCGCTCGTCAAGGGCGGGCAGCACATCGTCCTCTTCCAGGATTGCTACCGGATGACGCTGGAGTTCGTCACGGACGTCCTCGAGCGCTTCGGCGTCACGCACACCCTCGTGCCCGCGGGCGACGTCGCCGCGCTCGCAGGCGCGATCCGGCCCGAGACTCGGCTCGTCATGAGCGAGTCGCCGACCAACCCGTACCTCTCCTGCGTGGACCTCGCGGGAGTGGCCGCGGCGTGCAAGGGCCGCCGGACTGCGAAATCGATGATCGACGCGACCTTCGCAACCCCGGTCAACTGCCTGCCAGCGTCGTTCGGGATCGATCTCGTCGTACACAGCGCCACGAAGTACCTCGCGGGCCACAACGACGTGCTGGCCGGGGTCGTCTGCGGTCCGACGGGCCTGATCTCGATGATTCGCGATCTTCGCGGCGTCCTCGGCGCGGTGTGTGATCCCCACGCCGCGTTCCTCGTCGGCCGGGGGATGAAGACGCTGAGCCTACGCGTCGAGCGCCAGAACGCGACCGCGCTGGCCCTCGCGCAGCGCCTCGAGAAACACCCGCGCATCGAGCGCGTGTTCTATCCCGGCCTTCCGTCCCACCCGAGCCACGCGGTCGCGCGAGCCCAGATGCGAGGCTTCGGCGGCGTCGTGAGCTTCATCGTAAAGGGGGGCCTCGCCGGCGGGACCGGCGTCGTCGACAAGGTAAAGCTCGCGCGCATCGGCCCCAGTTTTGGCGGGTGCGAGTCGCTCATCGAGCAGCCCGCCGTGATGAGCTACTACGAGATGACCACCGAGCAGCGGCAAGCCATTGGCATCGCGGATGGCCTCGTTCGTCTCGCCGTCGGGATCGAGGACACGGCGGATCTCATCGCCGACATCGAGCAGGCCCTGTCCTCGTAGAGTCTCGTCGTGTACGCGAGGCGGCGTCAGGCTCGCGGCTTTGACGGCGCTGGACCCAGCATGGCGAGGATCGCCTCCACGTTGGCCGCCGCCTCGCTGACGCTCGTAGGCGCGTCGTCTTTGACGGCGACCTCTTCGAGCAGCTCCAAGGGGATATCGAGCAGGAAACGGCTCGGCGTCCGTGGCACGGCCTTTCCCCGCAGGACGCGGGATCGCGCCCGTGACAGGACGAGGTTCTCCTTCGCCCGCGTCACCCCGACGTAGAACAGGCGCCGCTCTTCCTCGATGTCCGCCGCGCCCGTCTCCGGGGTCGATGCCGGCGACCCGCCGGCGCGGTCGACGACGTCGGTTGCGCGTGGGTCGATCGTGCGCGCGTGAGGAAGGTACCCCTCCTCGCAACCGACGAGGAATACGGCGGCGTACTCGAGCCCCTTGCTCCCGTGCAGCGTAGAGAGCGTCACGACGTCTCCGGCGTCCTCTGCCTCGCGCTCGACGTCGAGCGTGAGCATCTGGAGAAACGCCGCGAGGCCCTCGAGGGCGTCGCCCTGTCCTGCTGCCACGCTCTTGCCCTCGCGGCGCGCCAGCGTGCCGAGCACGCCTTCCACGTTGGCCCAGCGCTTCGCGGCCACGTCGAGCGCCGGAGATCCGGTCTCGATCTCGGCGCGAAAGGCGACCTTCTCGCAGATGCCGCGCGCGACTTCGCTCGGCATCCGCTTCTCGACCAGCATCTCCCGGCGGGCATCCGCGATCACCTTCGCGAGCGCACGGCATCCGTCGCGGGCCGCGGACGGGAGGCCATCGATGGCCTCCGCGCGGTCCACCGCCTGCCAAAGAGTCCAGCCGCTCGAGTAGGCGTGGGCCACCAGCCGTTCGAGCGTCACTTCGCCGATCCCGCGCGCCGGGTAGTTCAGGATCCGGCGCAGCGCGATTTCGTCGGAGAGGTTCAGCGCGAGCTTCAGGTAGGCGAGCGTGTCCTTGACCTCTTTTCGTTCGAAGAACTGCGCCCCGCCGACGACCCGGTGCAAGACGCCCCCCTCGCGCAGAGCCTCCTCGAGCAGTCGCGACTGGCCGTTCGAGCGATAGAGCACGGCGATGTCCCGCGGCCGCCGGCCCTCCTCGCGTATGAGCCGCCGGACCTCGCGTCCCACCCAGGACGCCTCGGCCTCGGGCGTGGGAGCGACCGCGAGGCGAACCGTCGGTCCACCGGGGCGCTCCGTGAAGAGGACCTTTCGCCATTTGACGTCGGTGCGCTTCGAGATGACGGCGTTTGCGACCGCAAGAATCGGCGCGCGCGATCGGTAGTTTTGCTCGAGCTTGATGACCCGCGCCCCCTCGAAGTGCGCCTCGAAGTCGAGGATGTTGCGCACGTCGGCGCCGCGCCACCCGTAGATGGCCTGGTCGTCGTCTCCCACCGCGCACACGTTTCGCCGACCGCCCGAGAGGAGTCGCAGCATCTCGAGCTGCGCGCGGTTGGTGTCTTGGTATTCGTCGACCAAGACGTAGAGGTATTCGCTTTGCCAGCGCGCCCGGACGTCGTCGCGGTCGCGCCAGAGGCTGGCTACCTCGCAGACGAGATCGTCGAAGTCGAACGCCCGGTAGCGCTTCAGCGCCGCCTGGTAACGCGGCAGGACCAGCTTGGCGATCTCGCCATAGTCGTCGCCGTCGCGCTCGGGCATGTCCTCGGCGGCGAGGAAGGCGTTCTTCGCGTGGGAGATGCGCGCGAGCACGGCCCCGGCGTCGTACGCGCGGTCGGCGCCCTCCTCGCGCAGCAGCTGCTTTACCAGGGCGGTCTGGTCGCCCTGATCGAAGATCGTGAAGCGTCCGCCGATCGCCTCGCGTTCGCGGCCAAGGACGGCCAGACCGAAGGCATGGAAGGTGCTTATCGTCGTTGCCGCCGTCGCCGCGCGGTGCTCGCCGGCAAAGAGGGCATCGACGCGCTCGCGCATCTCCCGAGCGGCCTTGTTCGTGAAGGTGAGGGCGACAATCGCCCGCGCCGGGACGCCTCGCTGCACGAGACGCGCGATTCGATGCGTGATGACGCGCGTTTTGCCGGATCCTGCTCCGGCAAGGACGAGCAGCGGCCCGTCGCCGTGCTCGACGGCGTCCTGCTGCGGCCCGTTCAGACGCGCGTCGGCCCCGGGGGCGGAGCGCGACGGGGTACGAGGAGGGTGCTTCGAGCTCACGGTGCAGGACGACCCAAGACCGCGGGCCGGACGGGGGCCCGAGATCTACCCGTTGTCGGGCGACGGAGCGAGCCCTCGCAGCGACGACGCGCCGTCGCGTATGCTCTTGCCCATGATCACCACTCGGGGGCCTTGGACGGCGTTCGCCGGTGGGATCCTCGTCGCGTGCGCGACGGCCACGTGCGGCGGAGCCCCCGCGGCTCCTCAGGCCCCTGCCGTCGCGGGGCCCCTCGTCGCACCTGCACCAGCGCCGCTGCCCGTGGACGTGAGCGCAGTGCCTGAGCCGCCGGGCCTCGTCATCACGGCGCGTCTCGCGAAAGTGAGCGCGTCGCTCGGCGTCGTACACGAGTGGACGGGCTTGCCTATGCCCCAGTCCGAGCAGCTGAGCGAGTTCATGGCCGGGGGCCCGCTCGGGCCGATCGTCGACTTGGAGCAACCCGCGGACCTCGCCGTGGCGACCAACGGCAAGGACGACATCGGCGCATTGATCGCCGTGGCGGCGGCCGTGCGCGATCCCGAGGCGGCCAAGGCGCTGCTCGCCGAGAAGTTCAAGCTCGTCCCCGGCGACAACGGCGTCATCACGCTGCGTCCTGCACCCCCGCAGCCGAACGGCTCCGGAGAGGACGGCAAGTCGGACGACGATCGCCACCCGTGCGAGCTGTCTCCGGCAGCCGGCGCGGCGGCCATGCGCCTCGTGTGCGGCCTCGACGCCGCGTCGCTCACGGCGCTCGGGCCGTGGCTCACACGGACGGCGCCTCGACGGCCGCCGGGGCCGGACGCCCATCTCGAGATGCGTTTCGGGCCGATGAAGGCGACGATCGGCGACCAGTGGCGCAAGCTCTCTGGGCTCTTCGACGTGATTCTCGATGGCGGCGAGACGAGCGCTGCTGCGGCACGCGACCTCGCCAAGGCCGGCGTCTCTGACCTGGCGATGTTCTTCGTGGATCTCGACACGATCGCCATCGACCTCGATCTATCGGACAGCGGCGCCACGTTGACGACGACCTTCGGCATCCCCGGCGCCGCGTCGACGCTGTCTCGGCTCTTGCTTGCCAACGCCGACAAGAACGGCCCGCCGTCTGCACCGTTCTGGCAGATGCCGGCGGACGCCGACGTGGCGCTCTTCAATCGCGGCCACGACGCCAACGACTACGCCCGCGGGCGCGACCTGGTCCTGCGCGTCGTCGCCGACGCCCTCGCGACGGACGGTATCGTGGAGCGCGACCGGCACGCGATCGTCGACGCGCTCTCCGAGCTCGCGACGCCTGCCCCGATGGCCTACGCGAGCGGCATCGACTCCGGTGCCGTCGGCAAAGCCCTCAGCGCCAAGCGCGCGCTGGGCGACGGGGCGGACGCGGTCGAGCGGGCGGAGGCGGGGCGCGCGGAGGCGGAGGCCCTTCTCGGCTGGCACGTCCTCGAAAGCGACCAACCGCCGGCCGGGCTCGTCGATGCGATCAAGGCGCTCGCCCTTGCCTGGTCTCGGCCCGGCGTCCAGTCGGTCTACCGCGCGAAAATGAAGGCTCCCCCGCCGTCCCTGCGCTCGGCCCCGATGCCCGTGAAAAAGGCGGGTTGGCCGGCGGGCGCGCAGCACTTCGTCCTCGAGGCGTTCTTGCCCGCGTTCCGGCCGGCCAAGGGGGCCAAGGGCCGAGTGGGTACGGGCAAGCCGTTCGTCGTTCACGTTGTCGTCATCCCCGATGGGACCCGGTCTTGGGTGGGATTCGGCGGGGACCCTTTGCTCGTGGCGTCGAAGGTCACGGATGCGGCCTCGGGAACGGGGAACGGCCTGGCTTCGCGCGCAGATCTCGCCGACCTGAAGGGAGCAACCTTGGGTTCGGGCGGATTCATCAGCGCCGGCGCGATCGGCGAACTCGTCGCAGAGGGTTGCTCTCTGGCGACNNACCGACGATACGGCGCCCGCCGACACGTTCTTCGACGAAGTCGCGCAGCTCCCCCATCAAGCCGATCCGATTGACTTTTCGCTGACGGCGAGGCCGGGCAAGCCTCCTTCGTCCGCCGCGGTGCTCCACCTCTCGAAGGGTACGATCCAGGGGGCCGTCGCCGGCATCCTGCGCCACGGCGGCTTCTAGCTGCCGGAGGGATTCGGCCGACTACTTGGCCGGGCGCGGGGTTGCCAGTATTTGTTGTCCCACATGTACCCACGACGAGTCTTGGCGGTCGCGTTCGCACTGGTGGCGACCCTCGCGACCGTGCGCGCAGGCGCCTGGCAAGAGGCCCACGAGGCCAGCGACGACGTGGACATTCGTGTCGCCCCGGACGGAGTTGCCGCGGTGCAGCATCACGTGCGCTGGCGGGTGGTGCACGGGCCGTTGCGGTGGATCGATCTATCGAGCTTCGAGGTGGGCCCCGACGGCGTCGAGCCGAGCATCGAAGTGACGGCAGAGGACGGACGGAAGCTCTCGGCGCACGTGACCGCCGTCCCCGACCCCCGTCGCGACGCCAAGCACGACGAAGTGCGCGAACCGGGTCGCGACGTTCGCGCGATTCGCATCGAGGTCGACGAGCCCAAGGCGTTCATGCGCGGCACGTTCACCTTCGAGGTGCGCTATCGCGTCGATTGGGTCGCGTCCCACGCCCTCGCGATCGACGGACCGGCGTGGCGCCTGACCTGGTCGGGGCCCGTCGCCGTCGACGGCCTGGACTCGACGCGCGTGACGTTCGACTTCCCGGCCGCGCCCGAGGAGCCTCGCGCCATCCTCGCCGACACGGGCGCCGTCGACGACACCGCCGTGTCCGCGCTGCGGCGCGAGCCAACGCGCGACGTTCTCGAGCTCGTCCGACCCCACGTGGCCAAGGGGGATCCGATCACGTGGACCGTTCGGGTGGATCCGCGTTCCCTTGCGGGCGTCGTCGATCCTCGGCTTCGCCCTCCCTCCCGCGCGAAGCTCCCGGAGGAGCCCAATCGCGTCCTCGGTGCGTCGCTCGCCGCCGTTCTCGCCGCGCTGGGCGTTGCGCTCGCTCTCCTCGTCTTGCACAAGGCGCGCGCGTTTGGCGCCGACTGCGCCGCGAACGGCGCCGAGGCGCGTGGGCTGCTCCCGTTCTCGCCGATCGCCCGCGCGACGTTGGCCGGTGCGTCTCTGGCGGCGGGCGTCGGCCTTCAGGTGCTCGATCCCGGCGATAGCACGGCGGGCGCCGCGCTCGTCGCGCTGGCAACCATGGCCGCGGTCATACGACCGGTCGCCTCCGTTCGCGCTCGCCGGGGTGCGGGACGGTGGCTGGCGATTCGACCGAACGACGCCTTCTCGTCGGTGCGTCGCGGGGGCCACTGGCTCGACCTGGATTCGCCCGCGGGTCGCGTGAGCGCTGCGGTGGCGGTCGCTTTGCTGACGACCCTCGTTCTCGTGGCAAGCTTCGCAGGACGCACGCTGGATCCGCGCCTCGCGTGGTGGCTCAGCCTGGACGCGACGGCCTTCGTCCCGATCTTCGTGACGGGCCGGGGGTCTTCGCTGCCTCCGGATGGCAGCGGGGCCGGCGCCGCGTGGCTGGCGAAGGTGTTCGATCGCCTGCGGTCGAGCGCCGCGCTTCGCGTCGCGCCCTGGCTGCGCTCCGTCGCCCAGGGGCCTTCGTCTTCGCCTGGTCAGGCGCGCACCCCGGAAGGCGACGAGCTGCGCTTGCTCGTCCTGCCGCGTGCCGCCACGCCGGGCCTCGTGGGGATCGAGGTTGGCCTCGCCTGGAACCCGACCCCCGTCGGCTGGGCGGCGACGCCGCGGGTCCTCGTGCGCGTCGTCGAGCGGAGCCCCGCCGCGACACGAGTCCTTCAGGCCGTCCCGTCGATTCGCACGACGTTCGGGCGGCATGCCGACGAGCGGGTCGGAACGATGAGCCCCCGCGCGCCGGGCGTGCGCGGCACGACGGCCCTGGTCCGCGACCTCGTCGAGGCTCTCACCGACCGCCGGCAAGAGGCGCGGGCCTACGAGCTTCCCGAGCGCCGCGTCACGCTGGCCTCACCGGTTGCAGGAGAAGGCGGCACGAGAGGGGCTGCGCAGCAGAGGGCTGCGGCGTCATCCGCGACCCCCTCGTGCTAGAACCGCCCACCGGCGAATGGTACTCCAGGGGACGCTACCGCAGCAGGCCCTCGCCGTCGTGGCGGAACCGCTTGCCGTGGGCCGCCGCGTCGCTGTATTCGGCGACTCGACCGCGGGCCTCGACACCATCCTCCTCGAGCAGGGAGCCCGCTCCGTCACGGTGTTCGACCCGGACGCGGATCGCGCGGGCGCGGCCGGCGATCACGCGCCGGCCGGAGCAGAGGTGCTGGCTTTCGCCGACGAGCCGGGCCATGGAGCGCCAGAGCTTCGCTCGGTCGACGTCGCGATCATCGCCGACCTCGGTCTCTTTCCGGATCCCGCCGCGCTCGTCGCGCGCGCACGTCGCATGGTCGGCGATTACGGGGTTGCAGTCTTTGCCGCGGCGAACGCGGAGGCGAGCGTTCCCGGCGGCCAGCCCCAGCGGTCGCGGGCCTTCGACTATTACGCCTTGTTCGACCTCGTCGCGAGCGAGTTTCACACGGTGACGATGGTCGCGCAGCTGCCGTTTTACGGCGTCGCGCTGATGGAGCTCGGCGGCCAGGACGAGGACCCGGCGGCCTTCGGCGTCAACGTCGACACGCGCCTGGCGGATGGCGCTCGGACGCCCGACGCCTTCGTGGTCGTCGCGAGCCAGGGAGCCGACCGCGCCCTGCACCCGTTCTCGATCGTCGAGCTTCCGGCGGACGACGTGCTCGCCGAGTCGCACACGCCCGACGAGGACCTCGTGGCCGAGCTCTCCGACGCAAAGCTCCGCGTCAGCCTCTTGGCGAGCCAGCTCGACCTCTTGACGACCCAGCTCGATCAGATGCGCGAGCGAGCGGCCACGGCCGAGCGCGCTCTGGAGAGCCTTCCCACGTTGGAGCGGGAAATCGTCGACAGGACGCGGCGCCACGGCGACCTCGAGGCCGAGTCGGCGCGCGCGGCCGACGCGTTCGGGTCGGAGCTGGCCCGCATGGAGGAGGGCCTGCGTGAGCGGGCGCAGGCGATTCGCGCCCTCGAGAGCGAGGTCGCCCGGCGGGATCGGATCGTACGCGATCTGGTGAGCGCGCTCGAGGATGCACCCCGCGATGCGGCGCCCGCCGAGCCGCCCGCCGCCCAGCCCGATGGGCTTGTCGAGGCGCATGCCTTGCTCCGTACACGCCTCGATGCGCTCGCGCTGGAGTTTGCGCGACGCGAAGGGGAGGCGCACGCCAGCGCCTGGAAGATCGAAGAGCTCGAGCGGAAGCTCGCCCAGAGTTCGTCTGCGGCCGACATGCCCGACGTGGCCGAGGGCCGCGAGACTCCGGCCTCCGCATCCGCCCTCGACGAGATCGATGCACTGCGGCAGGCGCTCGTCCAGGAGCACCAGGCGCGCATCCGGGCCGAGTCGGGCGAGGAGTTGCTTCGCGCTCGCGCCGAGATCGAGCGTCAGGCGGCCCTCCTCAACGAGCTCGCACCCGGCGGACGTGAGGTTTCGCGTTGACAGGTCCACTTCGGGGCTTAATTTGGCCCGGGTCCTGCGCCTGCAGCGAGGCGTCGCCGCCGTCGAAGCGGCGGCGTCCACCTGCACCCTGAGGCCCCCGGTTCCCGAATGTCTTCCAAGCGTGAATACTACGAGATTCTAAGTCTTTCTCGCGAGGCGACGGCGGACGACATTCGCAAAGCCTACCGGCGCGAAGCCCTCAAGCACCACCCCGACCGTAACCCCGGCGACGCTACGGCCGAGGCAAAGTTCAAAGAGGTGAACGAGGCGTACCAGGTGCTCTTCGACGAGGAGAAGCGCCGGATTTATGACCAGTTTGGCCACGCGGGGTTCGACGGTTCGATGGGCCGTGGCGACGGCGGCATGGGGGATGTTTTTTCCCACATGCAGGATCTCTTCGCCGAGATGTTCTCCGGCAGCGGCGCGGGCTTCGGCGGCAGCCGATCCCGTCGCGGCAACGACATGCGCGTACAGACGCGGCTCTCCCTTCGCGAGGCAGCCTTTGGCTGCAAGCGCGAGGTGAACCTGCGCGCGCCCGCGCCGTGCACCGACTGCTCGGGCAGCGGCGCCAAGGCAGGCAGCAAGCCCGAGGCCTGCTCGAATTGCCGGGGGACGGGGCAGGTCTCCAATGCGCGGGGATTCGTCATGTTCACCTCGACGTGCCCGCGGTGCCGTGGGGCGGGGCGCGTCATCAAACACCCGTGCCCTGCTTGCGGTGGCCACGGCGCTGTCGAGCGTGCGCGCAAGGTCAACGTCACGTTCCCCGCCGGGATCGACTCCGGTCAGCGGCTGCGTGTGACCGGGCAGGGGATGGCGGGGCCGAACGGCGCGACGCCGGGCGATCTCTACGTGGAGATCGACGTCGAGGAGGATCCGCGGTTCGAACGCGACGGCGCCGACCTCGTCACGCGGGTGCACGTCCCCTTCACCGACGCGGCGCTCGGCGCCGAGGTCCGGGTGCCGTCCCTCGATGCCGAGCAAGACGAGCCGACCACGATTGCGCTCTCGATTCCGCCGGGCACCCAGTCGAGCGCCATGTTCACGTTGAAGGGTCACGGCATTCCCCGGCTCGACGGCCGGGGCCGAGGCTCGCTGGTGGTCGTCGTGCAGGTCGACGTCCCCACGGTTCTGACGGCGAGAGCGAGAGAGCTGATGGAGTCGCTCCGCGCAGAGCTCAAGGCGCCGTCGGTCGAAGACGAAGAGACCAGGCGGGCCGCCGTCGGGAAGTGACAGCGGGGCGGAGCTCGCGAGGCCAACGATGCCAGTCGACCTCCGCGCTCTGAGAGCGGCCCTCGCGTCGGCTCCCACGGTGCGGGCCTCGGGCCGGGTTCTCTCGGTCACGGGGCTCAGCCTTCGGTTCTCGTTGCCAGGGGCGCGCGTCGGAGACGTGGTGCATGTCGCTCGCCGTGGCGAACCGCTCGCGTGCGAAGTCGTCGGCTTCGATGGTGGCGCAGCGATCGCGATGCCGCTCGGGCCGCTCGTCGGCGTTGGCCCCGACGACTGCGTCGAGTCCACCGGGGGTCCCTGGCGGGTGCGCGCGGGCGAGGGTCTGCTCGGCCGAGTCGTCGACGGCCTGGGTCGACCTGCCGATGGCGGTCCGGACATCGATGGGGTGCCTGTCGCCGTGGACGCCGACCCGCCGGGCGCGCTCGCTCGGCGCCCGATCGAGCGTCCGTTCGTGACGGGCGTCCGCGTCCTCGATGGCCTCCTGACCCTCGGCGAGGGCCAGCGCGTCGGCCTTTTTGCCGGGTCGGGCGTGGGCAAGAGCACGCTCCTCGGGTCCATCGCGCGCGGGGGAGATGCCGATGTCGTCGTCGTGGCGCTCGTCGGCGAACGGGGTCGCGAGGTCGGCGAGTTCCTCGAGCGATGTCTCGGCGCAGAGGGCCGATCGAAGAGCGTCGTGGTCGTCGCGACCAGCGACGCCGCCGCGNNGCCGCCGCGCTCGAGCGGATCCGTGCCGCGCAGGTGGCCACGGCCTATGCCGAGTTCTTCCGCGATCGCGGCGCCCGAGTCATGCTCCTGGTCGACTCCGTGACGCGTTTTGCGCGCGCGCTGCGCGAAGTCGGCCTCGCGGCGGGGGAGCCGCCGGCGCGGCGCGGCTATCCTCCGAGCGTCTTTGCGGCACTCCCGAGGCTTCTCGAGCGCTCCGGGCAATCGGCGCGGGGGAGCATCACGGCGATCTACACGGTGCTCGTCGAGGGCGGCGACATGGACGAACCCGTGGCCGACGAGGTGCGCGGCATCCTCGACGGCCACGTCGTGCTCGACCGGTTGCTCGCCGCGCGAGGTCGCTATCCGGCGGTCGACGTGACCGTCTCGCTCTCCCGGGTCATGGACTCAATCGTCGCGCCCGCGCACCGCGACGCCGCGCGAAAGCTCCGCGCCCTCGTGGCGACGTACGAGGCCAAGCGCGACCTCATCGTGCTGGGGGCCTACGCCAAGGGCGGCGACGTCGACCTCGATCAAGCCCTCGCCAAGATGCCGGCGGTGGAAGCATTCCTCCGCCAGGAATCAGGCGACCGTTCACCCTTCGAATCCACCGTCGCGCAGCTCGGGGCCGCGATTCGGTAGGCACCGCCGGGGAGAAAACCGCCAGGACGCCNNCGCAGAGGCCGTACTGCGATGCGCCAGAGGTGCCGAGGCTCTGGCACGTCTGTTTGGCTTCGCAGTTGTTGGTGCCGCCCACGATGCACTCGGAAGTGCACTGGTCGATCTGGCCTCCGTCGGCCGTGGTTGCGACCTCGATGCACTCCAGACCGCTGGCGCAGCCGGCCGAGGCCGAGCAGGTGCCGCCAACGGCGACGGTGCCCGGAGTGGTGCAGTACGTGACGACCTCGTTGGTGTTGGTGGAATCGTTCGCGAGGGCGCAGGTGTTGCCCGGCGGGCATCCGGCGTTCGTCAGCGGCGTGCAGGGGATCGTGCAGATGGATGTCCCCATCTCGCTGGTGGGGAAGCAGGCGGACGGGTTGGATGGGGTGCCCAGGTTCTTGCAGTCGGCGTCCGTCGAGCACGAGACCTGGCACGTGCTTTCGACGCAGGCCGTCGCTGGCGAGGCGCAGTCACTGACCGTGGTGCACGCCGCGCCGAGCGCCGCGCCGGACGGTGCCCCGGCGTCCGTGCCCGACGAGGCATCGACGCAGAGGCCGTACTGCGATGCGCCCGAGGTGCCAAGGCTGGCGCACGTCTGGCCGGGCGTGCAGTTTTTGCCGCCCATGGTGCACTCCGAAGTGCACTCGCCGACCGCGCCTCCATCGGCCGTCGTTGCGACCTCGATGCACTCCAGACCGCTGGCGCAGTTGGCCGAGGCCGAGCACGTGCCGCCGAGGGCGACGGTGCCCGGAGTGGTGCAGTACGTGACGACCTCGTTGGTGTTGGTGGAATCGGTCGCGAGGCTGCACGTGTTGCCCGCCGGGCATCCAGCGTTCGTCAGCGGCGTGCACGGGATCGAGCAGATGGAGGTGCCCATCTCCGTCGAGCCGAAGCACGCGGACGGGTTGGATGCGGAGCCCAGCCCCTTGCAGTCGGCGTCCGTCGAGCATGTGACCTGGCACGTGCTTTCGACGCAGGCCGTCGCCGGCGAGGCGCAGTCACTGACCGTGGTGCACGCCGCGCCCAGCGCCGCGCCGGACGGTGCTCCGGCGTCCATGCCCGACGAGGCATCGACGCAGAGGCCGTACTGCGATGCGCCCGAGGTGCCGAGGCTGGCGCACGTCTGGGCGGCCGGGCAGTTTTTGCCGCCCATGGTGCACTCCGAAGTGCACTCGCCGATCGCGCCTCCGTCGGCCGCGGTTCCGACCTCCACGCACTCCAGACCGCTGGCGCAGCCGGCCGACGCCGAGCAGTCGCCGCCGAGGGCGACGGTGCCTGCGCCCGCGCAGTAGGTGATGACCTCGTCGGTGTTGGAGGGGTCGTTTGCCAGGTCGCAGGCGTTGCCCGGCGAGCAGCCGGCGTTCGTGAGCGGCGTGCAGGGGATCGTGCAGATGGAGGTTCCCATCTCCGTGGAGGAGAAGCACGCGGACGGGTTGGACGCGGAGCCCAGGTTCTTGCAGTCGGCGTCCGTCGAGCACGTGACCTGGCACGTGCTTTCGACGCAGGCCGTCGCCGGCGAGGCGCATTCACTCACCGTGGTGCACGCGCTGCCGATCGCTCCGGTCGAAGAAGACCCGGCGTCCGACCCTTCGGTGACGACGGTGGTGACGCCGTTGCACACGTAGCTCGTCTGCTGGACTTCGCTCGGATCGAGGACGCCGTTTCCGTTCTTGTCGAGGCCGACCTGGATCTCCGTTCCGCCATCGGCGCACGTGGATCCCGCGGGGATCGAGCTGAGCAGAACCAGCGTCTCGGTCCCTGCGGGGCCCTGCGCGCCGGCGTCGCCTTGAGCGCCAGTGGCTCCCGTGGCTCCGGTAGCTCCCGTCGCTCCGGTTGCACCCGCGGCTCCAGTCGCTCCAGTCGCGCCGGCCGGTCCGGTGGCTCCGGTCGTTCCCGCCGGTCCGGTGGCTCCCGTGGCTCCCGTCGCCCCTTCGGGACCCGTCGCGCCTTGGGCACCCGTGGCGCCGGTGGCACCCTGCGATCCTGTCGGCCCGGCGGGCCCCTGCGGCCCGGTGGCGCCCTGCGCCCCGGTAGCGCCCGTCAGTCCTTGCGATCCCGTGGGCCCCGCGGGCCCCTGCGGTCCGGTAGCGCCTTGGGCACCGGTAGCACCGGTGGCACCCTGCGATCCCGTGGCTCCCGTGAGCCCCTGCGGTCCGGTGGCGCCTTGCGATCCCGTCGCTCCGGTCAGTCCTTGCGACCCCGTGGGGCCCGCGGGACCTTGGGGTCCGGTGGCACCCTGGGCTCCGGTCGCTCCGGTCTTACCCGTGGCTCCCGTGGCTCCCGTCGCCCCTGTGGCCCCGGTCGCTCCCGTCTTTCCGGGTGCGCCGGCGTCTCCCTGCGGCCCAGCGGGGCCCTGCGGACCCGTCGGACCCGCGGGCAAGGAGATGACCTGCCAAGTGCCGTTGCAGGTCTCGAGCGCCATGGTGGAGCGGACGTAGGCGACGAGGCCGGCGATGGACGACGTACAGCTCGGCAGGGTTTGCGCCGTCGGAACGCTGAGTTCCGCCAACGTGTACGTGCCGCTCTGGGACTTCCCGCTGCTGCTCGAACCAGCGCCGGTGTTGCTGCCACACCCCAACCCCAGGCTTATCAGCGCACACAGGAGTGCGATGGCCGACCATGTCGTTCTTGTCATGATGCGCGCTTACGCCAGGTCCAGGCGCGCCACCACAACAATCGCGTCGACGTTTATCGACGAGAAACAACTTGACGGTCGTGCGACGATCGCGTCTCGAGGAAGCTACGCGCTGACCGCGCTTCCGACGTCGTGGATCGCGCTGTGCGGTTCTTCCGGCGCGTCGTCGAGGTTGGAGTCCGTCTCTTTCGCGCGCTCTCCCCGGTGGTCCTTGGCCAGCGCCACGTAGACCGACGGCACGACGAACAGGGTGAACAGCGTCCCGATCGTCATCCCACCGACGAGAACGATGCCGATCGAGTTTCGCGCGACGGCGCCGGCGCCGGTGACGAGCGTGAGCGGAAAGTGCCCGATGACGGTCGCGATCGTGGTCATCAAGATCGGACGCAGCCGCGTCACGGCCGCCATGCGCACCGCCTCGATCTTGCTGAGGCCGAGCGTCTGCTGGACGTTCGCGAACTCGACGATGAGGATTCCGTTCTTGGACACGAGCCCGATGAGCGTCACCAGGCCGACCTGCGAGTAGATGTTGAGCGTCGTCGTCCAGCCCTCGGTCAACTTGAAGTGCATGCCCGGCGGCCCCGCGAACTTGAGGAACGTGAAGATCATCGCCCCGAACATCGCGAGCGGGACGGAGCCCGCCAGGATGACGAACGGATCGCGGAACGAGTTGAACTGCGCCGCGAGCACCAGGAAGATGAGCACCAGCGCCAGGCCCATCGCGGGGAGGAACCGGCCGCCCTCCTGACGCAGCTGGCGCGACTCGCCCGTGTAGTCCACGCGAGAACCCGGCGGCAGGATCTTCGCCGCCGCCTCCTCGAGCACCTTGAGGCCGCCGTCGACGGACCGAGGCGCGACGCCGGAGATCTTGACGGCGTTGAGCTGCTGGAAGCGGTTCAGCGTCCTTGGCTCGACCCCCGTTTGCACCGTCGCGACGGCGCTGAGGGGGATGAGCTGGCCCCCGGGCCCGGTGACGTGGATGTCCTGGAGCTGGTCGGTCGTCAGCCGGCCGGCGCGCTCGACCTGGGCGATCACCTTGTAGGCGCGCCCGTCGATGTTGAAGCGGTTGACGTAGTTGCCGCCCAGCATCGCCGACAGGTCGCCGCCGATCTGCTGCATCGTGAGGCCCATCGACGCGATCTTGTCGCGGTCGAGCACGATGTCGGCCTTCTCCTCGTCGATGCGCACGTCGGTGATGGGGGGGAACGCGAACTGCCCGCTCTTGACCGCCGCCTGCACGATTTCCTGGGCGTAGCGCACGAGCTCCTCGTGGCTCGACGTCGATGCGATCACGAACTCGATCGGGAAGAAGCCCGCGTTGGGGAGCGCCGAGGGAAGGAACACGGGGGCGCGGATCCCCGCGATGGCCGAGAGCTTGCGGCTCAGCTCTTCTTGGATCGGGAAGATGGAGCGGCTTCGCTCTTCCCATGGCTTGACCAGCAGGCCGCCGAACCCGTTCGTGGGGAACGTGATCTGGAAGCTGTGGTCGAACTCGGGCTCCGACTTGAAGAGCTGGCTGACCTGCGTCGTGTAGGGCGTCAGCCGCTCCAGCGTGGCGTTCGCCGGGACGTCGATGGCGCCGAAGACGACGCCTTGATCCTCGTTCGGCGCGAGCTCGTTCGGCGAGAACATGTACATCGGCACGACGAGGAGCGTCAGCACGATCCACACGGTGTAAACGACGGGCCGCGTGGAGAGCGTCGCGTCGAGCGCGCGCGCGTAGCCGCGGCGGACGGCGTCGAACACGGCGTCCGTCCCCCGCTTCATGAACCCATTGCTGCCCGGGGCCCCGTGCGGCGCCAATAGCTTCGAGGACATCATCGGCGACAGCGTGAGCGCCACGATCCCCGAGATGAAGACGGCGCCCGCGAGCGTGAAGGCGAACTCGCGGAAGAGGGCGCCCGTCAGGCCCCCCTGGAAGCCGATCGGCGCGTAGACGGCCGCCAGCGTGATCGTCATCGCGATGACCGGGCCCACGAGCTCGCGGGCGCCGATGAGCGACGCCTGAAGCGGGGTGCGCCCTTCGCTGATGTGCCGCTCCACGTTCTCGACCACCACGATCGCGTCGTCGACCACGAGGCCGACCGCCAGCACGATGGCGAGCAGCGTCAGCAGGTTCAGCGTGAAGCCGAGCAGCTGCATCAAGAAGACCGCGCCGATGAGCGACACGGGAATGGCCACGAGCGGCACGAGCACCGTCCGCAGCGATCCGAGGAAGAGGAAGATGACCAGGATGACGATGAGGACCGTCTCGGTGAGCGTGTGGACGACCTCGTGGATCGCGCTGTCGATGTAGGCCGTCGAGTCGAACGCGACCAGCGCGTTCATTCCCGTGGGCAGCTCGGCACGGATGATGTCGACCTCTTTGCGCACGCGGGCGATGACGTCGAGGGAGTTGGCGTTCGGCAGGACCCAGACGCCCATGAACACGGCGCGGTCGCCGGAGAGGCGCACGTCCTGGTCGTACGTGTCGGCGCCGAGGACGACGTCGGCGACGTCTTGCAGGCGGACGAGCGCGCCGCCCTGCTGGCGGATGACGAGGTTCTTGAACTCGCCGACGGACTTGAGGTCGGTCGACGTCGTCAGGTTGATCTGGACGAGGGCGCCTTTGGTGGTGCCGACGGCGGCGAGATAGTTGTTCGCGGCCAGCGCATTGCGCACGTCCGACGGGCTCACGTTGAGCGCCGCCATCCGGTCGGCCTTGAGCCACGCGCGGATCGCGAACGTCCGCCCGCCGAGGATGTCGGCCCGCTGCACGCCCTCGATGGCCGAGAGGCGAGGCTGCACGACGCGGATCAAGTAGTCCGTGACCTGGTTGTCCTCGAGGATGTCCGAGCCGAAGCTCAAGTACATCGCCGCGATCTGCGCGTCGGAAGGCTCGATGTTGATCGCGGGCACCTCGGCTTCGGGCGGCAAGTCGGCCCGCACCTGGTTGACCCTGGCGCTGATGTCGGCGAGCGCTTTGGCCGCGTCGAAGTTGAGCTTGAGCCGGACGCTGATCGTCGAGAGCCCCTGCGTGCTCTGCGACTCGATGTAGTCGATGCCGTCGGCCGCCGCGATCGAACGTTCGAGCGGCGTCGTGATGAAGCCGCGGACGAGGTCCGCGTTGGCGCCGACGTACGCGGTGCGTACCGTCACCGTGGCGCTCTCGAGCTTGGGATACTGCCGCACGTTGAGCGACCGCACCGCCTGAAAGCCGGCGATGAGGATCACCAGGTTGACGACGATCGCGAGGACCGGCCGGCGGACAAAGACGTCGGTGAACTTCATGGCAATGGCGCCTCGCTACTTNNACTTCTTGTCTGTGTCAGCGGTTGTCGGGGCGGGGGGCGAGCTGCGCGTCGACCTGGATGTCGTTGTTCACGGTCACCTTGGACCCGTTGCGCAGCTTGAAGGCGCCGGCGCTGACGACGTCCTGGCCCGCCGCGATCCCGTCGGCGATCGCAATGTAGTCGCCGCGCGAGGCGCCGGTGCGCACGAACTGCTGCCGCGCCACCTTGACGGGCTTGCCGTCGGCTCCCTTGGACGCCGCGCCCCCCTCGTCCTTCTTGTCCTCGACGACGAAGACGGAGTCTCCGTACGAGGCGTGGATCAGCGCCGTCGCCGGGATCGCCACGCCGCTGCCCAGCGCGGGC
>PLIR01000515.1 GCA_003139415.1 Myxococcales bacterium | reverse complement strand
CGAGCACCGCGAGCAGTGGGCGCTGCGCGATTGCGCCGGCTGTCACGTCGACCTCTCCGACGAGGGATCTCCGCCGGACGATCACCTCGTTCATGACGGTGACTTCGTCCGTGAGCACGGTGTTCGGGCGGCGAGCGCCCGCGACCTCTGCGCCAGCTGCCATACAGAACGTCAGTGCGCGTCGTGCCACGGCGAGGGAACGGTCCCCGCGCTCCCGTGGAAGCTTGCCCTGGGCGACGTGAGCCTGTCCGGGCTCCATCGCGCCGGTTTTCTCGCTCGCCATCCGGAGGAGGCACGGGGCGACCCGGGGCTCTGCACGACCTGCCACACCGAGAGCTCCTGCATCGACTGCCACACGCGCGAGAACGTCGCCGGCGGGTCGACGCGCAGCCCGCACCCGCCGGGATGGGCGAACGGGGAGCACGGCGTGCAGGCGCGCATCGATCCCACGTCGTGCGCCGGCTGTCACGGGGGCGGAGGCGAGCAACTCTGCGTCGGCTGCCATAGTGTCGGCGGCCCTGGCGGCAACCCGCATGGGCCTGGGTTCTCGAGTCGGAAGGACGAGCACCACGACTTGCCGTGCCGCCTCTGCCACGGGGTCGGTCCATGACGCCGTTGGCGCGGCGGATCGCCTGGGGCCTCGCGGCCAGCGTCGTGATCCTCGTGGCGTGCGCCGTGGCGCTCGTCAAGCTCTGGCCCCACGGGCCTCCCGGGATCCCGCCGGATCGCGTCCCCGCGTCGTGGGCGCAATACCGCACGAGCGCCGGGCACGAGTCGCACGTCGGCGGCGACAAGGCGAAGTGCAACGACTGCCACGCCATCGAGCGCGACGGGTTCAAAAACCCAGGCACTATCGTCTGCAAGAATTGCCACGCCAAGGAATCGGGGATCGGTCATCACGGCGGTCAGGGCGCGATGGCCACCGATTGCCTCACCTGCCACGTCTTCGCCCCCGGGCGTACCGCGCCGACGTGCGTGGGGTGCCACGCCAGGGCCGCGGGCGCCTTTCCGGCCGTGGTGCAGCACGCCACCGTCGAGTGCGCGACGTGCCACCGTTTGCACGAGTCGCCGTCCATCGTCGCCGCAGACTGCACGAGCTGCCACGAGGAGCGTGCGACGAAGCACGCCGCGCACCCCGACTCGAAGGGCTGCCTCGATTGCCATCACGCTCACCAGCCGGCGTCGGTCGCGCTCGTCGCTTGCGCCGCCTGCCATGCGCAAGGCGAGGCGCCCCATCCGGAGGCGCACGACTCCTGCCTCGGCTGCCACGCGCCACATGACTTCGCGGCGAACAACACCACGTGCGTGGGGTGCCATGGCGCCAAGACCACGCTGGCCGAGGGCACGGTGCCGGCTCACGGCGCATGCATCAACTGCCACCTGCCGCACGCGCCCGGGAGCGCCGCGGCGGCGTGCGTGCGGTGCCATCAAGATGTCCAAGTCCGCCACGGAGCCCAGGCCGCATGCGTGACCTGCCATGCGCCCCATGGGCCCGACTCGACCGTCCTCGCGGCCGCGTGCACAAGCTGCCATACCAAGGTCGCAATCTCCGACACGGCCGCCCACAAGGGAGGCGTGGCGTGCGAAGGGTGTCACAAGCCGCATGCCTTCGGCGGAGTGAGCGAGACCACGTTGTGCAAGGAGTGCCACGCGCGCGAGACCACGCTCGTGGCTTCGAACCGTGGACACGGCGAGTGCACGTCGTGTCATGGCCCGGCCGTGGCGCACGCGCCCACGGCCGCGGTGCCGTGCGGCGGTTGCCACTCGGCCGAGCAGAAGTCCGCACCCGCTGGCCACCAGCGCTGCGTCGGTTGCCACGAGCCTCACGCCGGGCAGGTCACCCCCACATGCGCGACGTGCCATGCGCCCGAGACGGGCGGAGCGCACGCCACGGTCGCCGGCGGATGCGCGACCTGCCATCGCCCGCACGGCCCAGGCGGAGTCGCCGCCCCCCCGGCGTGCAAGACCTGCCATGCGCCGGCCACCCTGCCGGCGCTGCACGGGGCGCCGGGGCACGCCGACTGCGCAAGTTGCCATGTATCGCCCCACGAACCTCCGCGGGCCGATCGCGCGTCGTGCACGAGCAACTGCCACGTGGACAAGCGCGACCATCAGCCGCAGGCCACGGCGTGTGCCGGATGTCACGTCTTTCGGCGGTGATTCGGCACGTGCGATGCATTCGACACGCGCCAATGACCGACGCCATGGTGATGGGAATCTTCGTTTTGCTCGCGCTCGGCCTGGGCGGTTCAGCGATACGGATCGCCAGGGAGTACGAGAGGGGCGTCGTCTTCCGGCTCGGTCGCTTGATGCCGCTGAGGGGGCCCGGCCTCTTTTTCGTCTTCCCGTTCGGGGTCGACCACGTAAGAAAGATCGACCTGCGCGTCATCACGCTCGAGGTGCCGCAGCAGGAGGTCATCACCTGCGACAACGTCACCGTCAAGGTCAACGCGGTGATCTTCTTCCAGGTCATCGACGCCCAGGCGGCGATCGTCCGCGTATACAACTTCATGGAGGCGACTTCGCAAATTGCCCAGACCACCCTTCGGGCGGTGCTCGGTCAATCGAGTCTCGACGAACTTCTCGGCGCCCGAGACAAGATCAACGACAAGCTTCGTGCGATCATCGATCGTCAGACCGAGCCGTGGGGGATCAAGGTCGGAACGGTCGAGCTCAAGGACGCACAGCTTGCCGAATCCATGGTGCGCGCGCTCGCGCGACAGGCCGAGGCCGAACGCGAGAAGCGGGCGAAGATCATCGCGACGGAGGGGGAGTTCCAGGCGGCGCAAGTCCTCGCCAACGCGGCTCAGATCATCTCGACCCAGCCGGCGGCGCTCGCCCTGCGATACATGCAGACGCTCCTCGACATGGGCTCGAACCAGAATTCCACCATCGTCTTTCCGATCCCGATCGAGCTGATTCGACCTCTCCTCGCGGCACCGGTGCCGATGAGCGCGCCGTTGCCCGTGAACGGCACGGTCTCGGAGAAATCCAGGTAACGCGAAGCGATCGTCGGCCGCGCTGAATCACGTCGCGACGAGTCTCACGATCTTCGCCCAAGAGACGTCGGACACGGCGCTGCGCGGAAGAACATGGCCAGGGTCGACGCCGGAAGTCGCGTGCATCTGGCGGACGCCTGCGTCGAGGTTCGTGAGATCGACGTATTCGTCGCCCTCGACGAGGCGGTCGGTCTGCTCGGTGCTGCTGACTTTCGCCACCTCGGCGTCGGTGAGAAGTCCGATCACCAATGCCCGCTGCTTGATCTTTGCGGCGGCAGCGGCGTGCGGTTCGCAGATCGCGGCCATCGTCCGCGCCATGCTGTCGTGGCCTAGCTCGTCGCTCTTTTGACCGAGAGAGCCGTAGGCGTGCCGGGCCAGGTCGGCCATCGACACGATGCCCATCAGGCGTCCCTCGCCGTCGACGACGGGGGTGCGCCGGACGCGCGCTCGTCTCATCAGCGCCGCGATGGATCGGAGCGGATCCGTGCCTCTGACGCAGTGGAGCTCGTGCGCCATCACGTCGGAGACGGGGATCTGCGGGAGCGAGTGCCCACGCGTATAAGCGGCCATGCAGACGTCACGGTCGGTGACTATTCCGACAAGGCGTTCATCGCCGTCGACGACAGGCACCGCGCCGCAGTCGTGCTCCCACATGATCTGCGCGACCCGCTCGAGGGTGTCACCGGCGCGGCAGGTCTCTACTTCTTTGGTCATCAATTCCGACGCGTTCATGGTTGCTCTCCCCGGCGCCCAGCGCGTGCAAGATTCCTGCGTGGGCTCGGACGTTCGTCGAGAGCGTTGTGCCGAGCGATTTGTCGCGCGTCTGGTCCCCGCCCATTGCCGATCGGACTCGCCGCTCCGCTCCGCTGCTCGCTCGGGGCTCCGACGCGGAGAAGCAAAATGCGAGGCGCATTCGGAGAATGCCCGGCCGCAAGGATCCCGTCGCCCGACCCATAAAGTCGGAGATGACGGCGGTCGCGAACGGTCGCTGCTATGGGGCGGCGAGCGTCGAAATCGCGTCGGGCCCGACGCTGGCGAGCGCGCCCGCATGGACGAACCGAACAGCCGGTAAGAGAAGCGCTGCACGCAGCGCGGCGACGATCTGTTGGGGCTCGCTCGGCTTGTCGAGGTACGCATCACAATCCGCGCTCGCGCTCCCCCCCCTTTCACGCGCGGTGGCACTGCCAAATCCCGTCATCATGACGATCGGCGTGTGGTGGGTTCGTGCATCGGCTCGCAGCCGTCGCGCAGCCTCGGGACCATCCATGACGGGCATCAAATGGTCCAAAATAATCACGTCGGGCGCGAGAGCGAGCGCCCTCTCGACGGCGACGGCCCCATTCTCGGCTTGGGCGGTACGGAACCCGGCCCGGTGCAGGATCATGACGCAGATTTCGCGGGTGTCGTCGTCGT
>PLIR01000379.1 GCA_003139415.1 Myxococcales bacterium | reverse complement strand
GCCGAAGCCTGCAGCGACGAGGAGCTGCGGGGCGTTCTCGTGCACAACAAGAACGAGGAAATCGAGCACGCGATGATGAACCTCGAGTGGATTCGCCGTCACAGCGACATCTTCGACGCCAACATCGAGAAGTACCTGAATGCGAAGGGTCCCATTCTCGCGGTCGAGCGGCAGACGCAAGCCGGCGCCGAGGCGACGGGAGCTCCGGTCTCGTCGGGTCTCGGCATCGGGAGCCTGAAGGGAGTCGCGTGATGGACCTCCTGAAGCGCGCGCACGCACCCCTCACCGACGAAGCGTGGGAGCAGGTCGACGACGAGGCCCGGCGTGTCCTGAAGCTCAACCTCGCGGGCCGCAAGGTCGTCGACTTCTCCGGGCCGCACGGCTGGAAACTCGGCGCGGTCAACACCGGTCGCCTCAGGCCCATCGCGAAGGGGCCCGTCGCCGGCGTGTCGCACGCGGTTCGCGCCGTTCAGCCCCTCGTGGAGCTGCGGGCCCCCTTCACCATGAAAATCCTGGAGCTCGACTACGCGTCCCGCGGCGCCGACGACCTCGATCTCGATCCCGTCATCGCCGTGGCCGAGCGCGTCGCGCGCGCCGAAGACGACGACATCTTTCACGGATTCAAGGAGGGGAACATCACGGGAATCATCGAAGCGAGCCCCCACAGTCCGATCGACGTGCCCGAGATCCTCGCGTGGCCGCGGGCCGTCGTCGCGGCGATGGAGGCCCTGCGCGCCGCCGGCATGAACGGCCCCTACGCCCTGGCGGTGGGGATCCAGGCGTTCGACGAGCTGAACGCCGACAGCGAGGACGGCTACCCGCTTCGCCGCCGGATCGAGGAGAGCCTGCCCAAGGGATCCCTCATCTGGGCCCCCGCGATCCGGGGCGGCGCCGTCCTCCTCTCGACCCGCGGCGGGGACTACGAGCTCACCGTCGGACAAGACCTGTCGGTCGGCTACACGCTCCACGATCGCACGGACGTGGAGCTCTATCTCACCGAGTCCTTCACGTTCCGGGTGCTCGAAGAGAAGGCGGCAATTTACCTCCGACGGACCCCGGCCGCCGGCTGACGTGACCGCCGCCCCCCCAGCTGACGCCGGCTCTGCAGCCCGGCGTCGGTCTCGGGCTCAGTCTTCGCCCTTCTGCCCGACAAACTGGTCGTCGCGGTCGGCGAACAGCACGTTGAACGTCGTCAGCGAACCGTAGCAAGCGGTGACGTATTGCTGCATCTGCAGCTTGTCGTCCGCCCCGAGCTTGGGGTGACCGTTGATCTTCTGTTCGAGCACCCGGAGGCGGTCGCGGATCATGACGATCTTGTGAAAGAGCGCGTCCAGAGGGACGCGCTTCTCCTGCAGCCCTTCTTTGCCGGGCTTGAGGATCATCTCGCCGCCGTCCCACTTGCCGGCGATGCTCGCCTCGCCGACCCCGAGCTCGTCGCGGATCACTTCGATCAACACACGTCGGAAGCTTTCGGTGTCCATCTCGAGAAGATCCTCGGGGAGGGTAGCAGGGACGGGGGGTGAGACGGCGTCTTCGTGGCGCGAGGTGGCCGTCCGCGGTGCTCGGGTCCTGCTCCGCACGGGCCCCGGGCTCGGCGCCCGAGCCTTGAGCTCTCCGCGGCCGACCCACTCCCCGCAGGTGCTCGTCTCGTACAGAGGGGACGGCCATATCCCGAGCATGCACTGGCCCTCGCGTCGGATTTCGCCCTTGCTCGAGATGGTCTCCATGACCCGCACGAACCGGGCGCAGGTCCCGCAGCGGCGTTCGAGCGGGGTGGCCATCCATTGACGGCTATACCAGAATCCGGTCCAGGCCCTCCCGCACGCCGGCCACCCGGTCCCCACGTTGCTGCCCGCCGTTTCCCGCGCCTTCCGCTCTCTCTCCTTCCGCTCCCTCACGGGCGAAGCGTGGACCTTCGAGCCCGCCGGCGCGGCCGTGCGCGTTCCGGCCGTCGTCACGGCGCTCGCCGTGGGCTTTGCCGTCGGGAGGCCGCTTCAGGGGGTCGTCGCGGCCAGCGGGGCGTTTCTCGTCGGTTTTGGAGCGGGGCTCGAGCTGTTTGGATCGCACATGCTGCCCCTGGCGGGCGTGACTCTCGTGATCGGCGCGTCGGCGACGCTCTGTTCTGTCGCGGCGGCCCACGGTATGGCGGCGGTCGTCGTGGTTGCGGCGCTCGGTGCGCTCTGCGGGTTCGCCGCGTCGCGGGGGCCGGCGGCGGCGTGGATTGGTGTGCAGGCCGCGCTCGCGGGGGTGGTGGCGACGAGCTACCCCGCCTCGCTGGCGCACGCGGGGGAGCGCGCCCTGCTCATTGTCGCCGGTGGCCTCGCGCAGACCCTCGTGCTCTCGCTCGCGCACATGGCGTTGCGCCGCGTGGTCGGGCCCGCGCCGCCCCCGGCCCCGGAGCGCCGCTACGCTTTGCATCTCGCGGCGGGGCTCGCGCTCGCGCTTTCGGCCGAGCAAGCCCTGTCCATTCGCAACGGCTACTGGGTCCCCATGACCACCCTGCTCGTGCTGCGTCCCACCACTCAGAGCACGATGGCCCGCGCGCTCGCTCGGACGTTGGGCACGCTCGCCGGCGTCGCCTCTGCCTCGGCGCTGCTCCTCTCGACCCGGCCGCCGCGCGTGGCCCTTGCGTGCCTCGTCGGCGCGGCAGCGTTCGGCGCGTACACGTTTCAGAAGGCCACGTACGGTCTGTTTTCGGCGTTCGTGGCCATGTACGTCGTCTTCCTCCTGGCGCTGGCTGGGCTGCCCGAGGAGCAGGTCGCCGTGGCGAGGATCGTCGCCACGCTCGTGGGTGCCTGCGTCGGCCTTGCGGTGCAGATCGCCGATAGCGCCCTCGGCCGTGCGAGGCTCGTGCCCCTGGCCTCCGGGGAGCGCTCGCCGTGACACGTCCCCCGCGGTAGGAACCGCGCTCACGAGCGCGTGGTAAGGATCGACACCGTGCTCGTTCTCGACGGCGTCGCGAAACGGTACGGCGAAGCCACGATCCTTCACCCGACGTCGCTCTCGCTCGGCCGCGGGCAGCGAGTGGCCCTCATAGGACCCAGCGGGTCGGGGAAGTCGACGCTCATTCGCACCGTCCTCGGCCTCGTCGTCGCAGACGCCGGACGCGTGCTCTTCGATGGCATCGAGGTGGGCCCGGAGACGGCGCGAGCCGTGCGGAGGCGCTGTGGGTACGTGATCTCGGATGGCGGCCTCTTCCCTCATCTCACCGCGGGCGGCAACGTCACGCTCGTCGCCCGCCGGCTTGCCTGGAAGACCGCGCGCATCGAGGAGCGCGTCGATTCGTTGCTGACGCTCGTCCGGCTCGAGCGGGACCTGCTTACCCGCTATCCGGATCAACTCTCTGGCGGCCAGCGCCAGCGCGTCGGGATCATGCGCGCGCTGATGCTCGATCCCGAGGTGCTCCTCTTCGATGAACCGTTCACGGCGCTGGATCCGATGGTCCGGGCCGAGTTGCAGGACGATCTCCTCGCGATCGTCACGCGGCTCGCCAAGACCGTGCTGCTGGTCACCCATGACCTGGCCGAGGCCGCGCTCCTCTGCGAGCGTCTCGCGCTGCTCCACGACGGTCGACTCGTCCAGGTGGGCGCCGCGTGGGAGCTCGTGGAGCGCCCCGCGACGCCTTTCGTGAGCGCCTTCGTGTCGGCGCAGCGCGCGTTCGTGTCACCGCCGCGACCCCCGGACCTGGAGGCGCCGTTAGCATGAGGTGGGCGTACGCCGCGCTCTCGCTCGTCGCGTGGCTCGGTCTGACCGCAACTGCGCAGGCGGGCACGCTGAGGATCGGTTCCAAGCGATTCACCGAGTCGATGATCCTCGCAGAGATCGTGGCGCGCGCGGCGCGCGCGGCCGGTGAGGGCCGCGTCGAGCACGTCGAGGGCCTCGGCGGGACGGCGATCGTGCTGGCGGCGCTCGAGGACGGCGCGATCGATCTCTACCCCGAGTACTCCGGTTCGCTCAAAGAGAGCCTCCTTCACGACGTGCGCGCCGGCGACGCCGACCTTGCACGCGCGCTCTCGGGTGTCGGATTGGGGATCACGGCGTCGCTCGGCTTCGAGAACGCGTACGCACTTGGGATGAAACGCGAGCGCGCCCTGGCGCTGCACGTGACCCGGCTCTCCGATCTCGCGGCGCACACGAACGTGCGAATCGCCCTCAGCAACGAGTTCGTCGGTCGCTCGGACGGCTGGTCAGGGCTCCGCGCGGCCTATGGGCTCGAAGCCTTCGCCCCGCGCGGCATGGACCACGGGCTCGCGTACGTGGCGATTCAAGACGGTGCGGCCGACGTCACCGACGCCTACACGACCGATGCGGCGCTCGCGAGGCTGGACCTGGTCACGCTCGACGACGATCGTCACTTCTTCCCGTCGTACCGGGCAATCATCGTGTACCGCCTGGCGGCGCGGAGCTCGTTTCCCCGCTCGTTCGCGGCCATCGAGGCCCTTGCAGGTCGGATCGACGCCCCGACGATGACGCGCTTGAACGCCGAGGCGGAGGTGCGTCGGCTCGCTCCGGCCGACATCGCGGCGGGCTTCCTGGGCGCCGTTCCCTCGGGTCCCGCGAACCGCCCGTCGCTCCTTCGGGGCATTGGCGACGTGATCGTCCTCCACGGTCCACGCCACGTCGTCCTCGTCTTTCTCGCCACGTTCTTCGCCGTGCTGGCAGGGGTCCCGCTGGGAGTGCTGGCGGCGCGATCGCGCGTAGGCGGGGGGATCCTTCTCTCCGCGGCGGGCCTCGTCCAGACGATCCCCTCGCTGGCCCTGCTCTGCTTCGCCGTTCCGCTCCTTGGGGTCGGTGCGCTCCCGGCGATGGTCGCGCTCTTCGTGTACGGGCTGCTCCCGATCGCGGGCAACACCCTGGCGGGGTTGCGGGGAATCCCCCTGACTCTGCGGGAGGCCGCGGCGGCGCTCGGCCTCTCGCCGCTCGACCTCCTCTTGCGGGTCGAGCTCCCCATGGCGGCTCCGGTCATCCTGACGGGGATCAAGACCGCCGCGATCACGGCCGTCGGCACCGCAACGATCGCGGCGTTCATCGGAGCCGGCGGGTTCGGCGAGCCGATCAGCACCGGCTTGAATCTCAACGACACCCAGATGATCCTCGAGGGCGCCGTACCGGCTGCTCTCCTGGCGCTCCTCGTGCAGGGGGCGTTCGCCGTCATCGAACGGCGCATGGTGCCGGGGGCTCGTTGACGCCGTACCAGACCTTGCTGGACGGGCGTGCTAGGCGCGTAGCATGCCGGGTGCGGAACAAGAGATGAACACCGCCGAATCGAACCCCGCAGCGACGGACGACGACGGGCGACGCGCCCAGCGTTTCCCCAAGCTCACCGACGCGCAGATCGAGCGTATCGCCAAGGTGGCGACTCGTCGCCCGATGCACGTCGGTGAAGTCCTCTTCAACCAGGGCGACATGGTCGCGGGAATCTTCGTCGTCCTCTCCGGCGCGCTCGAGATCGTCCGGCCCGGCCTGACGAGCGACGATCTCGTCACGGTGCACCACGCGGGGGAGTTCACGGGCGAGGTGACCGTGCTGTCGGGGCGTCGGGCTCTTGTACGCGCACGCGCCCTCGAGGCGGGTGAGGTGCTCGCGCTGGGCCCCGAGGCGTTCCGGCGCATCGTGCAAACCGACTCGGAGCTGAGCGAGCTGTTCATGCGGGCGTTCATCCTGAGGCGTGTCGGGCTGCTCGCCCACCGGCTCGGCGACGCCACGCTCATCGGCTCGAACCACTCCGCCGGAACCCTCCGGCTGCAAGAGTTTTTCACGCGCAACTCGCATCCGTACGCGTACCTCGACGTCGATCGGGACAAGGACGTCCAGGGGCTGCTCGATCGCTTTCATGTCGGCGCGGGCGACGTGCCCATCGTCATCTGCCGCGGCGAGAAGGTGCTCAAGAACCCGACGATCGAGGAAGTGGCCGAGTGCTTCGGCCTGAACACCACGCTCGAAGCCGGTGCCGTCCGCGACCTGCTCGTCATCGGGGCGGGACCGGGCGGCCTTGCCGCCGCCGTGTACGGCGCATCCGAGGGGCTCGATGTGCTCGTTCTCGAGGCCGACGCTCCGGGCGGCCAGGCCGGAACGAGCTCCAAGATCGAAAACTACCTCGGCTTTCCGACGGGCATTTCAGGCCAGGCGCTCGCGGCGCGCGGCCTCGCGCAGGCGCAGAAGTTCGGCGCCGAAATCGCGGTCGCGCGCAGCGCCGCGCGGTTCGTGTGCCAACACAGCGATGCCGGGTTCGCGATCACCCTCTCGGACGGATCGATCATACGGTCGCGCGCGGTCATCATCGCCAGCGGCGTGAAGTACCGGCGGCTCGCGCTTGCGGACCTCGCCAAGTTCGAAGGCGCGGGTGTCTATTACAGCGCGGCGGCGCTCGAGGGGGAGCTCTGTCGCGGCGAAGAGGTCATCGTCGTCGGTGGCGCCAATTCGGCCGGCCAGGCCGCGGTCTTTCTCGCGGAGCGAGCCCGGCACGTCCATGTCCTCATCCGGGGATCCGGTCTCGCCGCGACGATGTCGAGTTATCTCATCCGACGCATCGAGGAGAACCCGAACATCACCCTCCGCCCCCGCACCGAGATCGTCGCGCTCGAGGGCGACGATCGCCTGCGGGCCGTCACGTGGCGCGGGCCGGATGGAGTCACGGAGAGGCGGCCGATCGCCCATGTCTTCTCGATGACCGGCGCGGAGCCGAACACCCAGTGGCTCGAAGGTTGCGTCGCGCTCGACGAGAAGGGATTCATCAAGACGGGGGCCGAGCTCGGCCCCGAAGATCTGTCGCAGGCGGGCTGGTCGCTCACCCGTGCGCCGCTGCTGCTCGAGACGAGCCGTCCGCGTGTCTTCGCTGTCGGGGACGTTCGCTCGGGCAGCGTCAAGCGCGTCGCCTCGGCGGTGGGCGAAGGGTCGATCTGCGTCCAGCTCGTGTTCCGTGCCCTCGCCCAATGACCAACCTCGCCATGCGCAACCCCCCGACCACCGGGGCCGACCTTGCCGGAGAAAGGGATCGCTTGCTCGCGTCGTACGCCGAGACCCGCGGGCGCACCGAGAGCCTGGCGGCGCCGCTCTCGGCCGAGGACCAGCAGCTGCAATCGATGCCGGACGCGAGCCCGACGAAGTGGCACCGCGGGCACACGACCTGGTTCTTCGAGGCATTCGTTCTCGAGCCCGCGGGCATCGACGTCGTCGACTCGCGCTACGCGTACGTCTTCAACTCGTACTACGACGCCGTCGGAGCACGCCATCCGCGCTCGCAGCGGGGCTTGCTGTCCAGGCCAAGCGCCGCGCAGGTCTCCGACTACCGACGGATCGTCGACGACAAGGTAACGCGCCTGCTGTCGGCGGCGGATGGCGACCAGCTCGCGTCGGTATTGCCCATCGTCGAGCTCGGGCTCGCGCATGAGGAGCAGCACCAGGAGCTCTTGCTGACCGACATCCTGCACGCGTTCTCGGAGAGCCCGCTGCGTCCGGCGTACCGAGCGGTGGCGCCGCCGTCGGGGCGTCCGTCTGCGCCCGATCCGCTTCGCTTCGTGCCGTGTGCTGGCGGGCTGCGCGAGATCGGCGCGCCCGCAGGTCGGGGCTTTGCCTTCGACAACGAGCGGCCCCGTCACAAGCGGTGGGTCGAACCGTTCGCGCTCGCCGATAGGCTCGTCTCGGTGCGCGAGCTCAAGGCCTTCATCGACGAGGGCGGATACCGCTCGCCGTCGCTGTGGCTGTCGGATGGCTTCGACTTCGTCCGTGCCCGTGGTCTCGCATCGCCTTTGCATTCGTCGTATGAGGATGGGCGCCTCAATGTGTTCACGCTGGCCGGGATGCGCGTCGCCGGCGACGACGAGCCCGTGGCGCACGTCAGCTACTACGAGGCGGACGCGATCGCGCGCTTTCTCGCGGCGCGGCTTCCGACCGAAGCGGAGTGGGAGACATTCGCGGAGGGCGCGATCGTGCAAGGAAACTTCTCCGACGGCGTCCTTCGACCGCAGCCGTGCACAGGCCCGTGCACAGG